>JAFTGA010000024.1 GCA_017458145.1 Bacteroidales bacterium | reverse complement strand
TCCTTTTTGGAGTTCGATCCTTGACACTCGTCGCTCGCGGTTCGTGCCACAAGGCTCGTCTCTCCGGGACTGCCTGTACGTGTCTTTCAATATTTATATAGGCTCGTAGCTCAGTTGGTTAGAGCGCCACACTGATAATGTGGAGGTCCGCGGTTCAACTCCGCGCGGGCCTACAGGGAAAGCGAAACAACGCCGCGTGTGCATTGTTTCGTTTTTTGTTTACCACCCGGGGGTATAGCTCAGCTGGTAGAGCACCTGCTTTGCAAGCAGGGGGTCGCCGGTTCGAATCCGACTATCTCCACCCCATGACCGCAGCGGAACTCGTTTCTGCCGCGGTTTTTTCTTTTCAAAAGGCGACTTCCAGGATCCGCACCGGCTGGGGCGGGAGATCGACGGTCTTCTCGCCGTCGCCCTGTCCCGCACGCTGTACGAACAGGTCCAGGACGCCTTCACGCTTCCAGCGCTCATAGTCCAGACTGGGCTCCCAGGCATCCACGGAGTCCGGGGTGAGGTCGTGCACCTGCCAGCGGCGCAGGTCGAGGCTGATGGCCGCGCTGACGCGGCTCCCACGCTCTATATCCCTGAAAACGAGCATTGTCCGCTTTCCGTCCGTGACGATCTGCGGACGGGATATCGGGATGGATTTCGTCCCGCCGCCCACCAGGGAGAAAGCTGTTTTTCGTTCGCCCACCCGGGACATGCTCCAGACCCGTCCGCCGAAGCGGACCAGGCGGTACTGCGGAATGCTGTCGCCCGGTTCCCGCCAGTAGGTGGCGATGCAGGGATGCCCCTGCAGGTCGGCCGTCATCGAGGTCTGGTTGATCAGTTCGCTGCCCTGGGGGATCTCCCAGGCCACTTCGGCCGTCTCCAGGGTGATGGGCAGCTCATAGGCGCTGCCGTCCGAGCGATGCCAGGTCCGTCCGCCGTCGCGCGAGGCCGCATAGCAGAGGTCGTGGTTGGTCTCGACCATCCAGGTCTCGCGCCACACCCAGGACAGGTGGATGACGTCCTGCGCGTCCATATACATCTGCCAGTAGGCATTGCGCTCCCTTTCGCCGTCGATGAGCCGGGACTGGACGCGCGTCCAGCGGCCGGTGGCCGTCTCATAGCGGTTGAGGACCAGGTCGCCGTTTCCGGAAGAGCCGTCGCGATAGGCGAAGAGCAGGTCGCCGCCGGCGAAACGGCGGAACTCCGGGTAGGTCACGTGGCGTTCCATATCCGCATCGACCATTTCCCCGATCGTCTCGAAATCAGCGTGATACGGGGTCCGGCTCCGGGCGTATTTCAGCGGCACGCCGTGCTGGGCCCAGCTGATATGCAGATACCCCGCGCCGTCCAGGCCCAGGCTGATGGTATTGTGCGCATCGGTGCAGTCACCGCGCAGATCCGTGACCTCGGACGTCCATTCCCCGTCGGGATTCAGGGCCCGCCGGGCCACGACCACGGCGCCGTCGGCGTCATACCAGGCGGCGAACTGCCAGCGGCCGTCGCTCGTGACCGATGCCGCCCGGAAGACGGCGGCATTGACGGAGGTGGCGGCGTATCCCTCCCCGAGACGGGACTCCCTGACGCGGAGTCCGCAGGCGCTGAGCATCAGCAGCGCAAAGACAAAAGCGACCAGTTTTCTGCACATACTGCAAAGATAGCTTTTTTTTGTACCTTTGCGCACAATGGAAAAAGTATCGCTCTGGAAGTTGTTCGGCGTATTCGCCAAGATGGGAGCATTCACCATCGGCGGCGGCTACGCGATGCTCCCGCTCATCGAGCAGGAAATGACTTCCCGGGGCTGGATTTCCTCCGAAGACATCCAGGACATCATCGTCCTCTCGCAAAGCGCCCCCGGGATCCTGGCCGTCAACATGGCCATCTACACAGGCCATAGAATCCGGGGCGTCAGGGGCAGCATCGCCGCGGCGGTCGGGGCGGTCCTCCCCTCGCTGGTGATCATCCTGCTGATCGCGATGTTCTTTACGCAATTTCGTGAAAATGAGATCATAAAGCGCATCTTCCAGGGCATCCGCCCGGCCGCCGTCGCCCTGATCCTGGTGCCCGCCGTCCGGATGGCGAAGTCCGGTTGCCGTCAGTGGTGGACCTGGGCCGTCGCCATCGGCTCCCTGCTCGGCGTCGCCTTCCTGAAAGTCTCCCCCATCTGGATCATCCTCGTGACCCTGTCCGTGTCCGTCTGCATCTCCCTTCTCAAACAGAAAAAGCCATGATCGGACTGCTGGGACAACTCTTCTTCACCTTCTTTTTCATCGGCCTGTTCAATTTCGGCGGCGGCGGAGCGATGCTCTCCCTCATCCAGGGACAGGTCGTGACGGCCCACCAGTGGATCACGCAGGCGGAATTCACGGACATCGTGGCCATCTCCCAGTCCACCCCCGGACCGATCGGCATCAACTGCGCGACCTACGTCGGCTACCAGGTCATGGAGAATGCCGGCTACGGCCACCTGGCGGGGGTGCTCGGATCCACCCTCACCACCTTTTCCATCGTCCTCCCCTCCTTCCTCGTATTCTTCCTCATCATCAAGGTATTCAATAAATTCCACGAAAGCCGGACCTTCGCCGACACGATGACGGCGCTGCGTCCCGCCGTGGCCGGGCTGATCGGCGCGGCGGCGCTGGTACTCATCTTCCGCACAGACTGGACCGCGCTCCCCCCGAAGGTCAGCATCATCCGCGAAAACTTCCCCGACTGGAAGTCCTGGCTGATCTTCGCGGCGGCCTTCGCACTCGGCATCACGAAAAAAGCGGGGCCGATTGCGATAATTTTGGGCGCCGGAGTGCTCGGGTTACTGATTTATTGATTATATTTACATGATGAAACGTTTACTGACCACCCTGACACTCTGCATACTTTCTTTGTGCGCGCGCGCGTCCGCGCTGGACAACATCATCCCGCAACCCCTGCAGGCGGAACTGCAGAAGGGCTCCCTGCGCGTGAGCGGCATTTCCTTCAAGTGCGATCCCGCCCTGGACCCGAAAGCCCGGGAAGCCGTCACGGCCTTCGCCGCCCGACTGGGCTATGTCAGCGGCAAGGCCACGACCGTCTCCTCGCCCCTCGGGCTCGCAGATGCCCTGGCCACCGGCAAGATCAAGGGGATGGTTTTCCTCCACGATGCTTCCATGGAGCCCGAAGCCTACTCCATCCGGGTCCGGCCCGGCCTCGCCGTCATCCGTGCCGGCGAGCTGAACGGTGTGCTCTACGCCCTGCAGACCCTGCGGCAGATGCTGCCCGCCGAAATCTACGGCAACAAGCCTGCCGAGAACCGCAGGTGGTCCCTGCCCTGCTGCACCATCAGCGACAAGCCCCGTTTCTCCTGGCGCGGGATGCATCTGGACTCCTCCCGGCATTTCTGGAGTGTCGAGGAAGTCAAGCGCTACCTCGACGTGATGGCGATCTACAAGCTGAACCGCTTCCACTGGCACCTGACCGACGACCAGGGCTGGCGCATCGAGATCAAGTCCTATCCGCTCCTCAGCCAGATTTCCTGCTGGCGCGAAGGCACGATGATCGGCAGGGACTTCTCCTCCAACGACCACATCCGCTACGGCGGTTTCTATACGCAGGACGAGATCCGCGAGGTGGTGGCCTACGCCGCCGACCGCGGGATCACCGTCGTCCCGGAGGTGGACCTGCCCGGCCACATGCTCGCCGCCCTGGCCGCCTACCCCGAATTCGGCTGCACGGGCGGGCCCTATGCCGCCTGGACCATCTGGGGCGTGTCCGACCAGGTCCTCTGTCCCGGCAAGGAAGGCACCTTCCGCTTCCTGGAGGCGGTCCTGGGCGAGGTGGCGGAGCTCTTCCCGGGCGAATACATCCACATCGGCGGGGACGAGTGTCCCAAAGACGAGTGGAAGAAGTGCCCCGACTGCCAGGCCCGCATCCGCGAGCTGGGCATCCGCGGGGACGGGCACTTCACGGCCGAGCAGTACCTGCAGAACTATGTGACCCACCGCATCCAGGAATTCCTCGCAACGCGGGGCAAAAAGATCATCGGCTGGGATGAGATCCTCGAAGGGGAGCTCGCCCCGGGCGCGACCGTGATGTCCTGGCGCGGCACCGCAGGAGCGAAACAGGCGGCCGCCCACGGCTTCGACGCCATCCTCGCCCCCACCTCCCACTGCTATTTCGACTACCTGCAGTCCGAGGACCGCGACGCGGAGCCCCTCGGATTCAACGGCATCGTGACCCTGGAGAAGATCTACTCGCTGGATCCCCTGGAGGGCATCCCGCAGGAGCAGGCACACCACATCCTCGGCGTCCAGGCCAATCTCTGGACGGAATACATCAGCACCCCGGAGCATCTGGAGTATATGCTGCTCCCGCGCCTGCTCGCCCTGTCGGAAGTGCAGTGGTGCCAGGACGGGAAACGGGACCCCGGCCGTTTCAGGCGCGTCCTGCAGGAATACCAGTTCCCGGTGCTGGACGCAGCCGGATACAACTACAGGAAACAGTTAACTAATTTCTAATACACCAACCAAGTTTTATGGCAAACGTAGTCATTATGCCCAAGCAGGGCCAGTCAGTGGAGAGTTGCATCGTCACTGAATTCAAGAAGAAAGTCGGCGACAAGGTAGCCGTCGGCGACATCCTTTTCAGCTATGAGACCGACAAGGCGTCCTTCGACGAAGAGTCCAAGTTCGAAGGCACCGTCCTTGCGTGTTTCTTCAATGACAACGACGAGATCCCCGTGCTTACCAACGTGATGGTGATCGGAAACGAGGGCGAGTCCTTCGCCGAATTCGCACCGGACGGCGCCGCAGGAGGTTCCGGGTCGCAGCCCGGAATGACGGAAAAGACCGAAAAAGCAGAAACACCGGAAAACGCCCCGAAGGCCGAAGCTGCCCCTGCAGCCGCGGAGGCTCCCGTGGCAGGTCCCGTCATTTCCAACGCTCCCGTGTCCCCGCGCGCCCGCAAACTCGCTGACGAAAAGGGCGTGGACACCGCCCAGGTGGCCGGTTCCGGCCCTCACGGACGCATCATCGAGCGCGACGTCGCCGCAGCCGCAGGCGCGCCGAAGAGCGGCCTGGCAAAGGCCATGGCCAAGGACGGCAGTTTCGCCGCGCCCGCACAGGGCACCGGCATCGGCGGCATGGTCAAGGGGTCCGACCTCAAGGTCTGGCAGCCGAACCACACCGACATCGCAGGCGAAGGCGAGGAGTTCAAGGTGGAGAAGATGTCCAACATGCGCAAGCTCATCGCCAAGAGCATGTACAACTCCCTGCAGAATTCCGCCCAGCTCACCCACATGCTCGGCGCGGACGCCCGCAGGATCCAGGCCCTCCGCAAGAAGGCCAAGAAGGCCCTCGAGGAAGGCCGGATCGATGCCAACATCACGATCAACGACTTCGTCTGCTTCGCCGTGATCAAGGCCCTGAAGAAGTTCCCCAACGTCAACTCCCACTGCCTGGGCGATGCGATGCGCATCTTCAACACCGTCAACCTGGGCTGCGCGGTCGACACCGAGCGCGGCCTGATGGTCCCGTGCGTCAAGAACGCCGAAGACCTCAACATCGTCGGCCTGAGCAAGAACCTCAAGAAGGTGGCGGACGACTGCAAGAAGGGCAGCATCAACCCCGACCTGCTCGCCAGCGAGGCCGCGTCCTTCACGGTCTCCAACCTCGGCGGCTTCGGCGTGGAGTGGTTCACCCCGATCATCAATGTCCCGCAGAGCGCCATCCTCGGCGTCGGCACCATCGTTCCGCGTCCGAAGGACCTCGGCGGCGGAGTGTACGCCTTCGTGCCGTACATGGGCCTGTCCCTGACCTATGACCACCGCGCCATCGACGGCGGCGAAGCGACCCGCTTCCTCAAGCAGGTGGCCGTGGAAATCGAGAACCTCGAAGTTGAATTCTAACAACCTGTCAGCAATATGTACGATTTAGCGATTATCGGCGGCGGTCCCGGTGGTTATGTGGCCGCAGAGCGTGCCGGCGCGGCCGGCCTCAAAGTCGTCCTGTTCGAGAAGAAGTCCCTGGGCGGCGTGTGCCTCAACGAAGGCTGCATCCCGACCAAGACCCTCCTCTACAGCGCCAAGGTCTACAACTATGCCGTGAACGGCGACCACTACGGCGTCTATGTCAAGGACCCTGCCTACAAATACGAAGAATTCGTGTCCCGCAAGGACAAGGTCGTCCGCAAGCTCGTCGGCGGCATCAAGGCTGCGATGAAGGGCTTCAAGGTCGAAGTGGTGAACGAATCCGCCATGATCCAGGGCCGCAGCGCCGAGGGGATCACCGTCAGCGCCGCAGGCACGGACTACGTGGCCCGCAACCTGCTGGTCTGCTCCGGCTCCGAGGCGGTCGTCCCCCCGTTCCCGGGGCTCAAGGAAGCCGGCGACGTGATCGTCACGAACCGGGAGATCCTCGCGCTCAAGGAGCAGCCGAAGGAGCTCGTGGTGATCGGCGGCGGCGTGATCGGCATGGAGTTCGCCGCCTTCTACAGCACCCTCGGCACCAAGGTGACCGTCGTGGAGATGCTGCCGAAAATCCTCGGTCCGCTCGACGACGAGATTTCCACGATGCTGCAGGGCATCTACGCCAAGCGCGGCATCAACTTCTGCCTGCGCTGCAAGGTGACCGGCATCGAAGGCAACACCGTGGTCTATGAGGACCCGGAAGGCAAGGTCTGCCGCGTCAGCGGGGACAAGATTCTCGTCTCGGTGGGCCGCCGCGCCAACCTCCAGGGCTTCGGCCTGGAGAACTTGGGCGTGGAGATGACCCTCAATAAAGCCGGCCGCCCGGTCGGCATCAAGGTGGACGAGAAGATGCGCACAAACATCCCCGGCGTGTATGCCGCAGGCGACGTGACGGGCTTCTCGATGCTCGCCCACACCGCTTCCCGCGAGGGCGAGGTGGCCGTGAACAACATCCTCGGCAAGGCGGACCGCATGCGCTACAACGCCATCCCGGGCGTGGTCTACACCAATCCGGAGGTGGCCGGCGTCGGCCTGACCGAGGGCGAGGCCAAGGCGAAAGGCATCGACTTCACCGTCGTGAAGCTCCCGATGGCCTACTCCGGCCGTTTCGTCGCCGAGAACGAGGGCGGCGAGGGCATCTGCAAGATCATCGTCGGGAAGAAATACCGCGAGGTGCTGGGCGTCCACATGCTGGGCAACCCCTGCTCCGAGATCCTGGCCGCCGCCTGCATCGCCATCGAGGGCGAGATGACCCTCGAACAGCTCAAGGAGGTCGTCTTCCCGCACCCGACCGTGTCCGAAATCATCAAGGAAACCGCATTTTCACTCAAATAACCAAAAACACAACAATATGCCTAAATCACTTTACATCGATCCCAACAAGACCCTGCGTCCGGAAGAGCACAAAATCGTGATCCCCGAGATCCCCGTGATGCAGTACAAGAAAACCGTCAAGCAAGAGCTCAAGGAAGGCAACTTCACCAAGGAGGACCTCCTGCGCATCTATCACGACATGTTCGTGATCCGCGAGTTCGAGACGATGCTCAACCTCGTCAAGACCACCGGCGGCTACAACGGCGTGGAATACAACAACCCGGGTCCGGCCCACCTTTCCGCCGGCCAGGAGGCCGCCGCGGTCGGCATGGCCTACAACCTGGACACCGACGACTTCATCTTCGGTTCCCACCGCTCCCACGGCGAAATCCTCGCCAAGGGCCTGCGCTCCATCCAGATCCTCCCCGACAAGGAGCTGAAGAAGATCATGGAAGAGTTCTGGGACGGCGCCACCCTCGCCGTCGCCAAGACGGGCTACAAGGGCAAGAACACCAAGGAGCTCGGCATCCGCTTCCTGCTCTATGGCGCCATGGCGGAGATCTTCGCCCGCACCACCGGCTTCAACAAGGGCCTCGGCGGATCGATGCACACCTTCTTCACCCCGTTCGGCATCTACCCCAACAACGCCATCGTGGGCGGCTCCGGCTCCATCGCCGTGGGCGCAGCCCTCTACAAGAAAGTCAACCGCAAGAAGGGCATCGTCGTGGCGAACCTCGGCGACGGCGCCATGGCCCGCGGCCCGGTCCTCGAAGGCATGACCTTCGCTTCCATGGACCAGTTCCACACCCTCTGGGAGGGCGACATGAAGGGCGGCCTGCCCGTGCTCATCAACGTGATGGACAACCAGTACGCGATGGGCGGCCAGACCCGCGGCGAGACCATGGGTTATGACTTCCCCGCCCGCCTGGGCGCCGGCTTCAACCCGGAGGCCTGGCACGCCGAGCGCGTGAACGGCTACGACCCGCTCGCCGTCATCGACGCCTTCCGCCGCAAGAAGGCCCTGCTCGAGAAGAAGGAAGGCCCGGCCCTGCTCGACGTGGTGACCTACCGCTACAGCGGCCACTCCCCGAGCGACCAGTCCTCCTACCGTACCAAGGAGGAGATCGCCGCCTGGGAGGCCGAAGACTGCATCGTCGCCTACGGCAAGAAGCTCATCGCGGCCGGCCTGTGCGACCAGGCGGCGCTCGACGCCATCCAGAAGGAGGTCAAGGACGTCATCTTCGACTGCTACAAGCTCGCCATCGACGAGAAGGTGTCCCCGCGCATGGACCTCGTGAAGGACAACGAACTGCTCGGCGACATGATGTTCTCCAACCAGAGCATCGACTCCCTGAGCGACGCCAAGCCCGACGTGCTGATGCCGCTCGAGGAGAATCCGCGCGTCAAGCAGATCGCCGGCAAGGAGCGTTTCTACAAGGACAAGGACGGCAAGCCGGTCAGCAGCATGAAGATGTACAACTTCCGCGACGGCGTGTTCGAGGCCATCGTGGACCGCTTCTACAAAGACGCTTCGCTGATCGCCTACGGCGAGGAGAACCGCGAATGGGGCGGCGCCTTCGCCGTGTACCGCGGACTTACCGAGGCCCTGCCGTACCACCGCCTGTTCAACTCCCCGATCGCGGAGGCCGCCATCATCGGCACCGCCCTCGGTTATGCCATGTGCGGCGGCCGCGTGATTCCCGAGATCATGTACTGCGACTTCCTCGGCTGCTGCGGCGACGAAATCTTCAACCAGCTCCCGAAGTGGCAGGCGATGTCCGGCAACATCCTCAAGATGCCGGTCGTCGTCCGCGTGTCCGTCGGCTCCAAATACGGCGCCCAGCACTCCCAGGACTGGACGTCCCTCTGCACCCACATCCCGGGCCTGAAGGTCGTCTTCCCGGTCACCCCGTACGACGCCAAGGGTCTGATGAACAGCGCCCTGCAGGGCACCGACCCGGTCATCTTCTTCGAGAGCCAGCGTCTCTACGGCATCGGCGAGCAGTTCCACGAGGGCGGCGTGCCGGCCGAATACTATGAGATTCCGCTCGGCGAGCCGGACATCAAGCGCGCAGGCAAGGATGTCACCTTCCTGACCATCGGCGCCACGCTCTACCGCGCCCTCAAGGCCGCCGACCTGCTCAAGGAGAAATACGGCATGGAGGCCGAGGTCATCGACGCCCGCACCCTGGTGCCGTTCAACTACGAGAAGGTGATCGAGTCCGTCAAGAAGACCGGCCGCATCATCATCGCCGGCGACGCCACCGCCCGCGGATCCTTCCTCAACGACCTCGCAGCCAACATCACCGAGCTCTGCTTCGACTACCTCGACGCCGCTCCGGTCGTGCTCGGCTCCCGCAACTGGATCACCCCGTGCCACGAGCTCGAAGAAGCCTTCTTCCCGCAGCCGGAGTGGTTCCTCGACGCGATCAATGAGAAGATCGTTCCGCTCAAGGACTACGTCCCCGTGAGCAACCAGACCGACGCACAGGCCATCATCCGCGCCAAGAAAGGTGTCTAGCGTATGAAGACTTTTGACGTCAACGCCCATCTCCACACCCCCTACTCCTTCAGCGCCTTCGACGGGGTCACCCAGGCTCTCGACATGGCCGCTGAAGAAGGGGTGAAGGTGGTTGGAATCAATGATTTCTACTCGATGGACGGATATCGTGAATGGAGTGAAGAGTGTGGCAAGCGCCACCTCTTCCCTCTTTTCAATATCGAGTTCATCTCCCTCAACGTCGAGGACCAGGCCGCCGGTGTGCGGGTGAACGATCCCAACAACCCGGGACGCACCTACCTCAGCGGCAAGGGCCTCGCCTATCCCGTGATCCTGAAAGGCAAGGAGGCGGAGCAGCTCGCTGCAGTCAAGGCCGAGTCCAACGCCCAGGTCGAGCGGATGTGTGCCAAGCTCAACGAGCATCTCGATGCCGTGAAAGCCGGTTTCAACATCTCCTTCGCCCAGGTGCGCGACACGCTGACCCGCGGCTCCATCCGCGAACGGCACCTCGCCAAGGCCCTGCGCCTGGCGGTGGACGCCCGTCCGGGCTGTGAGAACTGCAAGCGCGCCCTCTACGAGCAGATCTTCGGCAAGCCGCTCAAGAGCGATCCCGCCGATGCGGCCGCCGTCGAGAACGAGATCCGCGGCAACCTGCTCAAGGCGGGCGGCGCGGCGTTCGTGCCCGAGGATCCCAAGGCGTTCCTGCCGATGGAGACCGTCCAGCGCATCATCGAGGCGGCAGGCGGCATCCCCACCTACCCCTTCCTCGCAGATGACGCCAAGGGCAATTTCACCGACTTCGAGGGAGACCTCATGAAAGCCGCCGACACACTCAGGAAGCGCTGCTTCCGCTCCGTCGAATTCATCACCACCCGCAACACCACGGCCGTGCTGGAGCAGTACGCCGGCTACCTGGAGGACGAGGGCTTCACCGTGACCTTCGGGTCCGAGCACAACACCCCCGCCCTGGAGCCGATCAAACTCCGCACCCGCGACGCGGCGGACCTCTCCGCCAAGCTCAAGGAGATCAACTGGCGCGGCGCCTGCACCGTGGCCGCCCACCAGGTGCACCCCAAAAATCAGCAGATTTTTGGGGACCCCGCAACCCACGCACAGACCATCGAAGAGGGCGAAGCCCTCATCACCAAAACCATAACCGCACAATGAAAGAAATCGAGGCTCTCATAGCCATTTCGCAGAAATACGGCGCTGACGACCGCTTCGTCATCGCCGGCGGCGGCAACACTTCCTACAAGACCGCCGACCGTCTCTGGGTCAAGGCCTCCGGCCACGCCCTCGCCACCATCACCGAGGACGGTTTCGCCGTGCTGGACCGTGCCCTGCTCAACCCGATGGGCGAGAAGAAATACAGCGCCGACACCGCCGAGCGCGAGGACCAGGTCAAGAACGACCTGGCCGCCGCCTGCATCACCAAGGGACGCCGCCCGTCCGTCGAGACCTCCATGCACAACTGCCTGGAAGCCGCCTATATCGTGCATCTGCACCCGACCCTCGTGGGCGGCCTGATGTGCTCCAAGGACGCCGAGGCCAAGTGCGCACAGCTCTTCCCGGACGCCCTTTACATCCCCTACACCGACCCCGGCTACACGCTCTTCAAGAAAGTGTACGACAAGGTGGGCGCCTACAAGAAAGAGCACGGCCGCGAGCCGCAGGTCATCTTCCTGCAGAACCACGGCATCTTCGTGGGCGCCGACACGACCGCAGAGATCGAGCAGGTGTACGACGGCATCCTTTCCACCCTGGAGAAGGAAGTCCGGCCCGTCCCGCAGGGCGAAGCCCCCGTGTGTGACTGCGTCAGCGAGACCATCCCGGCCATCCGCACGGTCCTGAGCCGCGGTGGCCGCGGGCTCAAGACGCTCAAGGTCACCAACAACGCGCTGATCAACTCCTTCATCGAGAGCAAGGCGGCCGCCGACGCGGTCCTGTCCCCGTTCACCCCGGACGGCATCGTGTACTGCAAGAGCGAATACATCTATCTCGACGCCCCGTGCGACAAGCTCGCCGCCCAGGCCGAGAAGAAGATCGAAGCCTATGTCGAGAAGCGCGGCCACACCCCGAAGGTCCTGCTGATCAAGGGCGTGGGCCTCGTCGCCGTGGGCGACAACGCCAAGAACGCCCGGATCATCACCGACGTCTTCTATGACGCGATGAAGATCGCCTGGTACGCCTGGAGCTTCGGCGGGCAGCACCCGATGACCCGCCGCCAGATCGAGTTCATCGACAACTGGGAGGTGGAGAACTACCGCCGCAAGGTCGCCGGGGCCGGCTCGAAGGGCCGCGTCGAAGGCAAGACCATCATCGTGACCGGCGCCGCCCAGGGCTTCGGCGAAGGCATCGCCCGCAACCTCATGCAGGAAGGCGCCAACATCGTGGTCGCCGACCTCAACGAGGCCGTGGGAGAGAAGACCGCGGAGGCCTTCAACGCCATCGCGAAGAACAACCGCGCCATCTTCGTCAAGACCAATGTCGCCGACATGGACAGCCTGCGTGACCTCATCCGCCAGACCGTCCTCAACTTCGGCGCCCTCGACGTGTTCGTGTCCAATGCCGGCGTGCTCCGCGCAGGCGGCCTGGAGGCGATGACCCCCGAGAACTTCGAGTTCGTGACGAACATCAACTACAAGGCCTACTTCTTCTGCGCCAAGGTGGCCAGCCACGTGATGAAGATCCAGACCGCCCTCGATCCGGAGTACTTCGCCGACATCGTGCAGGTCAATTCCAAGAGCGGCCTGCGCGGCTCCAAGGCCAACTTCGCCTATGCCGGAGGCAAATTCGGCGGCATCGGCCTCACGCAGAGTTTCGCCCTCGAGCTGGCGCCGTTCCGCGTCAAGGTGAACTCCATCTGCCCGGGCAACTTCTACGACGGACCGCTCTGGAGCAATCCGGTAAACGGCCTCTTCGTGCAGTACCTCGCGGCGGGCAAGGTCCCCGGCGCCAAGACGGTGCAGGATGTCAAGGATTATTATCTCGCCCAGGTGCCGATGCGCAAGGGCTGCAATCCCGAGGATGTGACCAAGGCCATCCTCTACGCGATCGACCAGACCGGCGAGACCGGCCAGGCGATCCCGGTGACGGGCGGCCAGGTGATGCTCGCTTAGCAGACTTGTTATTAACCGTTAGTTTTTGATATGAAACGACTCCTTATTGCTTTTGTCACGTTGATTGCGGCTCTGCCGCTCATCGCTGCCCCTTCGGCGGAGGAAGCGCGCCTGTTGCGCTTCCCCGCCGTAGGCGGCGGCAAGATCGTCTTCTGCTACGCCGGCAACCTGTACAGCGTGGACCAGGATGGCGGCCGCGCCGTCAAACTGACTTCCGATGTCGGCTACGAATGCTTCCCCAAGATTTCACCGGACGGCAAGACCGTCGCTTTCACCGCCCAGTACGACGGCAACACCGAGGTCTATACCATCCCGATCACGGGAGGCGAGCCCAAACGCTTGACCTACAGCGCCCTGGTGGGCCGGGACAAGGTCGGCGAGCGCATGGGCCCCAACAACATCGTGATGGGCTGGACCCCGGACGGCAAGCAGATCATCTACCGCAGCAAGCAGTGGTGCTTCAGCGGCCTGCGCGCCCAGCTCTGCAAGGTCAGCGTGGATGGCGGACTGCCGGAGTTCATCCCCACGACCGAAGGAGGTTTCTGCTCTTATTCCCCGGACGGCAAGAGGCTCGCGATGAACCGGATGTTCCGCGAATTCCGCACCTGGAAATACTACCGGGGTGGCCAGGCAGACGATATCTGGATCCACACCGTCGGCACCACCCGGCTGGAGAAGATCACGGACAATGACGCCCAGGACATCTTCCCGATGTGGATCGGCGACGAGATCTACTATCTGTCCGACCGCGACCGGACGATGAACCTGTTCGTCTATGACACCCGCAGCAGGCAGACCCGCAAGGTCACCGGCTTCACCGAATACGACTGCAAGTTCCCCGCCCACAGCGCCGACGGCCTGGTGGTCTTCGAGAACGGCGGCTACATCTACAAATACGACGTCCGGAAGGGCGCTGCCGAGAAGGTCAGCATCACCCTGGCGGACGACGGCGTGTGGAGCCGCACCGAATACCGCAGCGAGGGACTCAACCCGGGCGGGTTCTCCCTGTCGCCCGACGGCAGGCGCCTGCTGGCCGTGGTGCGCGGCGACATCTTCTCCCTTCCCGCGGAGAAGGGTCCCGTCGTGAACATCTCCCGTTCGCCTTCCTCCCACGAGCGCGAGGCAGTCTGGAGCCCCGACGGGAAGCGCATCGCCTGGCTGTCCGACGCCTCCGGCGAGTACCAGGTCTATACCGCACCGGCGGACAAGATGACCGAGGCGAACTGCCTGACTTCCTTCAAGGAGGGCTATCCCTCCGGCCTGCAGTGGAGCCCGGACGGGAAGAAACTCTATTTCTCCACGCTCCACTGGGACGTGTATGAACTCGACGCCGACACCCGGGCGCTGACCCGCCTGCTGGTGGGCGAGCGCGCCGGCATCCGCTCCTTCACCCTCTCGCCGGACGGCAGCTGGGCCGCCTACACCACCACGGCCCCCAACTTTGTCAGCACCCTCTACCTCTTCGACATGAAGAGCCACAGGAGCTACCCTGTCACCGACCGCTGGTATGATGCCGCATCGCCGCTCTTCTCGCGCGACGGCAAGTACCTCTTCTTCACCTCCTCCCGCGAGTTCCGCTCGCAGTACTCCGCCGTGGAGTGGAACGCCTCCTACAACGTCTCCGACTACGTATTCGTGCTGCCGCTCGCAAAGGACACCCCCAACCCGATGACGCTGGAGAGTGACGAGTATACCCCGGATTCTGCGGGCAGCGTTGAGCGAAGCGAAGCCGGCACCAGCCGGCCGGCCGGCCCCGGGACTTCGTCGCAGGCGAAGTCGGAAAGGGGTTCAAGGCCGCAGGGGGTCGCAGGGGGCGGAGCCCCCTCATGTAAGGTCGATCCGGACGGCCTCGCGCAGCGCATCACGGCCCTCCCGCTGGATGCCGGCCGCTACCGGCTCATCCTCGCCGACAACGGCAAGCTGTACTACAGCTCCTTCGGCGGCTTCGGAGGGATGACGGGCGGCGGTCCGCGCGGCGGCGGTGCTGGCGGCGGGATCAAGGCCCTCGACCTGGAGACCCTGCAGACCTCGGATGTCCCGACCACGCCGATCGCCCTCACCCCGGACGCCAAGAAGGCGCTCGTGCGCACGGACGGCCAGTACAAGGTGGTCAGCTTCGGCGGTCCTGCCGGCCGCGGCGGCGCTGCCGTACCGACCGGCGACATCGACATGATGATCGACCACGAGGCCGAATGGGCCCAGATCTTCGACGAGAGCTGGCGCATCACCCGCGACAACTTCTACGTGGAGAACATGCACGGCGTGGACTGGAACCACATGCGTGAGAAATACGGCCAGATGCTCCCCTACGTCAAGCACCGCGACGACCTGACCTACCTGATCGGCGAGATGATCGGCGAACTGAACGTCGGCCACGCCTACATCACCTCCGGCGAAAGCCCTGCGATCAAGCGCATCCCGACCGGCCTGCTCGGCGCGCGGTACAGCAAGGACAGCCGCACCGGCGCCTTCCGGATCGAGAAGATCTGGCGCGGCGCCGACTGGGACGAATCCCTGCGCTGCCCGCTCCGCACACCCGGCGTGGACGCCAGGGTCGGCGAGTACCTCGTCGAGGTCAACGGCATCCCGGCCAAGGACCTGCTCGACCCGGGCCAGGCCCTGATCGGCAAAGCCGGCAAGACTGTCTCGCTGAAGATCGCCTCAGGCGCCAACGGAGCCGGAGCCCGCACCGTCTATGTCAAGCCGGTGGCGGACGAGTCGGCCCTCGCCTACTACGAGTGGGTGCAGACCAATATCGAAAAGGTGGACCAGCTCTCCGGCGGCGAGATCGGCTACATCCACATCCCGGACATGAGCACCGAAGGCCTGGACATGTTCACCAAGCTCTTCTACACCCAGCTCGACAAGAAGGCCCTCATCATCGATGACCGCATGAACGGCGGCGGCAACGTCTCCCCGATGATCCTCGAGCGTCTGCAGCGCGAGGTCTACCGGATGAACATGTACCGCAACGGCGGCAACCGCACCGTGCCCAACGAGACATTCTACGGACCAAAGGTCTGTCTGATCGACAAATATTCCTCCTCCGACGGCGACCTCTTCCCCTATGGCTTCCGCCAGCTGGGCCTGGGCAAGCTGATCGGCACCCGCTCCTGGGGCGGCATCGTGGGCATCTCCGGCTCCCGCCAGTTCGTGGACGGACAGGACATGCGCACCCCGTTCTTCACTTCCTACTCCACCGACGGTGAATGGATCATCGAAGGCCACGGGGTGGATCCCGACATCGTCGTGGACATCAACCCCTTCGAGGACTGGCTCGGCAAGGACGCCCAGCTCGAGAAGGCCGTCGACTACCTCAAGGATGAACTCAAGAATTACAAACCGCTGCCGGGCACCCCGGCGGCCCCTGATAAAAGCAAATAACCATTAACTACCATACATTGATGAAAACCAAAGCTGTACGCCTCTACGGCGTGAATGACCTGAGACTCGAAGAGTTCGAGCTCCCGCAGATCAAAGAAGATGAGATCCTGGCCAAGGTGGTCAGCGACAGCATCTGTATGTCTTCCTACAAGGCCGCCCACCAGGGTGCCTCCCACAAGCGTGTCCCCAACGACGTCGCCGAGCATCCGACCATCATCGGCCACGAGTTTGCCGGAGAGATCGTCGAAGTCGGCGCGAAATGGCAGGGCGAGTTCAAGCCCGGCGACAAATTCTCCATCCAGCCCGCGCTCACCTACGAAGGCGGTCCCGTCGGCATCTACAGCGCTCCGGGATACTCCTACCCCTACATCGGCGGAGACGCCACCTACGTGGTGATCCCGGCCGAGGTGATGCAGCAGGGCTGCCTGCTGCCCTACAAGGGCGAGGCCTTCTATCCGGCTTCCCTGAGCGAGCCGCTGAGCTGTGTCATCGGCGCCATGCACGCCAACTACCACACGCACCCCGGCAAGTATGTGCACGACATGGAGATCAAGCAGGGCGGCAAGATGGCGCTGCTCGCCAGCGTGGGCCCGATGGGGCTTGCCGCCATCAACTACGTCCTCCACCGCGACGACATGCGTCCTTCGCTGCTGGTCGTGACCGACATCAACCAGGAGCGCCTCGACCGTGCCGCTTCGCTCTATACCGTAGAATTCGCCAAGAGCCGCGGCATCGAGCTGCACTATGTCAACACGGCTGTTGACAACCCGGTCGAACTCCTCAAGGATATCGCCGGCGGAGAGGGCTACGATGATGTCTTCTGCTTCGCCCCGGTGGCCCCGGTGGTCGAGCAGGCCGACGACATCCTCGCCTTCGACGGCTGCCTGAACTTCTTCGCCGGACCCGGCAAGTCCCCGTTCAAGGCTCCGTTCAACTTCTACAACGTCCACTACAACTCCACGCACGTCGTGGGCACCTCCGGCGGCAATACCGATGACATGAAGGAGGCCCTCCACTACATGGGTCTCGGCATGGACCCCGCCGGCCTCGTGACCCACATCGGCGGCCTCAACGCCGTGGTCGAGACCACCTTGAACCTCCCGGACATCCCGGGCGGCAAGAAGCTCATCTACACCCACGTGACGATGCCGCTCACCGCCATCGCGGACTTCGGCAAGATCGGCAAACCCGTCTATGACGAACTCGACCGCATCTGCAAGGCCCACAACGGCCTGTGGAGCGCCGAGGCGGAGAAATACCTCCTCGCCCACGCCGACGAGCTGTAAACCGGCACAAGTATCGCCTGACGGACTGACTGCTTGTCCTTCGGACATCTATCGTCCATCGTCCGGTAATTGATAATCAACTACTTACGAATTAACCTTCGGAGAAAACTCCGAAGGTTAATTTATAAGTTACTGAGAATCAAGCCCTGTCAAAACGGCGCATGCAAAAACTTGGTGATCTCTGCCGCTGAGGCGCCCACCTCATCCTGAAACAAAACGGCCAATCTGTATTGTTCCGACAGCGGCAGTCCTCCCAAACGAGTCCGGGTCAAGTCGTATCCTTCGTTTTTTGACAAGCGGATCATCTTGTAGTAATGCCGGTAGTCCTCTTTGACAGATTCTTCAGCCAGATCATATTCAGATCCGGAAACTGTCGCCAGCATTGTGCATATCGTGGAGTAATCACCCCACTTTTTCCTGGCTTCCGCATAATCAATGACGTTGTACTGCGCAACAATATAATCCAGCACTTGCCGTTTCTCTTCGTCAGTTAAGCGGGAATATGCCCCTTCGAAAAACAGATAATCAACAGGGCGATTCATCTTCCGACGCACGCGCACTGCAGCAAGGACCAGTTTCATTGCCTCTGAGCATGTGTCAGGGTCGGCGGGCTTGGAAAATGGATTCGGGCAATCCATGTAAGCGAGGAAATTCCATCGGTACGACTCGGCACGAGACACAGCCCGTTTGACAACGGGATTGTTGCAGATGTATATGTAATTCTCTTTGATTTTCTGGTCCTTTGTCTTCGAGGCATTGGCAAACTGCCCTGAAAACAATCTTCCTATCAGGGCATACCGGCGATTATACATCCGGGTAAACTGCGCTGTCAAATCCCGCATAAAAGAAGACAACGCCTTCGCAGAGGAAGCTCTCACCTGGATGTGATAATGATTGAGCATAATGCAGAGCGACAAAATGCGGATATTGTATTTTCGGGCCAGGATACAGAGCTGCGTGAACCATACCAGGCAGTCCGCTGCTGAGTAAAAATAAATATGGTCATAGCCATGGATACTGTTTCTGCGAATCGATGTCATGCCCAAAGATCGATACAATTAACCGTTTCGCAGTTGATTATTGTCCGTTTATTCTAAATAGCAGAAACACAATCTTTTAAGATCTGCAGATGCCGGCGGAGCAAACGTTTAACCACTGGTTTTATATGATTTTGAATGCCTCCACATCTTTTTTTTGAATATCAAATAGATACAAAACAACCTTCGGAGATTCTTCCGAAGGTTGTTTTGCAAGTGATTAAATGCCAGGGGTCACAGTTTCCGGGCCCTGACTTCTGTGATCATGTCAATGCGTTCGTCTGTCTTCTCGATGTAGGAGGTCTCGACCGGGAGGTCGCCCGCGGGAGCGCCATAGGCGACTTCTCCGCAGTGCGTCACGACGCTGGCGCCGTTGTAGGTGGCTTCAACATAGAGGCGATACGTTCCCTTGGCGACAGGCAGGCCTGCCTGGTCGGTGAAGTCCCAGGTGAAGGTCTGGACGCCGCCCTCGGCGGGCGTGGCGCCGGTGAAGGCGTCCATCTGCCCGTCCGTCAAGCTGTTGGCATCTACATGCTGGACCCAGGTCGGCACGCAGGAGGTGCGGAAGGTGTAGCCGCGCTGCGGCTTGGAGCCGTCGCGGCTGCGGCCCTTGGCGGTAAATTCGGTCACGAACAGGGTCTTGACCACCTGCCCCTGGGCATTCTCAACCCAGACAGCATACTGGTTGGATCCGCCGCCGGCCTGCTTGGTATAGTTGAAAGAAATCTCCAGGCAGCCCGGCTTGGGAGCGCAGGCGGCCATCAGCGCCGTGGCGGCGCAGAGCATCAGGAGCGAAAATGCTTTTCTCATACTGCAAGAAATTGGTTTATGCGAAGATACGCAATTCTTGCAGAAATTGTCTCCGTATCACGGATTATTTTCGTGATCCTACAGGAGCCGGACCAGCAGGATTTCCCCGGCAAGCAGGCCGGCCGTCACGAACAGGCAGTCCCGGATCCCCTCCCCGCGGCGCACGAAGGAAATCTTCGGATAGAGCCAGCGGGCCGCCAGGGCTCCGGGCAGGAACATGGTCCCGACGAAAAGCGCTTCGCCGAAAGTATAGCCGAAACTCAGCAGAATCACCGCCACCAGGATCATGGCGGCAAGGTAATATCCGACTTGGCAGAGCGCTTTCTTCATCTCAAGACAAAAATACGGATAATTCCGCTATCTTCCGCTCCCTCTCTGACAGACAGGGGGATTTGACAACGCTACAGGGGTTTCAGACTTTCAGATTATGGGAGGTTGCTTACCTTTGCATCAGAACACTAATCCCATACCACTTATGAATGTCTTGATTCAGAAAGCACTCCTTTCCGTTCCCCTGCAGGCGCTGTCCAATTCGTTCCAGTCACCGCCCGAAGCGCTCCAGGCCGCAGATCCACAAACCTCGTCCCTTCCTGTCCTCTTCTCGCAAGGAGGCCCCTGTGGATGAGCCTGATTACAATCCTGCTGGTGGCTTTGCTTTTTGCAGCCTGGAAAGCACCCCGGTGGGTCAAGGAAATCGGACTTGCGGCTCCGGTGGTCGCACTTCTCTCTTTGCTGTTCGGACTGTACAATGCTTTTGACGCCCTGTATCAGACGGGAGGTGCCATCAGTCCGCTGGTTGCGTTCGGCGGACTTAAGGTCAGCACAATCCCTATCATTTACGGCCTGCTGGTATACCTGCTCTCACTCATCATCCGGGTCATCCGAAAACCGCGGATTTGAGAGCGCTGGTTATCAATGGATTATAAAATAACCTTCGGAGAATAAACCGAAGGTTATTTTATAAGTAGTTGATTTTCAAGACAACTATTCCCCGACGTGGAAGGCGACGCGCAGGTCTTCGACTTCCTTGTCGGTAATCGGGTGGAGCTTGCCGACGGGAGTCGCGAGGATGAGCGACTTGGCGGCGAACTCGGCGACCTCGAGCCGGTCGAAGGCGTTGATCAGCGAGTCGGAAGCCACGACGACGGAGTCGTTGGAGAGCATCGCGCAGGGGCGGTTCCGGAAGACCTCGGCGACCTTGCCGGGATCCGTGCTGTGGGCGCCGAAGGGGAACTTGGGCACATCCTGCAGGAAGATCCAACTCTCCGGGATGGTACGGACGTTGAACTCGGCATCCGTGGTGCAGTAGCCCATCAGCGCAGGGCACTGCGTGAGGATGATCGCATTGACCTTGGGGTTGCGACGGTAGATCTCATAGTGAAGCGCGGTGGCGTGGCTCGGGGTCTTGCCGGCCTCGGCCATCCCGTCCTTGATCTGCACGAGGTCCTCCTCGTCGATGTCCCAGCGCTGCACGCCCGGAGGCGTGATCACGAAGTCGTTGCCGCGCCAGCGCATCGAGACGGTGCCGTAGGAACTGCTCATCAGCTTCTGGTCGCAGGCCCGGCGGACCATCCGGACGATCTCGCTCCGCAGGGCGCGCTCGTCGGAGGGATGCTCGACATTCATAAAGTGCTGGTAATCACCCACTAGATGAGTCTCGTGGAAGAGCAGCTCCTCCTCGCTGAGGTAGTGTGGCTCGCCGAGCGTCTTGGCGTTCAGGATGGTGCGGGCGCAGAGCTCGAGGGTCTCGAAACGCTGATAGGCGTCGGCGATGTCCTCGCCGCAGAGCACCACGCCGTGGTTCTCCATGATGACGGCCTTGTAGTCCGGATTCTTCTTGAACTCGCCGGCGATCTTCTCGCCCAGGGCGGCGCTGCCCGGCACGTCATACGGAGCGAAACCGATCGGACCGCAGACATTGCGGGCCTGCGGCAGGATGCTGGTGTCCGGAATCTGGTGTACGATGCTGAAAGTCACGAGTCCCGGGGGATGCGCGTGGATGACCGCGTGCATCTTGGGGCGGATCTTGTAGATCGCCTTGTGGAAAGGATACTCGGAGGAAGGGCGGTGCGGACCGACGATGGTGCCGTCCGCCTTGACGCACATAATGTCTTTCGCCGTCAGGGAACCCTTGTCGATGCCGGCCGGGGTGATCCACATATCCCCGTTTTCGTCCATGATGGACAGGTTGCCGCCGGAAGTCGTCGTGAGGCCGCTGCGGTAGATCCGGCCGATGATCAGCGCGAGCTGCTCCGCCGGATGCATCAATTTGGTGTTGAGCTGTTTCATTTCGTATAGTAGATTTCGAATACAAAGGTAGCAATACTTTCCCGAAAAAACTATGTACCTGCCATCATCTCCTGCGGTTCATGGGAGCGGCCAGGCCGCCTGAGAACCGGGCACGCTCCCCGAAAGAGTTGATATTGTCGGATTTTAGTCGTACCTTAGCCGTGTCCGCATGCCGGAATTTACATTGAATTGAGCACCCCCCCCAGGCCCAGTTGAAGCCCCTGACACTGTCAAGCCCCGGAAAACTTTCTCTATCAGGGCTTTTGAAAAATTTGACCATATGAAAAACCATGAGACGATCTTTTATGTTTCTGCTGCTGGCGGGTCTTGCCGGAGTGACCAACCCCTTATCGGGCCAGCAATACATCCTCCGCCAGTACACAACGGAGGACGGTTTGCCCGACAACACCGTCCAGACGCTGTTCAAAGACAGTGCAGGGTATCTCTGGCTGGGGCTGATCGATGGAGGTCTGATACGTTACGACGGGAACGAATTCGAACAGATCGTCTGCCGGGACGGCGTGGCCGGTCTCCCGTTTTTTCCGCACATCAAAAGCATCCGGGAGGACCGGAAGGGCCATCTCTGGATCGAGAGTCCTGCCGCGCACGTCGCCTGCTATGACCTGGCCTCCGGCCGTTTCCTCCCGTTGAGGAACAGCGCCGGAGAGCATGCCGCATTCCCGGACGCTTTTGTCATCCTCGATGACGAAGTCTGGCTCTTCGGCAGGCGCAGGGGCGGAGCGCAGCGGATGCTTCCGGAAGGGAAGGAGATCAAACCCGGGAAACATTATTCAAAGGCGAACGGCGCGCTCCCTTCCGACCGGATTACCTTTATCGAAAAAGGGGTCGGAAGCGTTGTCTGGATCGGCACCCAGCAGGGACTGGTCCGCATCGCCCGCGATGGAGAAGCCGCACGGGTCAAAGATAGCGGGCATTTCGTCCGGCGCTGTTCCTACGCCGGAACGGACTTCCACATTACGGCCGACGGCAGTATCTATCAATTTGTCCAGGAGCAGCTGCTCCCCCGCGGTGTCCTGCCTCCCGAAGCCGGACAGGTGACGGGCGCACTTGAGTACCGGGACAACTGGATAATCTTCACGCAGGAAGGTACTTACCTGTTCTGTTTCACGGATGCCGTCATCAAAACAGCGCCGCCGGAATACACGCTCCCCGGCGCAAGGACGGAATCCGATAGCGCCGGAAACGGATTCGCCTATAACGAGCGCGGGAAAACCTTGTTCGTCCGTGCCGCGCACGACGGCCATATCCACCTGATCGACACCGGAAACCGGGAAGTCCTCCACCTGCGGAAAGAGCGTCCGCGCTTCGCCGTCTCCCCGGACGGTTCCCTGTGGATCGCGACACACGGACAGGGGCTGTTCCTCGTCCGGCCGTCCGGGGAGACGGTCCGGATCGACCTGGAATCCCTCTGCCCCGACGGACAGGCCGCTTTCCTGCTGGATGTGACCGATGACAGCGAAGGGACCGTCTGGGTAGCTTCCGAATTCCTGGGACTCTTCAAAATCACCATAGCGGGAATGCATGCTTCCTATATTCACCTCAACCATCCGGATGTGACGTCACCGCATGCAAATATGGTCACGATGGTCCGGCACATCGGCGGACAGGCCTGGGTGGCCACCGGCGACGGGCTTCTGCACAGAATCCGGCTCCCGGAAATGGAGAAAGAGACGGCGCCCGGCTCTTATCGTTCCCCGGTCCGGTGTGCGCTCGAAACGTCCGCCGGAGACATCCTGATCGGCGCCGGCGAAGAAGGCCTGAAAATCGGGGAGGCCCGATACAGGCAGCGTCACGACGGCCCGGCATCCTTCGGAGAGAACAAAGTGCTCGATCTGCTGGAAGACGGAGCCGGGCGGATCTGGGCGGCCCTGCCCGATGACGGGCTGGGCGTCGGGCTCCGGGACGGGAACGGCGACTATCAGTTCACACGTTTGTTTTCAGACCATGATCCGAACCCCGGCTTCCATCTCCTGCTTTCCGGTCGGGACGGAAGAATCTGGGCCGGGTCCAGCCGAGGGCTCTTTGTCTTCCATCCGGATGAATTGCTGGAGAATCCGGAAGCGTATCTGAACATCCGGGCGGCAGGGAACGGCCCCCTGCAGAGCGACGATATCGGCGCCCTGTACGAGGACCGCTCCGGCACAGTCTGGATTGCGGAGCACGGATACGGCTTTGGCCGGGCAAATGTTTCGCCGTCCGGAGAAATCGCCTTCCGGCATTTCAGCACCCGCGACGGGCTCATCAATGACAACATTCACGGCATTACGGAGGACAGGTCCGGGAAGTTGTGGCTGTCGACCAGCAACGGAATCTCCTGCTTCGACCCGCAGACCGAATCCTTTTCCAACCACCGCTTTTCCTCCGGGATGCCGGGCGACAAACACAACCCGGGCACCTTGGTAAACCTGCCCGACGGGACGGTCCTGAGCGGAACGAACAACGGTCTGCTGGTCTTCCGTCCGGAAATGGCGGAAGAAATCAGCTCTCCCGGACGGCTCCACATCACCGCTTTGAAAATCGGGGAGAGAACCATCCGGGACGGACTCGACGACATCGTTCTGCCGTACCGGGACAACTCTTTCGACGTCTGCTTCACCAACCTGGCTTTCCGGGAAGAAACCCGCTACAGTTGGGAACTGGAAGGATACAACGGACAGCGGGGGCCGGCGTCCCGGACGGGCCGAGCCGCCTTCCGGAACCTGCCGCCGGGCAAATATGTCCTGCACCTGCGGTCTTCGGCGGGCAATTCCTTCAGGATAGAGACCCTGTCCGTTCCCCTCCGCATCAAGGCACCCTTTTACCGCTCGGCCCCCGCCTGTCTCCTTTATGCCCTGCTGTTCTGTACCCTGCTGGCGTTCACCCGCCTGACGGACCGGAAGATAACCCGGCTGAAGGCCCGTGCCGAGAAGGAACGGAGAATACGGGAGGTCAAGATACAGCTGCTTGAAAAAGATGCCGAACTGGAATTCCGCCGGAAGATGAACGCGGTGATGGAAGAACGCATCGGCGATCCGGATTTCACGGTGGACGCGTTTGCGGCCGCCATGGCCATGGGGCGGTCCTCCTTCTATGCAAAAGTGAACAGGATCACCGGCACCTCACCCAACCGCCTCATCCGGATCTACCGGCTCGACAAGGCCGCCGGTCTGCTCCTGGACAAAAAATATACGATTGAGCAGGTCAGTTTCATGGTCGGCATCAAAAACCCGGCTTACTTCTCGAAACTCTTCAAGGACGAATTCGGCAAGACACCCAAGGAATACAAATCAGGAACGGCCTGAGCCGTCCCCGAAAAAAGTTTAACCAAAAACCAAAAGCTGCGAAAGTATTGTTATCTCCACCCGGGATTTTGCTCCAGTTTACCGTTCTTCATCAATTCAGTCTGCGGAATCGGGAAGAGGTACATCTTTTCGTCCCATTGGCGCAGGACGTCCATGCGGGTATAGGTGCAATTGTCCCCCTCCCGGGTGATCTGCATCCGGACGATGTTCGTGAAATATTTTTCCGCCTCCTTCCAGCGGCGTACATCCCAGAAACGGTGACCTTCGAACGAGAGTTCAACCATACGCTCTCGCTTGTATTTTGTCCAGAAGGCCGCATCGGACATACCGGGCTCGAAGGGTGGCATGCCGGCGCGCACCCGTGTCATGCCTGCCAGTTCGCGCGCCGATACAGGGAACTCGGAACTCGTCGCATCCGCATTTCCCAGATACTGGAATACGGCCTCCGCATAATCCAGGCAGATCCCGCCCAGGCGGAAAAGCACGTATGTGTGATAGTTCTGCTTCAGTTTGCTGTTGGCGCCCAGGTCGATCTCGCCGTGCAGGAGTTTTTTCAGATAATAGCCCGTCGTGGTGGCGCCGGCCAAAGGAATGCCGTTGGCCCCGCCGACATAAGTCTGCAGATTCCGGGCTCCGCTGTACTCCGGCCACCGCATGCCGTTGTAAGCGACCGTCTGGGCCAGGCGGGGATCCCGGTTTGCGTACGGATCGGATTCATCATATCCGCTTCCGGGCTCGAAGATGGACTTTCCGTTGAGCATGTCATACGCATCCACCAGGTTCTGCGTCGGGCAGTTGGCGCCGACGATACCATCGACATCCGTGGTGGAGGCCGCTTTCTCGATACCTGCGGGATAATTGTAGGATTCGGCATAGTTGTTGACCCCGCTGATGCGGCGTGCGAAAATAATCTCTTTTGCAATGGCGGCCGTCGTGTAGTTGAGCGTAGACCAGAGGTCTTTATAATTGTCCGTCAGCGCTTTGCCGCGGGCGGCACAGGCATCGAACAATTCTTTGTTGTACAAAGCGGCATTGTACCAACGCTCCCTGTCGTTGCCGGGATTGAACAGCGGGCTCGCCCAATAAAGGGCGGCTCGGGCCTTGAGCGCCAGCACGGCCAGCTGATCGGCGCGTCCGTCCTCCGCCGTTCCGAGCGCATAGTCGCCCAGATCCGTGTAGTCCCGGATGATCTTATTCTGAATGTCGTCGCATTCCGAGATGATGAAACCGAACACTTCATCCGAAGAATTGCGGGTCATCTGATTGATCTCTTCATGGGTCATCCCCTCTTTCACCAGCGGGACGCCGCCGTACTGGCGGACCAGGCAGAAATAAAAGAATGCACGCATGAAGCGCGCCTCGTGCCGGTAGTTGTCATAACGGTATTTCTGCTGCATGTAGTCCTTGTTCAGTTCGAGTTCCTCGAAGTTCAGGCCCATCATTTCGGACAGCACGATATTGCAGGTGGAAATCCCCTTGTACATGTTCGTCCACGTGCCGGAAATCGGCTTGGAAGGACTCCAGCCGCCATTGTAGAAAGTCTCAATCGGATTGCCGATGACACTGTACTCACTCTCGTCCGAAGCCGATGCCAGCATGGCACCGCTCAAATAGTTGCCGTAATCATACTCCATCGTGTTGTAGATGTCGGTCATGAAGCCGCCTACGTTGGCAAACGTCGAGGTGATGTAGTCCCTATCATAGACGATGTACTCCTTGTATTCCATCTGCTTGCTGCACGCAACAGGCAAAAGGACGGAAAGGCCGACAAGAAAGATATTTCTCTGTTTCATATCCGTACAGGTTTTTCAATTAAAAGGTTAATGTGACCCCGGCCACGACGCTGCGGAAGAGTTGCGAAGTGCCGTAGGCTTCGGGATCGCTCACGGCCAGCCGGTCGAAAGACAGCAGGTCGTTGCCGCGGACATATATGCGGGCTCCTTGGATGAAGCGCGTGCGTGCCAGCAGGTCCTCCCTGAACCTGTAATACAACTCGACGTTGCGCAACTTGAGGAAGGAGCGGTCCGCCAGGAACAGCGTATTGTTTTGATAGTTGTTCAAATTGTCCTGGCTGCTCAGGGCAGGATAGAGGGCATCCTGGCCGGACGGCGTCCAACGGTTGTCATAATAGTGCCGGGAGATGGTGGTGTCGCCCACGAGCGGGTAATACATGCTCTTGGTGTTGAGGACCGCCCCGTAGGAAGCCGCCCCCTGGA
Source organism: Bacteroidales bacterium (assembly GCA_017458145.1). Taxonomy (GTDB): domain Bacteria; phylum Bacteroidota; class Bacteroidia; order Bacteroidales; family UBA932; genus Cryptobacteroides. Next base: position 15,417 of record JAFTGA010000024.1, on the reverse strand, counting down.
AGAGCGCATAGAAGCCCAGTCCCTTCCACTCGGCTCCGAGATGGAAGTTGTAGAAGACCTCCGGAGAAGTGCCGCCGCTGCCGATGGCCACGATATCGTTCTCATCGACGATGCCGTCCTTGTTGACATCTTCGTACTTGATGTCGCCCGGGCGGACGGTGGAGAAGGTCTGGACGGGGCTGGCCGCGATGTCGGCCTCGTCCCTGAAGAATCCGACGGCATTCAGGCCGTAAATCTGGTCCACCCTATTGCCCGTCCGGATCAGGTTGTCATACAGGCGGGGTTCTTCGAGCATATCCACGATCTTGCTTCGGTTGAGATTGAAGTTGCCGCCCAGATCGAGCGTGAAGTCCCCCCAGGTGTTGCCGTAGTTGAGTCCAAGTTCGATTCCGCGGCTGTCCACGACACCGGCGTTCTCATACGGGGCGGTCTGGCCGATGAGGTCGGTGTATTTGCCCGCCGCGCTCACCCAGATCCCGCTGCGGCGCTGGAAATAAACATCCGCGGTCAGCGTCAGTCCTCCCAGGAAGCGGCCGTCAAGGCCGATATTCAGTTTCATGGCCCGCTCATGGGCGGGATCCGTGGTGGCCAGCCGGTTCAGATAGGTACGGCCGAAGTCGGAGTTGTAACTGCTGTTGAACGGGTACACGCCGCCGGACATCGCATATTGCTGCACATAATAGTCCCAGGCATTGCTGTCCGGCAGATAATCCGCATTGAGGATTCCTGCAGACGCACGCAGTTTCAGGAAGTCCAGTCCGCTCGGCGAGCCCAGGAAATTCTCCCGGGAAATCACCCAGCCCAGCGACAGGACCGGAGAGAAGTTCCACTTCGTACCCGGAGCCAGACGGCTGGAGCCGCTGCCCGTCAGCACGAGGTCGGCAAGCAGTTTTCCGCCATAGGAGAAATGTCCCCAGAAACTGATGTTCTGACGATAGACCGTCCGGTTGATGCCGTTGATATCCTCGTAATCATAATCATACTTGAGCTGCGTCTTGAAAGTGCTTCTCCCCGCCTCGAAATCATATTTTATCCCTGCGTCGACATGCGCCCTGCGGCTGTAGGAATTCGCGCCGGAGTCCGTCCCCATCGCAGAGTCCGTACCATAGGAAGAGGTGGTCCGGAGCGGCTCCGCGGCGTCGGCCGGCCAGTTCGGCGTGTTCACGTGATAGACATAGGTCTTGCTATGGTTCTCGTACATGTTCACGGCGTTGTCGTAAGACACCCGCAGAAAGGCCGACAGGCCGGGGGTCCAGGAGGACAGATCCTGGTTGATGGTGATGTCCGAGAAAAGCAGACGGTTGTGATTCTTGTAGTAGGCAGCACCGCGCGTCTGGCCTACCGGGTTCATCGTCCCGGGCCAGGCGGCGTTGGCGCTGCCGGCAAAGAACCCGTCGGTATCCCGGACCGGGAAGGCGGCAGACGGAATGGTATAAACCATATCCCAGGGATTGATGTTCGCGCCCGGACGGTTGTCCTCAAGCAACATGCCCAGCAGGTTGATCCGCAGATCCGTCGTCGGCGTCAGGTCTATATCCAGGTTCAGGCGCATATTGCCGCGGGCATACTTGTCCTGGGTGCTGTAGCCCTCGTTGGTATCCGCGCCGTTGATGAAACCCCTGTCGGAGATCAGGTCCAGCAGGGCGAAATAACGGAGACGTCCCCGGCCTCCGCTGAATTCCAGACTGAGGTTGTCGGTTGAGGCCGTATTCCTGAAGGTCTCGTCCACCCAGTTCACGCTGGGGTACAGATCGGGATACTGGCCGCTTTTGAGCGCGGCCAGTTCCCTGTCGGAATACATCGCCGTAAGCCCGTCGTTGGCCCGGGCCTCGTTGATGGCGAGCCCATAGGTGTAACCGTCCACGAAGTCCGGTTTATTGACCAGCCGGTTGAACATGTGGTCATAGCGGATCTTCGTCCGGCGGGTGTCTTGCCGGCCGCGCCGGGTCGTGATCAATATGGCACCGTTAATCCCTTTGTAGCCGTAGAGTGCGGTGGCGGCGGCATCCTTGAGAATCGAGACGTGTTCGACTTCTTCTGCAGAAATGTTCCGGATATCACGTTCAATGCCGTCCACCAGGATCAGCGGCGTGGAGTTGCCGTTCAACGTCTGCAGACCGCGGACATAGAAAGTCGGATTCATTTCGGAGAACCGCCCTGCGCCCTGCAGGGAAATCAGCCCCAGGCCCTGCCCGATGACACTGTTCCCGATATTCTTGGCGGTCCGATGTCCGAACTGCTCCGCCGTTATGACGGAGATTGCCGCCGTGGACTCCTCCATGGTGAGCGTCATCCCCGGCTGGCCGGTCCCGGCGCTGCGCTTCTCGAAGCCTTCGTCCTGTGCGGCCACTGTCAGGCTGGCGGCCAGAGACAGTGCAAACACGAATAAATATTTCATTTTCATACTTTCTGATTGTTAGGGTTGCCGGACTGTCTATTCCCATCCCGGGTTCTGAATCAAACCATATCCTTTGTTGATTTCCGTCAGCGGGAACGGCGTCAGGTACCACTTGGGATCGTAGCCCTGGGTCCACCAGATCCGGGGGAGATTGGTGATTTCTGCGCGCTCGTACTCGAAATGGGAAGGTTCATACCAATTGAAAGAGCCCTCCGCCGCCTTGGCGCGGTCATCATACCATTTGGTCTCCACGCGCTTGCCATTTTCATCCAGACGATAAATCAGCAGACGGTGCAACTTATGCTCGAACAGGTCCGCCCGCTTGTAGCGGATCATATCAAAGTAACGGGAGTCGTTGAGGGCAAATTCACAGGCCCGCTCGCGCAGGATTTCCTCGATCAGGGCATCCTTGTCGGACAGGAGATTCTTGCCCGGATTGCACTCCGCCAGGCCTTTCAGGCCCGTACGGGCGCGGACCAGGTCGATGTAAGCGACCGCCTCGGGCAGACTGCCGCCGCTTTGCGCGATGGCCTCGGCATAGCCCAGATATATCTCGCTCAAGGAGAGCCACACCCACTGGGGGTATTTTCGGCGGAATGCTTCTCCGGCATAGTATTTCAAGTTGCGGTAGCCGCTGCCGTAGTGATTATCCTGATTGACTGGGTGCTGCAACGCGGTGGAACCGCCGACCCAGGTCTCGTAGTTGGCGCCGCTGCGGCGACCGCTGCCCCAGTCGATCGTCATGAGCTGCCCGTTTACCGCCACCGTCTCATACAGGCGCGGATCGCGCGTGTATCTGCGGTCCTGGAGCATTTGCTGGCCGGCCACCTTGTCACCCTTGATGAACATATTGTCCAGGCCCTCGATCCGGATGCCCTTCACCTCGAAGGGTGCCGCCGCAGCGGCTTCGGTCCTGTCCCAGTCGAACGGCGTGCCGTCCGCCCAGGGGAACATCTCCACATACTCCTGCGTCGGGCAGTAACTCATGCGCGAATTGTCCCGGAGGTTGATCCAGCCGTAGTCGTTGCCGTCCGCGTTACGGTGTACGCGGATGCCCATGATGACTTCCGGACTGTCCTGCAGCATGTATGCGCTGCGGAAGGCGTAGGCATAATCCTCCTGGGTGGTGCCGGCGGGTTCCACCATGCGGTACGGATTCCCTTCGGCCGCATTGCGGTCGATAAACGCTTTGCATGCATCGCGGAACGCTTCCCAGCGCCTCTGGTCATAATTCCCATACCAGACCGGCGCGGAGTCCGCCATCGAATATCTGCCGTCGAAATACGGTCTCGTGTCGTTGAAGAGCGGCGAAGCCGCAAACTGCAGGATCTTGCACTTCAGCGCCATCGCCGAGGCAATCGTCCAGCGGCCCGTTTCGCTCGCGGCGGCCGGCGTGCCGGCATAACTCCACACCAGGCGGTTGCCCTTGATAACGGTATCCAGCAGCCCCACCATGAAACCGACCGTCTCTTCCACGCTCCCGCGCGGCAGGGAATACTCGGAGTCCGATCCGGAGAAAGTCCCTTCTATGATCGGCATGCCGCCATAGAAACGGAAGGCGGTGAAATACGTACTGGCGAGCAGGCATCGCGCCTCGTCCTTCATCCGCTCCTTCTCCGCCGTATCGAGTCCGGGATCGGGATTCCCGTCGATCCGCTCCAGCAGAATATAGCAGTTGCGGACATTCTCCCAGATGTATTCATTCAGGAAAGGGTATATGGAGCCGTTGCCGTTGCTCTCGTAGGAAGAGGTCAATGCGCCCGTATAGTATTTGTTGTTCACGATCGTATTCGCGAAGAACAGATGGTAGGTGTCGGACAAGGCATCCGGAAGGCCCTTCCAGTAATTGCGGCATTGGGGCGGGCTGTTCGTGGAGTTGGTCGGGAGCGCATAATACTGCTGGGCATAGATGCCGTTCAGGAACTGGCGCGTATACTCGGCGTTCGTGAACACCGTGTCCGCCGTGACCGTGCCGCCCGGAGCCTTCTCAAGGAAAAGATTCCCCACCTTGAGCGGATCCGTACAAGAATTGATGCCGAGGCAGATTCCCGTCGCCACGGCGGCTGCTGCGAAGGCTTTGTATAGGTGTTTCATCTTCGTTAGAAATTAAGTTTGACACTGAGCGTGAGGGTTCTTGTCAAAGGGTAGGTCGGGCTGTCCGACGCCCTGGATTCCGGATCACCCCAGATATAGGGCGTGAAAGTCAGGAGATTGTAGCCGCTGAGGGCCACCTGCGCACGCTTGATTCCGAGTTTGGGGAAGAAGGGGAAATCGAAATTGTATCCGACCATCACGGTCTTCAGACGAAGATAGCCGGCATTCTGCTCGTAAAGCGAGCAGTTCTGGTAGTTATTGACCGTACCGTTGGTCCAGGAGGCTCGCGGGTACTTGGCATCCTGGGAAGGATCCGCAGGGTCCCAGGTATTGTCCACATGGTACTGGAGCAGGCCGCCGGTGACATAATCCGTACGGGACATGAACGGAATGCGGAACGATGACGAAATCATGCGGGTGACACCGAAGGCGCCGGTCCACTGCATGCTGAAATCCAGTTTTTTCCAGGAGAAACTACCGTTGATGCCGAGCAGGTACATCGGGTCGTCGGTGAAGCCCAGTTCGCGGGTCTTGTCGTTGTCGTCGATGTGACCGTTGCCGTCCAGGTCCACGAATACGGCATCACCATCTTTCAGATCGACCAGCTGGGCGGGAAACGGTTTGCCGAAGGTCTGTTCATACAACTGCGGCGTCCCGGAATCATAATAGCGGAAGAACTGATACTGCGAGCGCGCACCGATCCTGTGACCGCGCTGGTACTGATAGTCGTTGTTGTACGGCGCCTCCTTCCGTTCGATGATCCTGTTCTGGTTGTTGGAGAAGTTCACGTGGACATTGTAGCGGAAATCCGCGCCAATGCGGTCGTGCCACTTTATCTGGATTTCCCAGCCCCAGCTGTCCACCTTGCCCAGGTTGGCATACGGGACATTGAAGCCGATCAGACTGGGAGCCGTCTCATCCCGCAGGAGGATGTCCCGGCGGTGCTCGATATAGTAGTCGAACAACGTGCTCAGTCGGTTGTCCAGGAAATTGATGTCCACGCCGTAATTCTGTTTGAAGGCCTTCTCCCAGGACACATCCGGGTTGTTGCGGGAACTCTCCCAGGCTCCCTTGTGCTCGGTGGAATTCTCGATTCCGAAATTGTAGGCACGGCCCGAGCGCGTGGAATATGCGCTGTTGTTGATAACGTAAGGATCGGACAGGTACATAAAGCGGCTGCCGCCGATCTTGTCGTTGCCGACCAGGCCCCAGGACGCACGGAGCTTGAAGAAATTGAACACGCTCTTGAGGGGACGGAAGAACGGCTCGTCACTCACCACCCAGCCCAGGGAGCCGGCCGGGAAAAGACCGAAACGGCGGGAAGGGTGAAAGTTCTCGGACCCGTTGTAACCAAGGTTGATTTCGGCAAGATAGCGCTTCCTGTAGTCATAGGTCATACGGCCAACCAGGCCGACATAGCCGCGCGGGATGTCGGAATAGGATGCCGGATAATATTCTTTGCTCTGGTTGTAGAGCACCAGGCCGCCCACGGAATGACCGCCGAACGCGCGGGAGTAGTTCAGGGACGCCTCGGCGTACCAGTTCCTGCTCCGGCCGATATCCTTTGAGTAACTCAGCGGGGAATCCTGCCCGCTGATACGGTATTTGATGGTACCGTCATCCTGGATGACCGGGTAGTAGGTCGCCGTACTACGTGTCCCGGTGTAGATGACGTTGAAGTTGCTGTTGTAGGAACCCTTGACCTTCAAGGACAGGCCCGGCGTGAGGAACTTCAGGTCCTGATTGAGCGTGAGGTCCATCTGCAGGCGGTTGTTGCCGTTCGCGATGAAACCGCCGCCGTTGGCGACGACATACTCGAGACCGTTCGTGCCGACGAACGGAAGCTGGACGCCGTCGGAATAATCGCCCGTCGTGACCACATATTTCCCGTCCACGAAACCGGGACTGGAGAACGGCGTCGCATAATACACGTTCATCAACATGCCCGAAGAGCCCTGACCCGTACGCGGGGAATCCGAACGCGAGACGTTGCCTGAAATATCGAAGGATAACCTGGTTGTCGGCGTCACGTCAACATCGAGATTGGAGCGGTAATTGAACCGATGGTACTGATAGCCGAAGTGATAGTCGCGGTCGAATTCATTGAACAGGCCGTCCTGGGTCGTAACACCGGCGGACACGTAATATTTGACACGGTCCGCACCGCCGGAGATGCTCATGCTGTGATTGGTCTGCATCGTCTGCCGCTTCATGATATAATCGGTCCAGCGGACATCCGGGAAGCGGATCGGGTCCGACTTTGTGCGGAACTTCTCGATCACGGCCTCGGAGAACACCGCAGTCTGTCCGTCATTGATACGCATCTGATTATAGAACAAAGCATAATCCAGCGAGCCAGCCTGCTCGACCAGCCGGGTCGGCATCTGCAACGACACGGAAGTATTGACGTTGATCCGGGGAACGCCGCTCGCGCCGCGCTTGGTCGTGATCAGCAGGACGCCGTTGGCGCCACGGACGCCGAACACGGCCGTAGCCGAAGCATCCTTGAGGACGGTGATGCTCTCGATATCCTCGGGGTTGAGATCGGACATCGAACGTTCCACACCGTCCACCTGGATGAGCGGGGAAGAGTCCGCCCAGGTGCCTTTGCCCCGGACGAAAACCGTAGCGGCATCATTGCCCGGCTCGCCGGAATATTGGATGGTCGTGACTCCGGACAATTGTCCTGCCAGGACATTGTTCACGGAGGTGACAGGTGTCCGGACCAGGTCCTCCGACCTGACACTGGACAGCGCCCCGGTCACCGTGACCCGGGTTTGCGTACCGTACGCCACGACTTCGACGGCTTCAAGCGATTCCGCATCCTCAATGAGCACAAGATCATACGTCCGCCGGGTTCCCACGGTGAATTCCATGTTCTTATAGCCGATGCAGGTAACGAGAACCACGGAGTTGACGGGTACATTCAGACTGAACCTGCCGTCAATGCCGGTAACCGTACCATTGCCGGGATTGTCTTTCTGGATCAGGCCGGCTCCGATGACAGGTACACCGGAAGCATCCTTCACCGTTCCAGAAATGCCCTGCTGCGCCATTGCACAGAGACTCGCCAACAGGAAGATCCCTGTCGCAAGTACGATTTTGAAATGGTTTTTGATCATCATCGGTCAAAAAAGGTTAATAGATATTGTCGAGGGACAAATATATACAACCGGACCGATGAATTTAAATCATTTTATTATTCGCGGACGATTTTATAAGACTTTTGGATAATTCTGCTATTGTTCTTAAAAGAACAGAGCCAGCAGTTCCCGGGGCGCAACACCATCGAAATAGCGTCCTGCCTCAAATGCCGCGAGCGCCTCCAGAAGTGAGGCGCTGTCAAAGCGGACGCCCACGAGACGCGCGGCAAGTTGCGAAGCGGGCAGGCCGCCGAGGAAATCTCCCCCGAAACTGACGGAGGTCAGCACGCCACGGTCCACGCACAGCCGGGCCTCCACGGTCCCGCACGCGAGGCGGGCGCTGCGCGTGATGTCGGCCTGCCGGGACTGCCCGTAGATCCACTCCCAGGTGGAAAATTTCTCCCCGGAGATACGCTGCACGGCGGAGCGGCGTTCCGGGCCGAAAGGCAGTTCGCCGTCCCCCGCCGCCAAGATCTCCTGCAAGGCGTCCTGCAAGGCATCCAGGGACGCGAACTGCGGGAGGTAATCCTTCAGATTGGCCACCCGGGCACGCACGGAAGCGATTCCCTTGGCGTTCATCTTGGATCCGGGCACATCCAGCACCCGGCCCAGCGTATCCAGGTCCACGTCGTACATCAGCGTGCCGTGCACGATCTCCCGGTCGTGCCAGACCCGGCGGGCATAGCCGGAGACCTTGCGGCCGTCCACATAGATGTCGTTGCGGCCCGTCAGCTGCGCCGGCACGCCCAGCGCGCGCAGGGCTTCCGCCATCGGCTCCGGCGACACGCCGCGCCCGACGAAGGTGTAATTCAGGTTCTGCAGGTCGTGATAGACGGCGCCGCCGCCCGTCACCCTGCGGGCCAGCTTGATGCCGTGCTCCTGCAGATACGCCAGGTTCACCTCGCTATAAGCGTTCTGGTTCAGCCCGATGATCACGGAGGGCGCATTGCGCCACAGATAAAAATAATTGTCGTCCGACAAATACTGCTCGAGGCAGTACTCGTCGAACGACATATTATACCAGGGATCGGTGGACGGATTGTTCAGGAAGCGCATACCGATCCAGCTGACTACATTTCGTTGCCGACCTTGCGTGCGCGCTCCGGCTTGTCAAGGTTGATGCCGTCGCCGGTCGCCACCTCCACGAGGATGTTCCATCCGGCGCAGAGATAGACATACGGCTGCATCGCGCCCGCATCCGGGACGATGATCGTCCGCTCGAACGGGGTCTGCTTCGTGGAGATGGCCACCACGTGCACACCGGCGCCCTTGAAGACGCTCAGGAACTTGTCGTACTCGCTCTCGATCGGGTCCACCAGGAAGACGATGTCGCCGTCCTGCATCACCTCCTCGATCCCGTGGACGGCATAGGTACCCTCCAGGAAGTCGCTCTTGCGGCGGGTGATCTCGTTGGTCTTCAGGGTCAGTTCCTCCGCCACACCGTCATTGTAGCCGCTGAAGTAGATCGTGTGCGCGCCTTTCACCCACTCCACGATCTCGGCAGGGATCTCCAGGGTCAGGGCCTTCTCCAGTTTCTCGGGCAGGCCCGCCAGGACGGTCTTCATATCCTTGCCGGCCAGATGCCAGAAGATGGACTCGCAGAAGAGTCCCTGCTCGATCACGCTCTTGGTCGCGGCGACGGCCTGCTCCCAGCCGCAGCCGAGCACGTGGCCCGCCACGCAGGCCTGCTGGAGCGGCGTATCGGGATTGGCGCTCAGCGAGAAGGTGTCCTTGTGGCCCTCGGCCTGGAGCTTCTTCGCCAGCATCAGCGCCTCCTTGGTGCGTCCGGAGTTGGAGTCGATCAGCACGGTATACTTGCTCAGGTCGTACTCCGCAGCCTGGTGGGAACCGTCATTCTGGACTTCCGCGGCGAGTCCCCAGGTCAGGGCTACGCGGCGGCAGTTCTTGGCGGGCAGCAGGCGGGAAGAGCCCTCGCCGGAGAAGAAAATCCTGCCGGTCTTGCGGACGGAATCCGCCACGAATTTGGAGCAGTCGGGGTCGAACTTCGCCACGGTGGGCACGGTCCCCATCATCTCCTGCACCAGATAATACTGTGCGTACTTGTTTTCTTTCAGATTCATACGTTTGTCTTGTTTAATACTTAAATGCGCAGACGCAGCTCTTCGAGGCGCCGCAGGTTGGTCTCGGTCTCGGACCGGACCTGCCTGACGAAACTGTTCTCCTCCAGCGTCCCGATCGCGGCGGTCATCTCCTCGGCGTTGCGGTAGGTGGCCTGGCGGAACGGGTTCTCGTGATCTTTCCTGCGGGAATCGTACACCGCGTCACAGATGAAGCGCTGGATACGCTCCTCTTCGGCGATGGCGTGCTGCCAGGCCGCTGCGTCCAGATGATCGGCCCCCAGCAAATCGCACAGCGAGAGATAGGCATGACGCAACTTGTCGACGGGATAGCGTCTCCAGATGTCATTGTAGCGCTTGTGGACATCCTTCCAGGAAGCCAGCTTGCCGCTCCGGATATCGGCGCGCATACGGTCGAACTCGGTCGCCGTCATCAGCTGTCCTCCCAGGTTGATCCACTCACGCTGGCGACGGCTCTTCAGAAATGCAGACAGGGAAGTGAGCGTCTCTCCGGGGTTGGCCTCGAGGTAGTCCAGCACATTGGTCATGGCGTAATGCACGAGCATGTCGCCATACGCGTGGTACGCACGCCAGGGCTTGCGGATGAGGACGCACCGGTTGCTCTTCTCCATGTTCTCGCCGAAAATCTCGAGCACGTCAACGGTCTTGGAGTCTCCGTCGAGCAGGTCGCGGCCCTTAGCCCGCAGCTGCTCTTCCGTAAGGTGGTCGATCGGGGTATTCTCTTGGCGATACCAAGCCTTGGCCGTCCAGAGCTCCAGCAGGGCGCGGGCCCGGATGACCTCCTCCATACTGTCGGGGGCAAAGGTATCGAATTCGATGTTCTGTGTCTTGGTGATCCGCTTGTCGCGGGTCTTGTATTTCCAGTTGTTACGCGCCAGGGCGTACATGTTGTGGCTCCACCAGAAGGCCGGGGAGACCTCCAGCCGGTCCTCCCGGGCGTTGTTGCTCAGCAGGGAGAACGGCAGCGGGATGTTCAGCTCGGCCGGATAATCGGCCTTGGCCAGGAGCGTATAACTGGCGAATTTGCTGGAATGCTTGATGCTGGTGCACAGGCCCGGCCAGAAGCCGCGGCCCGCTTCCACCTCGTTGTCGTTGGTGCGGCTGTTGTGGTTGGAGCCGATCGTCGCGCCGGCGGCCATGTTGCTCTGGCCCTTCACGCAGGCGGCGATCAGGAAGGAATTGTTGTGGTGCTGCTCGTGCGCCGGGAAAATCAGGTTGTGGAGCACCTCGCAGCAGGAAATCGTGGAATTGTCCCCGAGGATGGAGTTGATCAGGCGGGCGCCGAACTTGAGGGCGCTGTTGTTGCCGATCACGAAACGGATGGCCGTGCAGGAATAGAAAACGCGGCTGCCGTAGCCCATGATGCCGTTGACCATGATCACGTTCTCGCCGATCTGCGACGGCTCCTTCTCCGAGGAATTGATCGTGATGTTCTTGAGCTTGCTGGCGCCCTTGATGTAGCACGCCGGACCGATCTTGGCGTCCTTGAGGATGGAGGAATTCTTGATCACGCAGCCCTCTCCGACGGTCCCGTAGTAGCCGCGATGGCTGTCCACCGTCGCCTGCGTCATCTCGCGCAGGCGCTGCTGCAGCGGCGCGTCGTCGATGTATTTGGCCCACATATAGGCGTCGGCCGTGGTCATCCCGTCGAAGGGCCAGACGGCGCGGCAGCCGGTCTCGTTCATCACCTCGATGCTCACGCGCACGCTCTCCGGCTCTCCATCCTTGACAACGCCCGCCCCGAACTTGGAATGGTCCGTAGTACACATCTCCTCGATGTTGAAGAGCATGCAGCGGGAGCCGATGATGTAGTGGGAGAGATAGTGGACGTTGTGGATGGCGCAGTCGTCGCCGATGTCGCAGGAATGGATCGAGGAATTGGAGATGCCGATCGGCAGGCGCAGGTCGTGGAACTGCAGGCCGTTCTCGGACACGCGGCCGATGCGGACCGTACCGTAGAACTTGTTGTTCTTGAGCATCTGCGGACGGAACTCGTCCGTCACGTAGATGGTATCCCAGCTGGCCGCCGTATTGTCGTTCTTGACCAGGCGCTCGATCTCGTCGCTGGTCAGGTGGCGCCATCCGCCGTGTGGTTTGCGCACCTGCTTGTTGCGGAGATAATACTTATCCTTGCCCTCGGGCAGATACACGGGATCAATCCAGCCGTTGATCAACTTCTCGGGTGGGAGTACGGTCACTTTTTCCATGGGCGTGAGTTATTCAATCCCACAAATTTACGAAAATATTTTTATTTATTCACGAGCGGGACCAGATACCTTTTCAGCTCCGGAAACACGGGAAGATGCTTCCCGGGATAATCCACCCGGCGGCCGGGATAATGGCGCGCGAACTCCGGGCCGCAGTGCACCAGCTCGTCGGCGTCGGCGAACATCCCGGTCGTCAGGGCGATTTCCTCCGGGGTCAGGCCGTCGAACTCCGTCCGTTCCAGCGCCTCGTAGGCATCGCAGATCTCCTCCGTCACCCGGAAACTGCGCGAGCCGTCCCGCCGGGGCGAAAGGTACTCCACCTCCCCCACCATCGTGCGCAGCAGGCGCGAGACGTGGAAATCGGGATTGACGAGGATCTTGCGGCGGCCGCGCAGCTTCTGTGCCCAGAAGCCGCCGAGCGAGAGCCCGACCACCAGGTCGGGGTCCTGCTCGGCGCACACGCGCTCGAGGAGCGCGAGCGCGGCCGCCGGCTCGATGGGCACATCGGGAGCGACGACCTCGCAGGGCTTGAGCAGGATCCGCAGCGAATCCGCCATCTTGTAGGCGCCGGAAGACGCCAGGCCGTGGATGAAAAGCACTTTCATACTGCAAAGATATAAAATAATCAGGGTCCCGCTTCCCAGCGGGACCCTAACGCAATTCTAACCTAAAATTAAACCTATGAAAAACTATTCGATTTAATTTTATTTCAAATTTTATGCCAAGAATGCCCTATTCGGCCAGCTTGATCGTGACGATTTTCACGTCCTGCAGCGGGCAGTCGCGGCCGTCGGTCTGCACGGAAGCGATCTTGTCGATCACGTCCAGCCCCTCGATGGTCTCGCCGAATACGGTGTACTCCCCGTCCAGGAAATGGGCGTCTCCCTGCACCAGATAGAACTGGGAGCCGGAAGACTCCTTGTAGGGATTGACGGTGTCGCCGCGGCGCGCGGCGGCCAGGGCACCCTTCTTGTGGTCGTGCGCCGCCACAAACTCGGCCGGAACGGTGTAATCCGGGCCACCCGTGCCGAAGCGGGCCTTGTTGGCCGGATCCTTGGTCAGCGGATCGCCGGCCTGGATCATGAAGCCGTTGATCACGCGGTGGAACAGGATTCCGTCGTAGTACTTCTCCAGGGCCAGCTTGGCGAAGTTCTCGCGGTGCCGGGGCGTGTCCGCATAGAGTTTGATTTTGATGACACCCATCGAAGTGATGATGTCGAATACCGGCTCGGCCGGCAGGTTGGCGATTTTCTCCATCGTGCGTTGCGTTTGTTCTGCGGCAGCCACGGAGTCTGCGGCGGCCTTCCCGGCATCCTTTCCGGCCTTCTTGGAGGCATTGCCGTTGCAGGAGACCAGGAGCGCCGCTGCCCCGAGGCAGCAGAGAGTGATTGTTAAGATACGTTTCATATTGCTTTGGATGATTTGATTTCACGCCAGGCGGCCAGGGCGAACACCGCCAGCAGGACGGTCCCGGCCAGTAGCTGCAGCCACACCGGCAGCGTATGCAGGTACAGCGTATGCGCGGCAAACATCGCCCCGGCGATCAGGACGAACTTCCCGATCGTCCCGAGGTCATACGGGATCGGATACTTCTTCTGCCCGACGAAATAGCTGATCAGCATCGAAGTGCCGTAGCCGGCAAATCCGCCCCAGGCGCAGGCCCAGTAGCCGATCCGCGGCACGAAAAGCACGTTGACCGCGACCATCACCGCCACACCGATCGCGCTGATGACGGCGCCCCACCAGTTCTGGTCCGTGAGCTTGTACCAGAAGGACAGGTTGAAGTACACGCCCATGAAGATCTCGGCCATCATCACGATGGGGATGACACCGATTCCCTCGCGGTAGCCCGCTCCGATGAAGCGCTGCAGCAGCGGCATATAGAACACCACCGCCAGGAAGGCGAGCAGGGTGAAAATGATAAAATACTTGGTCCCGTCGGCCAGCGTCGCGGGATTCTGCCGGTCCTTGTTGTCCGCGAAGACGATCGGCTCGTAGGCATAGCGGAACGCCTGCGTGAGCAGCGACATGATCATCGCGATCTTCACGCACGCACCGTAGATGCCCAGCTGCACCATCCCCTCCTCCCCGGGCAGCAGGTACGGCACCAGGATCTTGTCGGCCACCTGGTTCAGGACGCCCACCAGGCTCAGCAGGAGCAGCGGCCAGGAGTAGCGAAGCATCTGCCACGCCAGGTCCCTGTCGAAACCGTAGGCAATCCCGCGGATCTCCGGGAGGAAGAGCAGCGAGACCAGCGTCGTGCAGATCAGGTTCGCCACGAAGATCAGGCCCACGCCGTAGTTGAACTGCACGAAAGTGCCATGCAGCGCGGGGATCTTGTCCATCACCAGGAAAATGAACAGGTTCAGCAAGATGCTCGGAATGATGAAGGCAAACTTCAGCGCCACGAAACGCAGCGGACGGCGCTGCTGCCTCAGGCGGCTGAACATAATGGCCTGGAAGGCATCCTGCGCCGTGATCAGCGCAAAAATGGCGATATACTCCGGATGCGCCTCATAGCCCATCGCCCCGGCGATCGGGTGCAGCAGCGCGAACACCAGCACCAGGAAGGCAAGACCCACGCCGCCGACCAGGCGCAGGGCATTGCTGTAGACCATCTTCCCGTCCGTATCCGGCTTGCTGCCGAAACGGAAGAGCGTGGTCTCCATCCCGAAGGTCAGCAGCGCCAGGAACAGCGCCGTGTAGGCATACAGGTTCGTCACGATGCCGTAGCCGCCGCTCTCCGCCGCGATTTTATAGGTGTAGAGCGGCACCAGCAGGTAGTTCAGGAACCTGCCCACGATGCTGCTCAGCCCATAGAGCGCCGTATCCTTTGCAAGACTTTTCAGATTCATACAAAAGACAAAGATACAAAAAATCCGCTACCCGGCTGCCTCCCCCTGTCGCAGACGGTCCATGAATTGGACCATCTGCTGCGAAAACGGCCCCAAACGTCGCAGACGGTCCCGCCATTGGACCTTCTGCGGCACCGGGCCCGGAAGGGGCGTCGGACAAGAAGGGTATCTGGAACGACAAAAGGAGCCGCACGGCGAAGTGCAGCTCCTTGTCAGGGAAGATTCCCGGCCTGGCCGGGAATGAAATTAGTCGTTCAGGGAGAAACGCTTGGTGGCGACGACCTTGGCGTCCTTGTCGAAGGCGGCGAGCGCCTGGGCGACAGTCTGCTTGTCGTCGGCCATCTGGTACTCCTGCTCCATCAGGGTGTTCTCCTTGAGGAACTTCTGGACACGGCCGTTGGCGATGTTCTCGACCATCTGGGCGGGGAGGTTCGCGGCCTTCTCGGCACCGACGGTCTTGATGATCTCGCGGGCCTTGTCGGCCTGCTCCGGGGTGATCCAGCCCTTGGCGGTGTTGGACTCGATGTGGTCCTCGCTGTCCACGTGGGCAGGGTTGATACCGGCCTTCTTGAGGGCGGCGTCAACGGCCTTCTGGACCTGCTCTTCCTTGGTCTTCTCGAT
>JAFTGA010000023.1 GCA_017458145.1 Bacteroidales bacterium | reverse complement strand
GGTGTTCTCAAGGATGCCGCGGCCGCCGCGCCAGTCCTTCTTGGACGGGCCGTCAACGGTCTTCTGGGTGGCGGTGGCAGCGTGGACCGTGGTCATCAGGCCGCGGACGACACCGAACTTGTCATTGAGGACCTTGGTCAGCGGAGCAAGGCAGTTGGTGGTGCAGGAAGCGTTGGAGATGATGTCCTGGCCGGCATAGGTCTTGTGGTTCACACCATAGACGAACATCGGAGTGCTGTCCTTGGAAGGAGCGGACATGATCACCTTCTTGGCGCCGGCCTGGATGTGGTTGCGGGCGGTCTCGTCGGTGAGGAAGAAACCGGTGGACTCGACGACGACCTCGGCGCCGACCTCGTTCCACTTCAGGTTGGCGGGATCCATCTCGGCGGTGACGCGGATCTTCTTGCCGTTCACCACGAGGCAGCCGCCCTCGACCTTGATGTCGCCGCAGAACTGGCCATGCACGGAGTCGTATTTGAGCATGTAAGCCAGATACTCGGGATCGAGCAGATCGTTGATACCGACAACCTCGATGTCATTGGAGAAGTTCTCAACCGCAGCGCGGAAGACCATACGGCCGATACGGCCGAAGCCGTTAATACCAAGTTTAACCATTTGTGTTTTAGAATATAAAATGTTAATAAATCAATTGCTTAAAGCTTCTAACCAAAAAGCGTCGCAAATTTAGTACTTTTCCGGATGAAAATCAACCCCTTTACAAAAAAATCATTTCGGGCGCCGCAGGGCAAAGACCGGCAGGTAGAAAACCAGGGCGGGGATCGAGAAGAGCAGTCCGGCGACGGTGCCGACGGCGAAGGCGAACCAGAAGACCTCCGAGGGGCCGTCGAACAGGAACGGGACCAGGCCCAGGACCGTGGAAAGGATGGTCAGGGAGACGGGGCGGAGTTTGTGGCCGAAGGCCCGGAGCCAGGGGCGGAGGGATCCCCGGTCAAGCCGGGGATGAAGGAGGGAGAGCCATTCGGAGACGAGGTAGATCCCGGCGTTGACCGTGATGCCGCAGAGCATCACGAAGGCCGCGAAGCCGCCCTTGTCGAAGGTGAAGTCCGTCAGGCCGAAAGCCAGGAACAGCCCCACGAACGACAGCGGGATCATCAGGATGATCGCGAGCGGCAGGCGCAGCGAATTGAAGTGGATCGCACAGACCACGAAGATGAGCGCGATCACCAGCAGGATCAGCCAGGCATAGTTCTCCCTGGCATGGTAGTACCAGCCGCGCCGGCTGTCGGCCCGGAAGCCGATGGGCAGGACCTCCAGGTTCATCCAGTCCACCGCCTCTTCGATTACCTTGTTCGCCAGCTGGTAGGATCCGATGAAATTGAAGCGCACCGTGACCGTGTAAGACTGGTTCTCCTTCCGGATCGGGAGTCCCGTGCGGTCCTTGGAGATGGTCCCGACCTCGGAGAGCTTCATCTTCTGCTCCCCCGACACGGCCACGGCCGAATGGTCGATGCGCCAGAGATCCAGCTCGTCCTTGGCCGAGGAGACCAGCCGCACCCCAACATAGCGCCCGTCCTGCGGTAGCCGCATCAGGGAGGCGTCGTAAAGCGGCGACTGGAGCGCCGCGTAATAGGCGTACGGGCTGACGCCCCGGGCGGACAGCGCCTCGAAATCATAGCGCAGGTTGAACTCCGTGCGGGGGCGGTCATTCCAGCCGGTGCCCCAGATTTCCGGGGAGGAGACGCGCCGGTTCTGCTCCAGGTGACTGATCAACCGCTCGCCGTAAGCGGAGAGTTCGTCGAAATTGTAGCCCGTCAGGGTGATGCTGTGCGAGCGGGAGTCCGTGACGATGTTGTTGTTGAAGTAACTGTCGTCAATGCCGGACACGCTCCAGTTGGCCCCGCCGAAGTTGGCGGCCATCGAGATCACCTCCCCCTTGATCCGGGACGGCAGCCAGGTGCCTTCGTACCCGGGCTTGAACCAGACGGTGATGGAGCCGTTGTCATAGGACGCAATGCGGGTCTCGAACACGTCGATCTCTTCGTAATGCGAGAGGTAGTTCTCCATGCTGCGCATCACCTCGTCGAGCTGCTGGACCGTGCAGCCCTCGGGCATCCCGGCCCGGATCGAGAGCTGCGGCCGGGCGGGCTCGCGGTAGAAGTCGGAGCGGGACATCGCCTTGTTGAACAGGCCGAAGGACGAACCCAGGATCTTGTCCACCGTGCCCTTGTTGTCCGCATAGGGCCGCCAGCCAACGATCTTGTTGAGTACCAGTTCATAACGCTTGAGCGGATTCCGCTGCTCGCCGCCGAATTCCGCAGGCAGCAGGCAGGTGGGGATGCCGAACAGCACGACCAGCAGCACCCAATAAGCCCAGCGGTGGCGCAGCCCCCAGCCGATAGAGCGGCCGTAGGCGGCGCGCAGGCGGGCAAGGCGCCTTAAATGCTTCGGGCGGGGCATCCGCACCGCCACGGGAAAGTAATCCAGCAGCGCCGGCACGAACAGGTACGCCACCCCCAGCGACACGCAGAGGTTGATCACGATCACCCAGGTGAAATCCGTCAGGTTGGCCTTCTCCTGCTCGGGCATCAGCAGGATCACCAGCAGGGCCGCCACGGTGGTCAGCACGGCGCAGAGCAGCGACGGAAAGACCCGCCGGTCGCCGCAGCGGGCATAATGGTCGATCATCACGATGCTGTTGTCGATGATGATGCCCAGCGAGACCGTCACGCCTGCGAGCGTGTAGATATGGATCTGGAGCCCCAGGAAGAAGTAGAGCGCAACCGAGATCAGCAGATTCACCGTCAGCGTGACGGCGATCACCAGCGCATAGCGCCACGAGCGCGCCGTCAGCCATACGAACAGCAGCAGGATCAGCAGGCAGAGCGCCGTGCGGAAATAGATCTTGTCCAGCTCGTCGGCGATATACTCCGAATAGTCGTAACCCACCGAGACGCCGATTTCGGCCGGGAAAGCGGCCTGCAGCTGCGCCATGCGGTCCTTGACCGCCTGCACGACGCCGAGCAGGTTGGCGTCGGCGCTCACCTCGACGGCCACCGTCAGGACGTTGAGCCCGTTGACGCGGTAGTAGGAGTTCGGCAGGGCTTCCTGGTAGCGGAAGGTGGCCAGCTCGCCCAGGTGCACCACCCGCTCCCCCACCCGCTTCACGGGGATGGAGGCGAAAGCGGGCTCCGTGCGGGGAGGTTCCGGGTCAAGCCCGGAATGACTATTGGAGCGCAGCCGCACGCCGTAGGCCTCCCCGCCGGTCTGCGTCGTGCCGACAATCTCCTCCGCGCAGGCGTCCGAGAGCGCCTGCCGGATGTCCGCGGCCGAGATCCCGGACGCCGCCGCCCGGTCGGCGTCGAAGGTAATCACCCATTCGAAGGGTGTCTGCCCATAGAAATCCACACTGCTCACCCCCTCCACCGTGGAGAGCGGGTAGAGCAGTTCCCGTTCGACGAAGTCGGCGATCTCCTGCGAAGGCAGGGCGCTGCGGATGTTGTAGGTGATGGCCGTCTGCGTCTTCTCGCCGCGGGCGTTGAGCGAAATGGACGGATAGGAGCAGCCCTCCGGGAGTTTGGTGCAGATGTTGCGGATCTGCGAGGCCACTTCGAAGCGCACGGCTTCGAGGTCGGCGCGGCGCGCCACCGTGAGCGTCACGGATCCGGAGCCGTCGCGAGAGACGCTGCTCACCCCCGAGCAGGCCCGGATGGTGGAGAGCACGCCCTCCAACTTGCTGGTGACCTCCGCTTCCACGATGCGCGCCGAGGCGCCTGGAAAAGAGAAACCGACGGTAATGTTCTTCGTGGCGGCAGTGGGGTTGTACTGGACCTTGAGCCGCGGGAAGCAGGCGATGCCGAGCACGGCCGCCACCGCCATCAGCAGCAGGACCGAGAACGACGATATGCCCCGGCGCTCCGCCATCAGCGTGCCTTCCGCTTATAGAGGGCGGCATAGACCGTGGGCACGTAGAAGAGGCTCACGAGCGTACCCGCCGCCATGCCCACGATGACCACGAGGGCCATCGGATACTGCAGGTCCGCGCCCATGTTGCCCCGCGACAGGAAAGGCGCCACGGCGAGGACCGTGGTCAGGGAGGTCATCAGGATGGCCTTGAGACGGCGGTGGCCCGCTTCGTGCACGGCGGCCTCCACCTCCATCCCGGCGCGTACCAGACGGTTGATGGTGTCGATCTTGAGGATGGAGTCGTTGATCACGATGCCCGTGATCACCACCAGGCCGATCAGCGACATCATGTTGATGCTCACGCCCAGCAGCCACAGCGCCGCAAGCGACACGGCCAGGTCGATCACCACCTCGGACAGGATGATGAAGGGCTGCACAAGCGACTCGAACTGCGAAGCGAGGATCAGGAAAAGCAGCGCCAGGGCCACCAGGAGCACCAGCAGCATCTGCCGCAGCATCTCGCGGTTGGTGAACCAGGCCCCCGTGAAGGCGGCGTCGAATCCGGCCGGGCGCACGGCCTGGCGGATGGCCGCCATCGCCGCAGGCACCTCCCGCGCCGGGAGGTCCAGCGCAAGCGGATAGTAATTGCCGTCGTCGCCGGAGACCAGCGACTTGAAATCCTGCTCGAAGGTCTGCCGCATCAGCGCCGACGCCGGAATCTCCGTCTTCGTGCCGTCCGCCTGAGTCACGGTCACGGTGGCGCGGGCGAGCAGCTGCGAGAGTTCCTCCGCGTCCGTGCCCAGCACCACGGGCACCGACCGTGCGCCCTGCACGATCTCGAAGAGGCGGTTGCCGTTGAGCGCATTGCGCAGCACATTCGTCAGGTCCGCAAAGCGGACCCCGTAAAGCGCCATCCGCTCGGGATCGGACACATAAAGGACATCCTGCTTGAGGGGAATCCCGTCGATCTGCACCCCGGGCAGGGCGGCGCGCACGGCACCCAGGGCCCCTTCCACCCCGGCCACCGTCAGGCCTTCGCCTCCGGCGGGACGCAGGCGCGCGAGCAGCTGGGGCTCCCGCTCCGCGAAGACCATCTCGAAGATGTTGCCGCTGCTCCCCCAGGCCTGGATGGCCGCAGGCCAACGGCTCCGCACCAGCGCGGACAGGCGTTCCTGCTGCGCCGCCAGTTCGCGGGCGCTGCCGCAGCGCACGTAAAGCGAGGCCTCGCTCATCGACTGGTCCTCGCTGTGGCCCAGCACGAACTGCGGGACGCCGACGAGGGCGGTGGTGCGGGGAGGTTCCGGGTCAAGCCCGGAATGACGCTGGATGGCTTGTTCCAGCGCGATGATGCGCGCGCGGTTCTGCTCCAGGGCGATGTGCTCGTTCCAGTCGATGTGCAGGATGGCATCGGTGTAGGTGACCGGCGGAAGTTTCTCCTTGCGCATCCCCCACAGGCAGACGGCCGCAAGCGCCGCGCAGCAGAGCGGAAGCGCCCAGGCGATCCGGCGGTGGCCGAGGTGCCAGCCTACCGTGCGGTCGTAGAGCCGCAGCGCGCCGCCGAAACGCAGGCGCGACAGGAAGGCATTGGGCCGGAAGGCCGAAAGTTTCCGGTACAGCGCCCAGTAATAGACGGGCAGCACGAGCACCGTCACGCCGTAGGAGACCAGCAGCACCGTAGTCACGGCCATGGCCTGGTCATAGAAGAGCTGGCCCGCCAGGCCATTCAGGAAGATCAGCGGGATGAACACCGCGCAGGTGGTCAGCACCGAGCTGAGCATCGCCCCGCGCACCTCCTTCGTGCCCTTCACGACGGCTTCGCGCAGGGCCTCGCCCCGCTGCCAGCGGGCGGTGATGTTGTCCGTCAGGACGATGGTGTTGTCCACCATCATGCCCACGCCCAGCAGCAGGCCGGACAACGATATGATATTGATGGACAGGCCGATGACATAGAAGACGAAGAACGAGATGACCAGCGAGACCGGGATCGTGAGCGCCACCAGCAGCGGCGAGCGCAGGTCCTTCATGAAGAAGAAGATCACCACGATGTCCAGCAGGATGGCAAGCAGGATGTTGAGCAGCAGGTTGCGGATCGAGTAGTCCAGCAGTTCGGTCTGGTCCCGGGACACGGAGAACGCCATCTGCGGATAATCCGCCGCAAAGAGTTCCAACTGCTCCGCAATTCCCTTGCGGAGCGCGGCCATCCGTGCCTCGCTCTGCTTGATCACGGCCAGGGTCACGGCGTCGGAGCCGTCGCTGCGGGAGAGGCCCGTGCGGGGCGCCTCGCGCTCCTCCACCCGTGCCACGTCCTTCACCTGGAGCGTCCGGCCGCCGACCTTGAACCAGACGTCAGCGATGTCCTCGCGCGAAGCGGCGAAGGAGCGGAAACGGACGTTGTAGTGGTACTCCCCGTCGCGGATGGTAAGGTTGGACAGGGTCACGTTGGCCGACGAGACCAGCTGGCCGAACTGCTCCACCGGGAGGTCCAGCCGCGCAAGCGCCTCGGGATCCGGGACCACGAGGATCTCCCGCTCCGCCCCGCCGCTCAGGTCCACCATCGCCACCTCGGGCAGCTGCTCGATGCGCTTGGCGATCACGTCGCGGGCGAATTCGCTCATCTGCAGGAACGTTCCCCCTCCGGCGTCCTTCAGCGTCATATTGATATAGAAAGCCGGGATGTCCGTGGCGCTGGCCTTGAACACCTTGGGCCGGTCGATGCGCGGGAGCGAGCCCATCGCCCGGTCGATCTTCTCGTTGACTTCGATATAGAAATAATCGATGTCTCGCCCCTCCTCGAAGGAAAGCGTCATCACGGCGCTGCCGTCGCGCGCCTCGCTGCGGATGTCCTTGAGGCGGGCGATCTGCACGAGACTCCGGCGCAGGGGCTTCACCACGGCGTCGTCCAGCTCGCGTGCCGACAGGTCGGCGGCGCTCACCTGCACGGTCACGTAGGGGATGTCCACGTCCGGAATCAGCGACACGGGCAGCCGCCCGATGCCCACGCAGCCCAGCACGACGAGCACCAGCAGGATCATCGTCACGGAGACGGGGCGGTCCAGGAGCCGGTTCAGCATACGCTTACGGCTGCTTCACGACGACCCGGGAGCCGTCGGCGAGGTTGAGGTTGCCCGAGACGATCACCTCGTCGCCCTCGGACAGCGTGGCGCCGCGGTCGGTATTGGCCGTGACGGCGTAGCTGTCGCTGTTGGCGAGCAGGGTGTGGACATACACCCACTCGGCCCTGCCGTCGCGGTGCCGGAAGAGGACTTCCAGCCCGTCACGGATCACCACGGCGCTCTTCGGGACCACCAGCTGGCGGGGCACGTCACGATCGACCGTGACCCGCACGTTCATCCCGTCCAGCAGGCCCCTGCCCCCGGGGATCGAGGCCGTGACCGTGATCTGGCCGTTTTTGTCAATGGTCGGGTTGATGCTCCTGATCCGGCCGGAGAAGCTGTGCTCCCCGCCGAAAGGCACGACATGCACGGCCTGGCCCCGCTCCAGGAAGCCGTATTCCGACTCCAGGGCGGAGAAGGTCACGTCATAGGTCCCGTCGGCGATCAGGGTGCAGAACGGCTCGGACCCCGTCCGGTCCCACTGCCGCAGCCGGATGTCGGCCACCTTGCCGGAGAACGGGGCGCGCAGCACCGTCCCTGCGAGGTCACGCTGCGCTT
Organism: Bacteroidales bacterium; assembly: GCA_017458145.1. Lineage (GTDB taxonomy): Bacteria > Bacteroidota > Bacteroidia > Bacteroidales > UBA932 > Cryptobacteroides. Next base: position 21,608 of record JAFTGA010000023.1, on the reverse strand, counting down.
TCGCGTAATTGTTGCGCGCGGCGCTGTAACCGGAGCGGATACCCGCAAGGTCCCGCACTTCGGCGGGCACCGACGCCGTATCCGCGACCGCATAGCCCAGACCGGCCAGCACGTCCAGGTACTCCAGGCGCGTACGTTCCCGGTCGATGCGGGCCGTTTCCAGGGCCGCCCGCTGCTCGGCGTCGTCCAGGCGCGCGATCACGGCCCCTTTCTGCACGGCGGTGCCGTTGCCCACGGGCACGGCGACGATCTGGCCGCTCTGGCCGAAATACAGCGCGCTGCGCTGCGCCGCGGCCAGTTTGCCGTTCGCCACCAGCTGCATCGGGAAGGTCTGCCGGCGCAGGGTGATCACCTCCACCGCATTGACTTCGGGGGTATAGACTAGTTTCGAGGCATCCGCCGGATCTTCCGCCTGCGGGCCTTTGCAGGCCGCCAGGCAGAGGGCGAAGAGCGCCAGGTTCCGTATCATCTTGCTTGTATCCATGTCATTGTACCATTTCTTCGTAATCCACGGTCAGGTCATCCCCGGCAAGGAAGTCATAGAGGGTGAGCTTGCGGAGCGTGTAGTAGTATTTCCAGAAACTGGCCAGGTCCTTGATGTATTTCTGCACGGCGGAGTCGCTTTCGGTACGGGCCGTATTGAGGTCCGTGACGGAGGCCTTGCCGGAGCGGAAGCGCTCCATCACCAGCGCGTAGCGCTCCTGGGCGATGGCGGAGGCCCGGCGCGACACGTCGCACAGCTGCCGCTGGTTGTTGAACTGGCCCACCGCCGTATAGAGGCTGATGCGCTTGTCGTTCTCGGCCTGCTCCACCTGCGCCTTCACGACCTCGGCGGCCGCCTCAGCCTTCTTGACGCGGCCCTTGCCCTCGCCCCAGTCCAGGATCGGCACGGTGAAGGTCAGGCCCACCACTTCCTGGTCCAGCAGGTCGCGGTACACGCCCCGCAGCTCCGGGGCCGTCTTTGACAGGCCGAAGCGGGCGTTGAGCTGCATGGTGATGCCGCGGGCGGCCTTCGCCTGGGCGATCGCAGCATCCGCGTTCAGCAGGTCGATGGCGTTGGCATAGTTGAAAGAGGAGTTCTCCGAAGCTTTGCGCAGCACGAGGTCATAGTCCATCAGCACGGCGGGCAGTTCCTCCTCCAGAACGGTCTGCACCTGCCGCGTCTCGTCCAGGCCCAGCAGGGAGTTCAGCTGCATCCGCGCCTGGCGCAGCGATACGTAGTTTTCGTTGATGGCAAGGCTGTCCGAGAGCATCCGCAGTTCCAGCTGGAGGTACTCGTCGCGGGTAATGCTCCCCAGCGACAGGCGCTCCCGCGCGATGGCGAGCATCCGGGAGGTGTTGTCGTAGTTGGTGCGCGCCACGTCGTGGAGCTTCTGCGCCTCCATCACGCCGAAATAGCATTCTACTGCCCGCAGCGTGACATCCTCCATCGACTCCAGGTAGGTCCGGCGCGCCTTCTCGTACTGCTTCGGGGAAATGAGTTTGTCCCACTTGAAGCGGTTGTAGGCAAAGAGCGGCTGGCTATAGGAGAGCGTCACCGGCTGGGCATACCAGGTCTTGCCGCCGGAGGCGAACTGGTCGATGCGCGTGAGGTCTGTGTAAAGCGAAAGCGTACCGCCGGTGAAGGGAATGTTCTGCCGGACGCGCAGGCCCAGGCTGTTCTCCATATTATAGTTGGAGGTATAGATCATCTCTCCCGTACCGGGCGCCTGCAGCAGGCGCAGCGAACGGTCGAAGCTGCCGAGCGTCCCGTAGAGCGAGAGGGAGGGCAGGCGGCTCGCCTGGTAGGCGCGCCAGGCCCAGTAGTCGGACACGAAGGCGGCGCGCGCCTGCAGCGCCGGCACGGACTGCGTCCGGGCCGCGCCGATGACCTCGGAGAGGGTCATCGGCTGCGCCGCCGCCCCGAAGCACAGCACGGCCCCGGTCACCAGGCAAAATAAAGTCTTCTTTACCATCATTCATTTAATAGACCTTCCCCGGCCCGTTTTTCCCGGTCAAAACGGGTGACCCCACACAATCTCGGCCGGGGTCGCCCGGAAACCCCGCCCTTTCCGGGCGAGTTGCACCGGGAAGTCCATGGGCATATCGGCGCCGACTTACTTCAGGTGCAGTTTCAGCACCGCGGAGTTGTCATCCTCCGTGAAGCTGTCCAGCACGGACGGGTCGGGGATCAGCTTTCGCAGGGCGGGATCCAGGTACTCCAGGTCCAGCGGGCTGAGGCAATAGACCAGGGCATCATCCTCCAGATATTGGACGGAAGCATGGACAGGATCCTCATCGAAGAGGCGGAACCAGGTCCAGCGACCGTCCCGGAAGAGGCCGTAATTGTTGATCGTCTCAGCCTGCCCCGTCTGCATGTCAACTTGATTCAGGATGCAGTGTACCAGCCGCATCCGGTCGTTCTCGAAGTAGCGGCTCACGAAAGCCATCCCCGTCTGCATCCGGGACATGAAAGCCGACATCATGTCCTCTGACTGATAGAAATCCTCGCCCAGGCCATATTTGCCGAAATCCAGTTCCAGCCAGGGTTCCACGACAGCGCCGCGGTAGCGGTACACGGCCTGCGACCACTCCGGGACGATGAACGTATCCGTCCCCCGGGAAGAGAACACCTTGGCGTCCATCATCGAGAGCAGTCCGTCCGCCGGTTTGGGCAGCAACGCCTCTTCGGAGCCGTCCTCCCGGACCAGAGATACCAGGGACTTGCCCCTGTAAGCATATCCCTGATAGGCCAGCAGCCCTTCAGGAACTTTCCAACAGTGAGTCAGATCGGAAAGGTCCCGGCGCCCCAGGAACGAGCCGTCTTCACCGAAAAAGGTCTCCTTGCCCGCCCCGAGGGAGAAAACGTTCACCCGGCCGTCCTGCACCTGCACGTCCGTAACCACCGGATACTCCTGCGGGCCGCGGCCGCCGTGGCCGACGGCATTGAGAAAGCGGCCGTCCCGGGCATAGTGATGGATCTTGAGGTTGCGCGCATCCACGGCGATATAGCCATCCGTGGCGGCATACAGGCTGACCGCGCCCAGCAGGTCAGTCTCCCGCGTCTCGAGCGGAATCACCTCCACCGAGCGGATCAAGGCCAGCAGCCCTTCAGGGGAAATGTTGTCCGGCACCACGACAGTCCCGTCTTGTCCCTGCGGCCGGCACGCCGCAGCGGCCAGGCACAGGGCAGAGAGCACAAGCGATTGAAGCCAATGTTTCATACAGAACCGCAGGGCCATTGGGGCCCCACGGTCCAAATATACTATTTTTTTCGTTAAAACGAAAAAAATAGTTAACCTTGCTCTTCGTGCGCAGCCCGGACCTGCCGGATCAGGTCTTCCAGTTCGTCCACGGAGATCTTCTCGTCGTGCACGAAGGAGGACACGACGTCGCGGTAGGAGTTGCCGAAGAAATTCTTCACGAAGCCGGTCAGGAACTCTTTGCGGTACTGCTCCTCGCTGAGCAGCGGGTAGTACTGGAAACTGCCCCCGATGGTTTTGTGCGCGAGGAAACCGTCCTTCTCCAGGGTACGCACCTGGGTGGAAACGGTGTTAATGTGCGGCTTGGGGTCGCTGCAGAATTCGTGGATATCCTTGACGAACCGGGGTCCGGGATGGTGCCAGAAAATCGTCATGATGTCGAGTTCTTTGTTGGTGAGTCTTCGCATATCGCAGGGTTATTTGTTATCGGTCAGCCGCCGGACGGCGGGATTGTAGAGGTATTCGGCCGCATCGCTGAAGAGCAGGCGGCTGTCGGTGAGGTCCAGCTCCGCAAGCCAGGCGAAATCCGCGTCCGTCAGCGCCAGCGGGCGGTAGAGCGCGTCGGTGCCGTGCGCCAGGGCATATTGCAGGCGCTGGCTGTCGTCGGCCGTACACATGGCCCGCAGGGCGTCTCCCTTGAGCTGCACCTCCGAGAGGTCGCGCTGCAGGGGCGTCAGCGAGGCATCGGCGTCCAGCCGGGCGCGTTCTTCCGCATAGCGCCGGCGCACGCAGGCGGCATATTCCGCCCCGGTTTGCACCCCGGGCGCGAAATCCGGACGATCCGGATCCAGCCGGTAGTGCGGCAGATGTCCGCACACATCATTTACGGCTGCATACGCGCCCTCGTAGCGCAGCACGGGGGCCAGGTCTTCCCGCAGGGAAAAGCGGCTCACGGTGAGTTCCCGGCGGTCCGGGACCCAGTAGAGCTCCGCCGTCTCGCCGGGCAGGGTCCAGATGGAGGCTGACACGGCGTTGTCGCCCAGCACGATGCACGTGCGTGCCGTCTGGCGCTGGCGGAACTGAAGGGTCGCCACGCCGTCATCATCGAAGTACGCGGAAGCATAAGCGGTCATCCCGGGACGCCGGCCCTCTGTCCGGGCAACGCAAAGAATCGGAAGGGCCGGCTGCGTGACCGGGATGTGGATCCGGACCGTCGTGACGTCCGCTTCCCGGCAGGCTTCCGGCAGCCGCGCAGGCGCCGCCATCCCGTCCGGAGGACCGGCAGCGAGCCGGATCGGCCGTCCGGTCAGGTCGATGCCGTAGAAATGGAAGCCGCCTGTGGACTCCCCTTCGAGGAAATCACAGTGCTCCGCCGCGCGGGGCAGCGGATCGAAGCAGAGCTTGAAGTCTCGCCAGCCTTCGCCGGGGAGCTGCGCTTCGCGGATGTATTCGTGCGTCCCGGGGACGATCCCGGAGGCGGCGTGGAGCGGGTAGCGCCGTCCGTCGGCATACAGGCAGGTCGTTGTATCAATGGTGATCCACCAACCCGGGATGTAGTAGGCACGCATCGAGAAGACGGTCGCCGTGTCCGTGCGCTCGACGCGCATCAGCTCCAGCGCGGTGGAATTGCGGAAAGCGTAGTGCGGAAAGTCCACGACAGCGGGCAGCCCGGGCCGGCAGCCTGCCGCCAGAATGCAGAGAATCAAGGAGATCCGAAGCCCGCGTCCCATCGCCTACCTCCACCCGAAATCAAGGGGCAGGACCAGTTCTGCGGCCACGGTACGACCGTCCTTGATGGCCGGCGTCCAGCGGCCGTAGCCGATGACCAGTTTATGGATGGCCGCAGCCTGATCCTCGCGCAGGCGGTCCGTCAGAATCTGCGGCGAAGTGATCTGGCCGGAGGCGGAAATAATCACCTGCACCGGCACCAACCCCTCCAGGTCATCCAGTTCGTGCATCGCATAAGAGCGCAGGACCATCTCTTTCGCCACGGCGGTCAGGTTGCCCGCAGAATAGTATTCGCACTTCGGGAGGACGTCCAGCTCGGTACAGGGCACCGCCGGCGCACCTCCAGCTTCGGCGGGAGCAGACGAAGCCGCCGGTGCGGTGTAGTAGAAGTCCGTCTGCGTACGGGCGTTCGCCAGCAGGGTGCAGGCCACCAGCGGCAGCAGATACAGTGCCCGGAACATCCGGATGCCCGCTGAGCGGCCGCGCAGCATCATCCCGATGCGCTGCCGGAGGGGTTCCCCGCCATAGGGCGCGCCGACCTGCAGGCCACGTGCCGCGGCGGCCCGGCCGATCAGCGACAGCTGGTAGGCGCTGCGCGCGTAGCCTTCCGCCAGCACGGCGGCGTCGGCTTCGTATTCGTGGAGGGTGCGCAGGTCACGGCGCAGCGCCCACATCCAGGGGTTGAACCACTGTGCGGCGGTCAGCATTTCCAGCAGGAAATCCTCTTCCGCGTGTCCCCCGCGGATGTGCGCCCGCTCGTGGGCGATAATTTCGGGGCAGCCCCGCTCCCAGTCCGCTCGCGGCAGCACGATGCGGTGCAGCCAGCTCATGGGCTCCCGGATGCGGTCGGAGACCACCACGCGGGTGCCGTCCGGCAGGCGGACCTGCTCGCCGGAGCGCAGGATCAGGAGCATCTGCACGGCACCGGCCAGCCAGCGAAGCAGCACGACCGCGGCCCCGGCGGCATACAGCGCCAGGACGATCCGGGGCCAGACGGGATCCGCCGCCGGAAGGACCTCCAACGGCGCCTGCACCATGCCCGGGAGGGCCGCCGCTGCCTCCTCCACCCGCTCCACCCCCACCGTGCGGTGCAGCGTCAGCACACACGCAGGCAGCACCCAGCAGAGCACCGCCGCCCCCGCAAGCAGGCAGCGGTTGAAGCGGTGGAAGGTCTCGCGCGCGAGCAGCAACCGGTAGCCGGTCTGAGCTAGCGCCAGCAGCGTCGCCACCTTGAGTATGTAGAGCAGGAGGTTCATCGGGACAAAGATAAGAAATAATTAGTTATTTCAACGTGCCGAGCGTCAGGACCCAGCCCGCGTCGGTGTCGCGGAGCCATACGGCACGGCCGTCCCAGACGCCGTAGAAGTATCCCAGGGAAGCAAAGACGGAATACCAGTTCCCCTGGTGAAGGTCGGCAATGAATGTCGTGTACCCCTCGGTCGTGCTGGCCTGGAGCGCACCCATGGCCCATTGCGCATCTACATAGGCCGCACTGGAGAGGAACGTATGGTCTTTCAGCTCATCAAAGTGCGGCTCGACCTGCTTCCGGAATTCGTCGGAGACGGCTTTGGCTCCGAAATCGAATGTGACCGAGCGCAAGTATTCTCCGGAGCGGTCGAAGACATGCACCTTGTCCTCCATCGGGACCAGGTACTGGAATCCCGACCCCGTGGCACAGATGCCCTTGCTGTCAAAGGCGAAGTTGTCATCCAGCGTGTGCGGATCCTCCACTTGTCCCTTGCGGACATGGATCAGCGTATCGCAGATGACGGTCCGGAAATCCTTCCACGCGGATTCGTCCCACAGGGCGGTCCCGACCAGCAGTTCTCCGGAAGGGAGATTGGCCAGTTTCTCAAACAGGACGGCTTCCTCCACGACCGGATTCTCTTTCTCCAATCCCGGCTGTATCAACTTGTTCACCAGAGCACCGTCCGCATTGTAGTGATACACCGTCAGGGTGCCCCCGTCCAGCAGCCAGCAATCGCCGGATCCGTCTACGGAGAAATCCGTGACCCGGGGATACTCGCCCGGGCCGCGGCCGCGTTTGCCGATCGGGCGTACCGGCATCCCGTCATGGCCGTATTCCACGACAGCATTGGCATTCGGCCCGTTGCCACCCATCAGATAGATCTTTTCCCCGGACAAGACCACCTTTTCGGGGTAGGCCATCGCATACTCGTTCGGCTCCGGATCCAGCAGGACCTGCTCCACCGAAGAAAAGCAAGGCAGCCCGGACTCTGGCACCGCCACTTGCTGCAAATCGTCCCAGCGGATCACATCCGGCCCTCCCTTCGGGCCGCAAGCGGCGAGGGCCATCAGCAGCGCTGCCGCGAGAATCAGGTTCTTTTTCATCGTCATATTGATAATCAATGATTTACATTTTATCTTTCGGCAAAAACTCCGAAGGTTAATTCATAACTACCTGATAATCAGCAATAGGTCTTTCCCGGCACGGTTCCATTCATTCCAGGTCGCAGACCGTCAGAGGCCACTCCGGGAAGGCACAAACACCAAACGGGCAGAACAAGAACTCCACAAGCGGAAATTCCTGTCCAACAAAGATAAGAAAAATTTAGTTTATTCCAAATCAGTCGAAAGCCAGTCCCGTGTAGCGGCGGATATAGAACTGGTCGATGGTCCCCTGCCCTTTCCTGGTGACGAGGAAGCGGACGATCTCCGCGATCTCCTCGGGCTGGATGAGTTCGTCGGGCTTGATGTCGGGACGCATCTGGGTGACCATTTCCGTGGCCACACCGCCAGGGCTGATCAGGTGCACCCGGATGCCGAAGGGCTGGACTTCCTTGGCGAAGACCTTGGTAAAGCCCGTCAGGGCGTGCTTGGAGGAGGCATAGACGCTCTGGTGGATGTAGCCCTTGAAGCCTACCACCGAAGCGATGTTGATGACGATCGGTTTTTCGGATTTCTTGAGATACGGCAATGCCGCCTTGCACAGGAAGAAGGGAGCCTTGGCGTTGACCGCGAAGATGCGGTCCCACTGCTCCGGGCTGACCTCCTCGAAGGGGCCCGCCTGCGAGAGCCCGGCGCAATTGACGAGTACGTCCAGCCCGCCCAGCTGCGCGACGCACTCTCCGACGACGCTCTCGTAAGCATCCTCCAGCGCGAGGTCCGCCGGGATGGCGACGGCGTTGCCGCAAGCCTCCGGGAGCGAGGCGATCACCTCCGCGAGCGCGGCGCCGTCCCGGGCCACGAGCGCAAGGTCGTAGCCGAGTGAGGCGAGTTCCATTGCAATGACTTTTCCGATACCGCGCGAAGCGCCTGTGACGAGTGCTACCATATTGTTCTATTGTTTGTTAAGTTCTTCGATCATGGCCCGGGCCACGGCGCGGGAGGCCCCGCTTCCGCCCAGCGACTGCCGGATGTCGGCATAGTCCGCGAGCATCCGCTCCCGGTAGGGACCGTCCTCAACCAGGCGCCGCAGCTCGGCGGTCACGGCCTCCGCCGTGAAATCCTCCTGGATGAGTTCGCGGAACGCCAGCCGGTCCAGGCAGAGATTGCCCAGGGAGATGAATTTGATGTGGTCCTGGATGCGCAGGATGTGGCGCATGATCCAGATCGACAACGGCGTGGTGCTCCAGCAGACCACCTGGGGCGTGCCGATGAGCGCCGCTTCCAGCGAAGCGGTGCCGGAGTTGATCACGGCCGCGCAGGCGAATTTCAAGATGTCGTAGGTCCGCCCGAAAAAGAGGTCCACGTTCGGGCGTCCGGCGATGTACGGGGCATAGTCCGCCTCGCTGCGGGCCGGAGCCCCGGCCACGACGAAGCGCACGCCCTCCCAGCCGGGCAGCACCGCCAGGCGGTCCGCCACCTGCATGCAGACGGGCATCATCCGGGAGATCTCCGCCTTCCGCGAGCCGGCCAGCAAGGCGACGTAGCGGCCTTCAACGGGCCGCGCATACGTGTGCGTGTCCACGGCGTCCAGCAGCGGGTTACCCTTGTAGACAAACGGGATCCCCTGTTGCGTAAAGTACGGAATCTCAAAGGGAAAGACAATGAAGAGCCGGTCCACCCAAGCCTTCAGCTTGCGGTTGCGGCCCGCACGCGAGGCCCAGGTTTTCGGCGCGATATAATAGAAGACGCGGATGCCGCGCCCGTGGCACCACTTCGCGATTTTCATATTGAACCCGGGATAGTCGATCAGGACCACCACATCGGGCTGCCAGGCGGCGATATCGGCTTTGCAGGCGCTCAGATTGCGCAGGAGCTTGCCTGCGCTCCCGAGCACGTCCGTCACGCCCATCACGGCGCCTTCCCTGTAATGCCAGACCAGTTCCGCACCCGCCGCCTGCATCATTTCGCCGCCCCGGCAGCGGATCTGCGCCGCGGGATCTTCGGCGAGCAGGCCCCGGACGAGGTTGCTGCCGTGCAGGTCGCCGGAGGCTTCCCCGGCTATCAGATAATAGCGCATAGGCGTTCGATTTCGTGGAGGTCCGTATTGTCGATGTTCTCCGGCGTGATGGTCACGTAGCCCTGCTGCAGCAGGATGTGATCGGCGTCGGCAGGGTTGTCCCCGTTGTCCGTGAAGTCGCCCGCCATCACCACGAGTTCCTCGTCCGGCTCCAGCGCAGCGAGGTAGCGGCAGTCCTCCTCAGAGGGGACGTGGCCGCGCGCCGAGAGGAATTCGCCGTAGGGCTGGTACTCCCGTTCCCAGTGGCCGTGGCCCATCCGGGCGACGCGGATGCCGTGGATGCGATCCGCCGGCCGGTCCGGGAAGTTGATGTTGTAGAAAAGGCCGAAACGACCGTCCAGCTGCGGGAGGAGCTTGTCCAGGATCCCCGGCAGCAGCGTCTCGACGCAGGAGAAATCGGCGTCGGCGCTGAAGGTGTCCAGGCTCACGCCGATGGCGGGCAGCCGGTTCACCGCTCCCTCCATCGCGGCCCCGATGGTGCCGGAGTAGATGGAGGCCGTGGCGGCATTGCTCCCGTGGTTCACGCCGCTGACCACCAGGTCCGGGCGTTCCGGGAAAAGGACGTTGTCGATGCCGTATTTGATGCAGCTAGCGGGGGTGCCGTCCAGGTACCACCAGTCTTCGCCGGGCTTCTGCTCCAGATGCTTCACGGCAATGGGCCTGTAGCCCATCGTCACGGCCATCGACATCCCGCTCTGCGCCCGCTTCGGCGCCACGATGGTCAGGTCGCCGTAGCGGCGCAGCACCCGGACCAGCGCCTGCAGGCCCTTGGCGTCGATGCCATCGTCGTTCGTTATCAGTATTCTCATATTCAGTATTGTCTTTCTCCGAAAATCGCGGTGCCGATACGGACGATGGTAGCGCCGTAGTCGAGCGCGATGCGCCAGTCGCCGGACATCCCGATGGAGAGCTCGCGGAAATCCGTGAGCTCCGGGAAAAGGTCGGTCAGGTAGGCCTTGAAGTCGGCGATGCGCGCGAAATCGGCGCGGACGTCCTCCTCGCAGTCCGTGTGCGAGGCCATCCCCATCAGGCCGCAGAAGCGGATGTTCCTGTATTTGTCGGCGCGGAAGAGGATGTCCAGGATCTCCTCCTCCTTGAAGCCGGTCTTGGTCTGTTCCGCTCCGATATGCAGTTCCAGCAGGATGCTGATGACCTGATTGTTGGCCTTGCCCCAGTCCTGAATTGCGTCCAGCAGATGCAGGCTGTCCACGGACTGCACGAGATGGGCGTACGGAAGGACGAGCTTGAGCTTGTTGGTCTGCAGGTGGCCGATGAAGTGCCATTGCAGGTCGAGGTCCGCAAGGGCCTCGACCTTCTTCGCGAACTCCTGCGGGCGGTTCTCGCCGAAGCAGCGCTGCCCGGCGGCATACGCCTCCCGGATGGCTTCGACCGGGTGGAATTTGGAAACTGCCACCAGCTTCACTTCCGGTGGCAGTTCCTGTCTGATTGCTATGATATTTTCCTGTATCATTTATTTGCGCTTCTTTTGCTGCTGGCGCATCTGCTGCTCCTGGAGCTTTTGCGCTTCCTCGAGGCGCTGCTGCCACTTGCTCTTCGGCTGCGGCTTGCCCGCGGAGGCGCGCACCTTCTCGAGGATGGCGTCCTTGTCGATGGACTTGCGGATCACCCAGGTCTGGATGATGGAGATCAGCTGGGAGAGCAGGTAGTAGTAGCTCAGGGCGGCGGACAAGTTGTTGCAGATGAAGAACATCATGATTGGCATCATCCACACGCTCATGAAACGCATCGAAGCGGCGTTGGGGTCGTTCGCGGCCGTCGGCTGATTGGACATGGTCATCTTGGAGTAGAGCCACATCGTCACGGCCATCAGCACGGCGAACAGCGAGATGTGGTCGCCGATCAGCGGCACGCGGGTGCCGAAGTCCACGATGGAGTCGTAGGCCGACAGGTCATGGCACCACAGGAAGGACTGCTGGCGCAGCTCGATGGACGCCGGGAAGAAACGGAACATCGCCCACAGGATCGGGAAGGTGAGCAGGGTCGGCAGGCAGCCGCCCACCGGGCTCACGCCGGCCCGCTTGTAGAGGTCCATCGTGGCCTGCTGCTTCTTCAGCATCTCCTGCTGGTTGTCCGTGTGCGGGTACTTGGCGTTGATCTTCTCGATCTCCGGCTTCAGCGCGCTCATCTTCGCGGAAGAGGCGAAGGACTTGTATGTCAGCGGGAAGACCACGAGCTTGATGACGAGGGTCATCAGCAGGATGATCAGGCCGAAGCTGTCGATGAAGCGGTGGAAGAAGTTGAACATCGGGATGATGGCGTACTTGGTGAACCAGCCCACGAGCCAGCCGCCCAGCGGAATGATCTTCTCGAACTTGTGGCCCATGTCCTTGAGGGTCCGGTAGTGGTTGGGCCCGAAGTAGAACTCGAAGGGGATGCTGCCGTTGCCGCCGGCGGGCAGGTCGGCGCGCATCTGGGCGTCACAGACCATCAGCCTGCGCTCCGGATCATCCTGCGGCTGGAAGGCCACGGAGAGCTCGCCGGAGGCAAACTGCTGCGGCGCGCGCAGGATGGCGGAGAAGAACTGCTGCTGGAAGGCGAACCAGCTCAGCTTCGAGTCCACGCGGCGGGAGCCGTTGCGGCCCCGGCCGATCTCGACGGGCTTCTTGTCGCCCTCGAAATAGTAATCCAGCTTGGAGTACTGCGACTCGTTCTTGTAGCCCTTCTCCATCCGGGGCACGTCGACGCGGAAATCCAGATCGAACATGCTGACATTGCGCGGGATGACGTTCTGCATCTCCACGAACGACAGGAGGTTGTCCACACGGTAGCTGTCGGCGTGGAGGGTGTATTTCTGCTCGATGTAGCCCCCGCCCGCGAAGGGCAGGCGCATCACCACGGTGCTGTCGGTCCGCCCGGCAATCTCGAAAGCGAAATCCTTCGTGCGGATGGCCTCGCCGGCATAGATGCTCAGCGAATACTCCGCCCCGCCGGGCCTGAAGATATACAGGTCCGTGCTGTCGTAGTTCCGGTAGTCCTTGACCTGCACGGCATAGGGCTGCGCGCCCCGGGTCGTGAACTGGACCTTGAGCTTGCTGTTCTCCAGCGTGACGATCTGCTCCTGCACACGGGAAGCCGCCTCCAGGGAGGAATCCTTGTAAACGGCCTGCTGCGGCATGGGAGGCAGGTCCTTCAGGGAGTCCGGCAGCGCGGCGATACGTTCCGCCTCGGCCATCTGCTGCCGGAGCGCTTCCGCACGGGCCACGGAATCCAGCTGCGCCTGCAGTTCGGCCTGCTTGCGCGACTGGCTGGACTGGAAAACGGAGAAGCCGATGAAGATCGCGGCGATGAGGATGAAGCCGATGATCGAATTCTTATCCATTACGCCTCGCCCTCCTCAGCCTTTCTGATCTGCGCCTCCAATTCCTTCAACTCGGCCTTGGCTTCCTCGATTCGCTCCTCCATCTGGCGGATCAGCGGTTCGCTGTTCTTGGACGCGGAGAAGAAACCGATATTGTTCTCGTAGGTGGTGATGTTCTGCTGGAGTTTGTTGTATTTCTCGATCAGGAGGTCCTTGGGGCTGCGCGGGGCACGGCCGCCGCGGGCCTGGGCGGCGCCGCCGCGCTGCTCGCGGGCGCTGAAGCCGGGGAACTTGTCCTGCATCGCATCGCGCCAGGCCTTGTTGACGGCATCCTTTTCCTTGAAGGGGACGTGGCCGATGGCGGCCCAGCGCTCGGCAAAGCCGCGCATCGCCTCTTCATTGGCGGAGGCATCTTCGACGGCCTCGTACGCCTGCACGTCCTCGATCACCTTGCGCTTGGCTTTCAGGTTGCCGTAGAAATCGTTCTCGCCGCCGGCATTGGCGTCGCGCGCCGCGAAGAACTCGTCGCAGGCGGCGCGGAACTTCTTCCACAGGGCCTCGGACTTCTTGCGCGGGACGGCGCCGATCTCCTTCCACTGCTTCTGCAGGGCGATGAACTGGTCGGTGGCCTTCTTCCAGTCGGTGCTGCCTTTGAGGGCCTCAGCCTGCCCGATCAGGGAGAGTTTCTTCTCCAGGTTCTCATTCATGCTGTCCTTGATCCCGGAATAGAACTCGCGCTTGCGGTTGAAGAAGGCGTCGCAGGCGGCGCGGAAACGGTCGTAGACCTTCTGGTTGTCCTTCTTGGTGGCGTAGCCGATGCGGCGCCAGGCGGCCTGGATCTCCTCGATCTCCTTGGAAAGGGTGTTCCACTCGCCGGAAGATGTGATCTCGCGGGCCGCGATCTCCTCGACGCGCTCGCATAGCGCGGTCTTCTTGGCGAGGTTGTCCACCTGCTGCTCCTTGAGCCCTTCGAAGTGGGCCTGGTATTTCTTGTTGATCACGGCCGTGGCGGCCTTGAAGCGGTTCCAGATATCCTCGCGCTTCTCCTTGGCCACGGGGCCGTACTCCTTCCACTGCTCATGCAGTTTCTGCAGCTCGTGGAAGGCGTTCACGACGTTCTCGTTCTCGGCAAGCTTCTCGGCGGCATCGCAGAAGGCTTCCTTCGCTTCGAGGTTCTTGCGGAAGTCCAGGTCGCGCAGGTCGCGGTTGATCTTGACCATGTCGTAGAACTTCTCCACATAGAACTGGTAGGTATCGTTGAGGTCCCGGAAAGCCGTGGCAGGCACGGGGCCCGCTTCCCTCCAGCGGTTCTGGAGTTCGCGGAACGCCGGGAACTGGGCGCTGACATCCTCCTGGCCTTCGACAATGGCCTTGAGCTCCTCGATGATGGCCTGCTTCTTGGCCAGATTCTCCTCACGCTGCGCGTCCTGCTGCTTGTTGAATTCGGCGCGCTCCTTCTTGTAGTCGGCATACAGCGCCTTGAAATTCTGCTCCACGGCTTCGAAAGGATTGCTCTGGCTGGACTCGCCGTCTTCGGACACGCCGCTCTCGCCCTTAAGCTTGCTCAGGAGCTTGTAGAAGGCCGACTTGATGGCTTCAGCCTCCTTCGAACGGGTCATGCGCTCTGCGCTGTCCTTGAGTTGTACGAACAAATCGGATAGTTCCGCGAGGGTCTTGTCCGCAAAACTGTCCGCCTTTTCGACGGGTGCTTCCTCCGCTGAGGCGGGAGCCGCTTCGGAGACGGCGGGTGCCGCTTCCTCTTCAGGGGCGGGAGCAGCCTCGACGGCTGCGGGTTCTGCTGCAAGATTCTCCGCGGAGACGGTGTCCACCTGGCCTTCTACATCTGAAAGGACCTTCTGGACCTCTTCAGGATTGATGTTTTCGCTCATAATATCAGAGTTATCGATTAGTTATAACTTACAAATATAATAAAATAAAATAAAAAGGGTAATTTTGCAGAACAAAACTTGATCGTCTATGCGAATTGATATCCTTACCGTCGTGCCGGAACTGCTGGAGAGCCCTCTCTCCCACTCCATCGTGGGACGCGCCATCAAAAAGGGCCTGGTGGAGATCCGGGTGCACAATCTGCGCAAATACGGCATCGGCCCGCGCCGGAATGTCGATGACTACAGCTACGGCGGCGACGCCGGGATGGTGATGCGGATCGAACCCGTCTGGGAGATGATCCGGGAGCTGTCCGCCGAGCGTATCTACGACGAGATCATCTACCTCTCCCCAGACGGCGAGCGGCTCACGCAGGCCATCTCCAACGAACTCTCCCTGAAGGAGAACCTCATCCTGCTCTGCGGCCACTACAAAGGCATCGACCACCGCATCCGCGAACACCTTGTCACCCGGGAGATCTCCGTGGGCGACTATGTGGTCAGCGGCGGGGAGATTCCGGCCGCCCTGCTCGCCGATTCCATCGTCCGGCTGATCCCCGGCGCGCTGACCGACGAGACCTCCGCCCTGTCGGACAGTTTCCAGGACGGACTGCTCTCCCCGCCCGTCTATACCCGCCCGGCGGAGTTCAACGGTTGGAAAGTCCCGGACGTCCTGTTGAGCGGCAACCCGAAACTCATTGAGCAATGGCAAGATGAGCAGGCCTTGGAACGCACGAGGCAGTTGCGCCCGGAATTAATTAATAAAAAAATTTAATAACAAGGGGAAATTTTTCTACCTTTTTTTGAAATTTTTTTGGAAAAAGATTGCAATATTAAAAAATGTGCGTATCTTTGCACTCAGAAATGAAACAACTCTACTTCGGTTCTGTACCGGAGACTTCTAACCAACAATAATTAACCTTCTATAAGGTAATACACTACTAACTAACCGTAAAAGGCCGCTGCGACAGCGGCCTTTTGTCGTCCTGGCGGACAACAAAAGGCCGCCTCCGTTTCACTATGACCGAGGGGCGTTCCCCTCGGACTCCCCCGGTCGCTACGCTCCGAGCATTTGGTCACTTGGACATTTTGGGTGATAGTACGGGCAACAGTCGGGCGCGAGGAGGGTCCTTTTCCGGAGCCCCCCGCAGCGCCCGGTCTGTAGCCGCCGGAGGTCATATCTTCCGGCTGCAGTGTCCCCTAAAAGGGCAGCTCCCCGCTTAACTCCGGATTCCGGGAAACACAAGATGCCGCAGAAGGTCCAAACGATGGACCGTCTGCGGCACCCGCCACGATGACGTCAATCTCAAATGGACGCAAATCGGCATCCACGCCGGACGACAAAGACCATTGCACACTAATAACCGGGGGCTCCGGGAGGGCGTATTAACTGCGGGACTATTTCGCGGGGACGAGCCGGACCTCGTAGAGGCGCGGCCAGTATTTGCCGGTCAGGTAGATTTTGCCGGTGGCGGGGTCCCGGGCGATGCCGTTGAACACGTCGGTGTCGGCAGAACGCAGCGTACGCGGCAGCAGGCCGGAGCAGTCCACGCTGCCCTCCACCACGCCGCTCTCCGGATTGATGATGACGATGAGGTCCGTGGTATAGACATTCGCCCAGACCTTGCCGTCGATGTATTCCAGTTCATTGAGATAGCGCACGGGCCGTCCGTCCATCGTCACGCTGACCGTCCGCTCCTGCTGGAATTCCGTATTCAGGAAATACAGCCGCGAAGAGCCGTCGGAGGCGATCAGGGAGCGGCCGTCGGTGGTCAGCCCCCAGCCCTCGCGGGGATAGGAATAGGTCTGCCGGTACTCCAGCGTGGCGGCATCATAGACAAAGGCCACCTTGTTCAGCCAGGTCAGGATAAAGAGCTTGCCGTCCAGCATGACGGAGCCCTCGCCGAAGTATTTCTGCTGGAAATTCATCTTGCGCAGCACCTTACCGGTCTCGAGCTCCACCTCCCGGAAAGACGACTCCCCGAACTGGCCGGTACTCTCATAAAAGCGTCCTTCGTGGAAGAAAAGCCCCTGGGTATACGCCCCCGTATCGTGGGGATACTCCTTCACGACTTCGATCTTGTACTGCTTCACGCGCGCCTCGCAGCCCAGACAGAGCAGTCCGAGCAGCAGCGGCAAAAAGATCCGGAATACCTTTTTCATAGCGACAAATTTATGCATTTTTTAGGGATTTGCGTTATCTTTGTGAGAACAACCAATTATCAGCAATCTATGACCCGGAACACCCTCTTCAAGGCACTGCTTGCCTGCACAGCGCTTTTCACCCTCGCCGCCTGCCGTACCGACAAACCGTCCGTCCCCGAGACCGGACAGCTCGGCTGGCCGGAAATCACCCGCCAGACCAAGCCCTGGACCCGATGGTGGTGGCCTGCCAGCGCCGTCGGCAAGTCCGATATAGACACGATGCTCGGCCAGTATGCCGACGCCGGGCTCGGCGGCATGGAAGTGACCACCATCTATGGCGCCAGGGGCTATGAGGAGCAATTCCTGGACTACCTCTCCCCCGCGTGGATGGACCTTTTCTCCTATACCCTCGAACAAGCCGACCGACGCGGCCTGGGCATCGACCTGGCCAACGCCTCCGGCTGGCCGTTCGGCGGTCCGTGGGTCACCCCGGACTACGCCTGCCGATACCTGGCCGCGAAGACGTTCCGGGTCCCGGGCGGGCAGCGCGTCCCGGAGAAGATCCGATATACGGAAGAAGCGATGGTCCGCACCATCGGCACGCCCGACAGCATCGACAAGATGAGCTATCCCATCGCCACGAACGACCAACTCCAGCAGCACGCCTATGAGCAGGTGCGCTATCCGCAGGACCTGCCGCTGATCGCGGTCACGGCCCACG
Organism: Bacteroidales bacterium; assembly: GCA_017458145.1. Classification (GTDB taxonomy): domain Bacteria; phylum Bacteroidota; class Bacteroidia; order Bacteroidales; family UBA932; genus Cryptobacteroides. The sequence goes on along the minus strand of JAFTGA010000023.1, from coordinate 4,201 downwards.
GCCCGGACGGCGCCTACGAAGACCTGACCGGCCGCGTGCAGGGTGACGGCACGCTCGACTGGACCGCGCCGCAGGGCGACTGGACCGTGTGCGCACTCTTCCTGGGCTGGCACGGCAAGCTCGTGGAGCGGGCCGGTCCCGGCGGCGAGGGCGACGTGATCGACCACTTCTCCGGCCCTGCCATCGAGCGCTATCTCACGAAGTTCGACGAGGCCTTCCAGGACTACGACGTCAGCAAGATCCGCTACTATTTCAACGACTCCTACGAGGTGGACGACGCCCGCGGCAATTCCGACTGGACGCCGGAATTCTTCGAGGAATTCCAGGCGCGGCGCGGCTACGACCTCCGGCCGCACATGGCCGAGCTGCTCGGTGCGGCCGGCGAGAAGGACATCCAGGACCGCGTGGTGTTCGACTACCGCGAGACCATCGGCGAACTGCTGCGCGAGAAGTATTCCGTGCTCTGGCAGCAGTGGGCCGCCCGGCAGGGCAAGGGCATCCGCAACCAGGCCCACGGCTCCCCCGCCAATATCATGGACCTGTACGGCGTGAGTGACGTCCCGGAGACGGAAGGGCGCAGCATCATCGGGATGAAGACCGCCTCCTCGGCCGCCCACGTGACCGACAAGCCGCTCACCTCCGCCGAGGCCTGCACCTGGCTGAACGAACACTTCCACGCCACGCTGGGCGACGTCAAGACCTCCGTGGACACGTATTTCCTGTCCGGCGTGAACCATATCTTCTACCACGGCACCTGCCTTTCCCCCGACGACGCCCCCTGGCCCGGCTGGCTCTTCTATGCCGCCGTCCACTTCCAGCCGACCAATCCTTTCTGGAAGGACTTCGGCGCCTTCAACGCCTATGTCGCGCGGTGCCAGAGCTTCCTGCAGGCAGGCCGTCCGGACAGCGACGTCCTGCTCTTCTTCGACGCCACCGACCTGCTCTCCGAGCGCGGCCGGGAGCCGCTGCTCTTCCATATGAACCAGAACACGCCCGCGCAGAGCGCTATCGGCAAGTCCGCCGAGTACCTCTACAACAAGGGCTACACCTGGGACTACATCACGGACAAAATGATCCGGGAGAACATCCGCACGGAACGCGGCGAGCTGGTCACTCCGGGCGGCAACCGCTACCAGACCATCATCGTGCCGGAGTGCGAAAAGATGTATCTCGCCACGTTCGAGCGGCTGCTGGCCCTGGCGGAAGACGGAGCCACGGTCCTGGTCGAAAATGCGCTGCCCGCGGATGTCCCGGGCCTGGGCAATCTGGAGCAGAACCGCGCCCGCCTTGCCCGGCTCAAGGAGTCGCTGCATTTCACGCAGCAGGACGGCATCCGCAGCGCCCGTGTCGGCCGGGGACGCATCTGCGTCTCTTCCGACCTGGACGCGATGCTCGCCGCTGCCGGCATCAGCCGCGAGAAGATGTATGACCAGGGCCTGCAGTGCATCAGCCGCGTCAAGCCCGACGGCGGCCGCTACTACTTCGTCAAAAACCCGACGCCCGGGACGGTCAGCGCCTGGGTGCCGGTAGACGCCGTGGCCGGGAGCATCGGGATCTACGATCCGATGGACGGCCGCTGCGGCTTCGGCCGCGTGCGCCAGGCAGCCGACGGCAAGGCCGAAGTCCGGCTCCGCCTCGATCCCGACCAGTCCCTGCTGCTCGAGACCTTCGCCGGCTCCTATTCAGGCGAAGCCTTCCCCTTCTATGAGCGCAGCGGCGAGGCACAGGCTCTCACGGCCGACTGGACCGTCCGCTTCACCGAAGGGGGGCCCTCGCTGCCTGCCGCGCGCACCGTCAGCCGCCTGGGTTCCTGGACGCTCTACGGCAAGGCGTATGAAGCTTTCGCCGGCACGGCGGAGTACACCACCACCCTCGCCCCGGTCTCTGCCACGGCGGACGCCTGGGAGATCGACCTGGGCGACGTGCGCGAGAGCGCCAGCGTCTGGCTGGACGGCGAGTGCCTGGGCACCCTGTTCGAGGCGCCCTTCACGGTCCGTCTCACCCAGGAACAGGCCGCCCGCGGCGGACAGCTTGTCGTGAAAGTCTCCAACCTGGCATCGAACCGCATCGCGGAAATGGACCGCAAGGGCGAACCGTGGAAGATCTTCTACAACGCCAACATCCAGCCGCGCCTGCCGGTCAGCCGCGGGCCCGAAGGCAGCTTCACCGCCGCTCGCTGGCCGCTGCGCGACTCGGGCCTGCTCGGTCCCGTCACGCTCGCCCCGCTTGCAGTCGAATAGTCCCGGTGTTTTTCACAACAGCCTGATTTTTCGGCAATTTATGCAAATAAGTATCTTTTTATCAATATGTTACGAAGAACAAACACAAAGGTCATCATTGCCTGGCGTTGCTTTTTGTCACGAAAGTAGTTAACTTTGCCGCGAATTGATAATAAGGTGGGGCGATCTGCCGCCCGAAAGGGAGGAAAGTCCGGACAGGACAGGGCATCCCGCTGCGGAAAGCGCAGGTAGGGGTAACCTTACGGAAGCCGTAACAGAAAATAACCGCCATAGCAATATGGCAAGGGTGAAAACGCGGGGCAAGAGCCCACGACGCACGTCAGCGATGCCGTGCGGGTACGGCACCGGGACCTGCAAGACCAAATATACTGGCAGATGAGGACGGCCCGTCCGATGCCAAGGGGTAGGTTGCGAAGATAAATGGCAGAAAATCCGTGAACAGAAACCGGCTTACGGCTCCACCTTTTCTTTTTTATTCTTGTGACGCTGCGCCTTCCGGCGCAACAGCTTCTCCGCATCGGCCACCTGCACTTTCTGCCTGTCCAGGAAGGAATCGGACTGCCGTGCGCGCCGGTTGCCCCAGATCTCGGCGAGTTTTTCGGCCAGTTCGTCGACCTCCTGCCGCAGATTCGGGAAGCGCAGGCGGATGCTCTGCGCCAAGTGCCTGAAATACGGCAGTCTGTGCCGTTCCTGCTTGTCCTCATAGATCTCGTCGACACAGACCATGATCCCGGTATCGTAGGCGCCGAAGAACTCGTCGTTGATCCCGGTCCCGAACATCTTCATCGTCGGAGACAAATTCATATAGGAATTGACCAGCGGCGGGATGTTGCGTCCCAGCCGGCGGATGGCATCCTTGAGGTTGCGGTAGTCGGCCTTGGTGTCCCCGTCGCGCAGGATCAGATCCAGCAAGCGGCCGTCCACCTCCAGATCCACCGGCTGCCTGGGCCGCGCCAGTTCGTCCGGATCGGGGAAATGCTTCCACAGGAAATGCTGGATCAGCTCCCGGCAGGACTTGTCGTAGGTCGGATAGATGGTCATTTTGCCGAGGAGATACAGAATGCCCGGATACTGGAGGATCACGGCCAGGATACCGTCCCAGAGGTTGTCCAGGACGAAGATTCCCTTGGCTCCGGCCTTCGAACTCTGGTATTCGGGTGCGACAAAGGAGCGGCCGAGCTCCATCGTATGCGGCAGGTACTCCCGGATGAAGCGCTCCGAATAGAAGAACATATGGGCGGAGGTGATGTGCGGCTGTCCGTCCTCCTGGATCTTCACATCCGGCCCGAGGATATAGCGGTAGCCGCCCACGATGGCCTTCGCGTCCGGATCCCAGACGAGGAGCTGTTTGTACGGACGGTCCTCCGTCAAGTCGAATTCGTCCAGGTCCAGGGCCTTGCCCGTCCCGCCGCCGCCGTCGCGGAAGGCAATCTCGCGCAGGCGGCCGATCTCCCGGACCACGTTGGGGGCGTCCAGGCAGTCGACGACATAAACCTCGTTGCCGGCCTTGTTGGTGCCGCAGATTTTCTTGTCCGGAGTCAGCTCCGCAAGGAGCAGGTCCACGCTGACGGGATCGATTATTTTTTCCATCCTTGTATCTCAGTTATAATTGGTACACTTTGTCACGCACCCACGCCGCCCACTCCGCGGGCTTGCGGGAGGCATCGAAGACTTCCGGACGGATCGGCTCCCCGAGGATGATCCGGAAGGTCTTGTGCTGCGCGCGATAAAACTCGTCCGGCAGGAAGAGCATCGAGACATTGAACTTGATCTTCAGCAACTTGCAGAAGAGCCAGTCGACAAAATAGAAGCGCGGGGAGTTCTGCCCCACGAAGCGCACCGGCACCACGCTGCGGCCCGTCTCCACGCTCTTGGTCACGAAGGTCTTTTTCCAGGGCCGGTCCTGCACCTTGCCGTCGATCCGCCGGGAGCAGCTTCCGGCCGGGAAGATCATCAGGTGG
>JAFTGA010000022.1 GCA_017458145.1 Bacteroidales bacterium | reverse complement strand
GGCCAAGCGTGCCGGTCTGCTCCATGATATCGGAAAGGTCTCCGAAGAGGATCCCGAACTGCCGCACGCCCTGCTGGGCATGAAACTCGCGGAGCAGTACAAGGAACGTCCCGAAAGCTGCAACGCCATCGGTTCCCACCACGAGGAAGCTGAAATGACCTCCATCATCTCCCCGATCGTCATGGTCGGTGATGCGATCTCCGGCGCCCGTCCGGGAGCCCGCCGCGAAGTGATCGAGTCCTACATCAAGCGGCTGAAAGGCATGGAAGACCTCGCCAAGTCCTATCCGGGCGTGACGAAGAGCTACGCGATCCAGGCCGGACGCGAGCTCCGTGTGATCGTGGGGGCCGAGGAGGTCTCCGACGAGCAGGCCGCCCGCCTGTCCACGGACATCGCGCAGCGGATCCAGGACGAGATGACGTATCCGGGCCAGGTGAAGATCACCGTGATCCGCGAGACGCGTTCCGTTGCCATCGCAAAATAAAGCCGCCGTATGCTGTCCCGACTGATCCTTTCGCTTGTCCTCCTTCTGCAGCTCACCCCGGAGATCCATTGGAAGTCCGAGGTGCGGCAGGCGTCGGACGGCACGAACCAACTGGTGCTGACGGGCGATCTCGACAAGGGGATCGACCACGTGACCGGCACGGTCACGTATATGCCCTGCGAGGGCGAGGCCTGCTATCTCCCCGTCGACTGGGATTTCGAGGAATATATTGCGGCTGCCGGATCTGCTGCCGGAGGACTGCTCGACCCTGGAAACGCCTCACTTCGTGAGGCCCCTCCCACCGCCGTTGGCGGCGGGCCCCTCCCTCTTACGGAGCCGAGGGTGGCTACGGTTTCCAGGGTCGACAGTCCATCCGGACAAGCCGCAGATCCGCAGCCGGGAAATGCCGGAGGCCTCTGGGCGCTGATCCTGGAAGCGATCCTCTGGGGATTCGCGATGCTGCTGACTCCGTGCGTGTTCCCGATGGTCCCGATGACGGTGTCCTTCTTCATGAAAGGCAGCGGGACGCCCCGCCAGGGCCGCCTCAAGGCCATGCTCTACGGCCTGTTCATCGTCCTGCTCTACACGGTTCCGATCAGCGTCATTATCGGAATCACGTGGGTGATCGGCGGCAGCGGCGTCACGGCCGACATCTTCAACTGGCTGTCGACCCACTGGCTGCCGAACCTCGTCTTCTTCCTGGTCTTCATGGCTTTCGCCGCGAGTTTCTTCGGTGCTTTCGAGATCACGCTCCCGTCCAAGTGGACCAACGATGCTGACAAGAACAGCGACCGGAAGGGCCTGGGCGGCATCTTTTTCCTGGCGCTTACTCTCGTGCTGGTCAGTTTCAGCTGCACCGGCCCGATTGTCGGCACGGTCCTGATCAAGAGCACCCAGGGCGAATTCTGGACCCCGATGGCCACGATGCTGGCCTTCAGCGTCGCCTTCGCCCTGCCGTTCACCATCCTCGCCCTGTTCCCGGCGCTGATCAAGAAGCTGCCCAAGAGCGGCGGCTGGCTGAATTCCGTCAAGGTGGTGCTCGGCTTCATCGAGATCGCCCTGGGCCTGAAATTCCTCAGCACGGCCGACCAGACCTACCACTGGCACCTGCTGGACCGCGAGGTCTATCTCGCAATCTGGATTGCCGTCTTCTTCCTGCTGGGCCTGTATCTGCTCGGCAAGATCCGCTTCAAGAACGATTCGCCCCTGGAGTACATCGGGGTGCCCCGGCTTGCGCTGGCCATCGCCGTGTTCGCCTTTGTGGTCTATCTAATCCCGGGGATGTGGGGTGCGCCGCTCAAGGCCCTGTCCGGGTATCTCCCGCCCCTGGAGACGCAGGATTTCGTGTTGTCGGAGGTTCCGGGCGGTGCCCGGAATGATGATCAGGGTGCGTCCGGAGTCATTCCGGCGGACGCTGGAATCTCCGGGAATATCACCGTCGCCCACGGCCTTCGTGCCTGGGACAATCTGGAGGACGGCCTGGCGGCGGCGAAGGCTGCGGGCAAGCCGGTGTTCCTGGACTTCACGGGCTACGGCTGCGTGAACTGCCGGGAGATGGAGGCGCGCGTGTGGTCGGATCCCGAGGTGCTGCGCCGGTTGCGCGAGGATTTCGTGATCGTGGCGCTGCACGTCGATGACAAGGCGAAGCTTCCCGAGGAGAAGTGGGTGACCAATGAGCGCGGCGTGAAGCTCAAGGACGTGGGACGCGTCAATTCCTACATCGCCCTGCACGATTTCGGCGTGAATGCGCAGCCGAACTACTTCCTGCTGGACGGCGACGGCAATCGCCTCGCCGGTCCCCGGCCCTACAACCTCAGCATCCCCGGCTTCATCGAATTCCTCGACTCCGCGCTGTAGCTCTTTGGCGGCAGGCTGGCGATAGAACTACAGTGCGGAAATCATCTTGGCGAAGAGGGAGGTCATCCGCTCGGCGGCGGCGTCGGCCTGCTTGACGACGTCGTCGCCGTCGTTGGCATTGCCGGTGACGTTGTCGAAATTGGCGCAGTTCGTTACGACGGACATACCGAACACCCGCATCCCGCAGTGCCGCGCCACGATCACCTCCGGGACCGTGGACATCCCGAGCAGGTCGGCGCCGACGGTGCGGTAGAAACGCACTTCGGCGGGCGTCTCATAGGTCGGGCCGGTGCTGCCGCAATAGACGCCTTTCCGGAGCCCGATGCCCATCTGTGCGGCGCAGGCCTCGGCCAGGTCCTGCAGCTCGGGATCATAGGCGCAGGTCATGTCCGGGAAGCGGGGGCCCATCTCGTCGAGGTTGGGACCGATCAGCGGATTGGGGAAGAAACTGATGTGGTCGCGAATGATGACCAGGTCCCCGACGCGGTAGTCCGGATTCGCCGCCCCGGCGGCATTGGAGACGAACAGGGACTTCGTCCCGAGGACGGACATTGTCCGGATGCCGATGGTCACCAGGTCCATCGGATAGCCCTCATAGTAGTGGAAACGGCCCTGCATCGCGATCACTTCCTTGCCGCCGAGCCGGCCGACGATGAAATTGCCTTTGTGGCCCACGGCGGTGGACACGGGGAAGCCGGGGATGCCCTTGTAGGGGATCACGACGGCGTCCTCGATCCGGTCCGCGAGGCGGCCCAAGCCGCTGCCGAGCACGATGCCCACTTCCGGCGTGTGTCCGCCGGTCTGCTGGCGGATATAGTCTGCTGCTATCTGATAAGTGCGGATTCTGTTGTCCATGATTCTCTGGTGTTAAGTGTTATGCGATTTTTGCGAGGACCTTGCGGGCCTCGGCGAGGATCTCCCGTTCGCCTGCAATCTCCCGGTGCCGCATCAGGAAACGGCCGTCGCAGATGACGGAGTCGATGCAGTCGGAGTGGGCGGAATAGACCAGGTTCGCCAGGAACGGGCCGGGGGAGAGGAAGAATGTGTTGTCGGTGTCGATCAGGAGCAGGTCGGCTACGGCGCTTTCTTCGAGCCGTCCTGCATCGAAGCGCAGGGCCTTGGCGCCGTTGACCGTGGCCATGTCCATCAGTTCGCCCAGCGGCAGGGCCGACGGGTCGTCCCGCCAGGCCTTCTGGAAAATGGCGGCGGTCTTCATCGCCTCGAGCAGGTCGAGGTTGTTGGAGGAGGCGCAGCCGTCCGTGCCCAGGCAGAGATTGATCCCGGCGTCGCGCATCTCGTTGTAGAGGAAGCGATAGCCGGAGGCGAGCTTGGTGTTCGAATTGATGTTGTGGATGCAATGCACGCCGTGCGCGGCGAGCAGTTCGATGTCGTGCGGGGAGAGCCACAGGGTGTGGGCTGCCAGCAGGCGGGGGTTCAGCACGCCCAGCCGGTCGAGGTATTCGACCGGGGTGAGCCCGCCGTGGGCGGCCTTGCAGTCCTCCACCTCCTTGCGGGTCTCGCAGAGGTGGATGTGCAGGTTGACGTCGTACTTCTCCGCGAGTTCGCTGGTCCAGACGATCATCTCCTCGCTGACGGAGTAGATGGCGTGGAAGGCCAGCTCGTAGATGTGGCCGGGGTCGTTCCGGTGCAGGAAGGCCTCGCTCTTCCCGATGCACTGCTCCTTCTGGCGCTCCGCTTCTTCGCGGCTGCCCTTGTCGATCACGTCGTAGCCCGTGGCGATGCGCATGCCCATTTCGCGGGCGGCCTGGACGGAGGAATCGAAAAACCAATACTGGTCGTTGAAGGTGGTCGTGCCCGTGCGGATCATCTCCAGGCAGGCGACCTTGGTGGCCCAGTAGACGAACTCGTGGTCCAGGTGCTCCTCGACCTTCCAGATCTTGTCGAGCCAGGCGTGGAAATGCATATCCTCGCCGATGCCGCGCATCAGCGCCATCGGCGAGTGGGTATGCATATTGATGAATCCGGGGATGGCGACCATGCCGGAGCAGTCCATCATATCGAGGTCCCCGGCCAGCTGCCAGGCTGCGCTTTCGCCCGCCGGGCCGATCTTGCTGATCCGGCCCCGCTCGATGAGGACGTCCTTGCGGCTGTCCCGGAGTGTGACGTCCTTCAGCAGGATGGCCGTACCCATCAGCGCTCGTCGAAGTCTGCTTCGCCGAATCCTTCAGGGGTGCGCTCGGGAATCTCGCCGTGGAAGCAGGTGTCCCGGATGTAGGCGACCGCCTCTTCCAGCCCTTCGGCAAACTTTTCGAAGTCCTCCTTGTAGAGGAAGATCTTGTGCTTGTCGTAATTGAACGTGCCGTCCGGGTTGTTGCGGCGCTTGCTCTCCGTGATGGTCAGGTAGAAGTCCTTGCGGCCCCGGGTCGCCTTGACGTCGAAGAAGTAGGTGCGTTTCCCGGCCCTGACGGGCTTGGAATAGACATCCTCCTCGTCGCGTCTGTCAAACTGCCTCGAATCGTAATCGTCTCTGTACATAGCGATTTTTTTAATATATATCTGCATACAAAAATAGGATTTTTTATCGATTACTTGCTATCTTTGCAGACAAATTTGTTTGAAAGTATGCTCAACCGAAGAATTCTCCGTATCAAGGCCTTCAAGACCGTATACAGCTACGCAGAAAACTACGTTGAATCGCGTGGAGAGGACGGCAAACCCGTCCTGACGCGCAGTATGACGCCGAAGGAAGCGGAAGCCCTGCTCGAGGTCTCTTGCGCAGCCACCCGCGACCTGTATCTTTTCCTGCTCGCCCTGGTGGGTCCGCTGACGGCTGAAGCCAGGTCCCGGATTGAGTCGGCGCGCGCCAAGTTCAACCCCACGGAAGAGGAGCTCCATCCCAATCTCAAGTTTGTCGGAAACCGCATCGCCCCGATCCTGGAGCAGGATCCCGATTTCACCAGGATCATCACCAAGAAGAAGTTCGCCTGGGACCAGTACGACGTCCTGCTGCGCCGCCTCTATGAGCGCATCCGCGGCCGGAAGTATTTCCAGGACTACCTGGACAGCGGCGAGGATTCGCTGGAGGAGGACGCCCGCCTGTGGTGCCGCATCTATGAGCGGGAGCTCGAGGACAGCACGGAGCTCTCCGACATCCTGGAGGACCTCTCCATCTACTGGAACGACGACCTGGGCTACGCCCTGGGCTGGTGCTGCCGGACGCTGCGCGAACTGGGCCAGGGGGAAACCTGGCGCCTGCCGCCGTTGTTCCAGAGCGAACTGCCCGGCAACGAGTCGCTGGAGAGCGACCGGAAGTTCGTCGTGAACCTGGTGCGCACGGCCTGCGGGCATTTCGACGATTTCACCAACCAGGTGGCGGAACTTACCCCCAAGTGGACGCGCGACCGCCTCTGTACCACGGATTTGTGCCTGATCGCCTGCGGCATGGCGGAGGCGCGGATCGCTCCGCTGGTGTCCCCGCGCATCATCATCAATGAATACGTGGAGATATCCAAGTTCTACAGCACGCCGGAAAGCAGCGGTTTCGTGAACGGCCTGCTGGATAAATTGATCAACCAACACGAATAAAGAATATGACTACAATGATTTTACAGGCGGCGGGAAATGCCGCCGGACAAGGGGCTGTCGGCGGAAACTGGAGTTTCCTGCTGATGCTCGCGCTGATGTTCCTGGTCATGTGGCTCTTCATGATCCGCCCGCAGCGCAAGCAGCAGAAAGAACTGGAAGAGATGCGCAACGCCCTCAAGAAGGGTGACAAGGTGATCACGGCCGGCGGCATCTACGGGACCGTGGCGGAGGTGGATGAGCGCACCGTCCTCGTGAAGGTGGACGGCGAGACCAAGCTCCGCGTCGACAAGTCTTCCATCCAGAAGGACATGTCCGCCGAGGCGCCCGCCCAGAACGACAAGAAATAATCTGTGAAGAACTGGGTACAATTCCTCCTCTGCGTACTGTTTTCCGCAGGGCTCTGGCTCGTCCTCAATCTGTCACGGGACTATGTGGCGATTGAGAGCGTGCCGGTCGTGGCGCGGAGCAACATCGAGGGCCGGGCCGCCGTGTCCACGTCCGAAGCCACGGCCACGGCCCAGGTCGCGGCGTCGGGCTTCCGGCACCTGGCCCTGGGCCGGCGCTACCGGCGTCCGGTGCAGGTGGTCTTCACCGCCTCGGATTTCCGCCACGAGAAGGAGGAGATGTATGCCATTTCGAATACCAATCTTTACCGTTATACCTCCGAACTGTTCGGCGACGGGGTGACGGTGGAGTCCTTCATTTCCGAAGACCTCGTGTTCTCTTTCCCGGAGGAGACCTACAAGCGGGTTCCCGTCCGGCCGGTGCTTTCGGTCAGCTATGAGCCGCAGTTCATGGCGCTGAGCCCGATGTCGCTGCAGCCGGACACGGTGCTGGTCTACGGCGAGCCCGCCCGGCTGGAGAACGTGGAGTATGTCCTCACCCATCCGCTGGAGCTGGACGACCTGCGCAGCAGCGTGCACGGCAAGGTGCGCCTGGAAGCCCCGTCCGGGGTGCGTCTCTCGCACGAAGAGACCATCTATTCGATGGAGGTGACGCGCTATGTGGAGCTGCGCTCCGAGGTCAAGGTCGGCGTGCGCAACGCCCCGATGCGGCAGAGCCTGGCCGTGCTGCCGTCTACGGCGACGGTCGTGTACCGCTGCGTTTTCCCGGTCACCTCGGACCCGGTCTCCGGCGCGGAGTTCTATATCGACTACAATGATTTCCTGCGTTCGCGCACGGGACGGTGCGTGGTGCGCAGCACCGGACTGCCGTCCAACGTGATCGATTACACGGTCACGCCCGAGGTGTTCGACTGTCTGGTCAAGGAGTGAGCCATGGAGCGCAGAACCATTCTTGTCACGGGCCCCATCGGGGGCGGAAAGTCCGAGGCCTGCCGGTATCTCGCCGCGCTGGGATTCCCGGTCTATGAGTGCGATGCACGCACCAAGATGCTGTATTCGCTCGTCCCCGGGCTCAAGTGCAGCATCGAAGAGCGGCTGAGCCTGCCCTGGTCCCGGATCGGGGAGGTCTTTGCCGAGCCGGCGAAACTCGCCGCACTGGAGGAGATGGTCTATCCTTATGTGGTGGAGGACCTGAAGGCCTGGAAGGCCGCCCAGACGGCCCCGCTGCTGTTCGTGGAATCCGCCATCGCCCTGGACAAGCCGCAGTTCGACGGTCTGTACGACCGCGTCCTGCTGGTCAGTGCGCCGTATGAGCTGCGCGTGGCGCGCAATCCCAAGGCCGCCGAGCGGGACGCCTTGCAGTCGTTCGATCCGGCCCGGATTGACGTCGCGGTAGAGAATGGGGGCACCATCGAAGAATTACATTTTAAAATCCGACAACTGATATGCAAACTGATTTAGCACGAATCCTTTCCGTTTCCGGCCAGCACGGCCTTTTCCGATATCTTGCCCAGGCGCGCGGCGGCGCGATCGGCGAGAGCCTGGAGACCGGGCAGCGACGCGTCTTCCCGGCCACGAGCCGCATCTCCACCCTGGCCGACATCGCCATCTATACCAGCGAAGGCGAGATGAAGCTTGACGAGGTGTTCCTCGCCTTGAAGGCGGCGCTCGGCGACGCCGACGCTCCGTCCTCCAAGGCGCCGGAGCAGGAAATCGTGGCCCTCTTCCGGAAGGCCATCCCCAACTACGATGCCGACCGCTTCTACGTCTCCCATATGCGCAAGGTCGTGGACTGGTATGACCAGATCGTCAAGTACGCATCGCTGGACTTCGTGAAGGAAGGAGAGCAGACGGACGATGCAGAGGCGCAGGAGGCTTAGGGTCGTCACGCTCGGCTGTTCGAAGAACACCGTGGATACGGAGCATCTGCTGGCGCAATTGCCATCGGATGCTTTTGCCGTCGTGGACGGGGATGAGCCGGTCGATGTCCTGATGCTGAATACCTGCGGCTTCATCGGAGACGCCAAGCAGGAATCGGTCGAGGCCATCCTGGAGGCCGTGGAGGCCAAGAAACGGGGCGAGGCAGGGGAGCTGGTGGTATTCGGCTGCCTGTCGCAGCGCTATGCCGCGGAGCTGCCGGCGGAGATCCCGGAAGTGGATGCCTGGTTCGGCGCCCGCGACCTGGCGCCCGTCCTGCGCCATCTCGGGGTGGAGCCGGGGCCGTTTGTCACCCGGCGCATCGCCGAGGCGAAGGGTTATGCCTACCTGAAGATCTCCGAGGGCTGCGACCGCCGCTGCTCCTATTGCGCCATCCCGTTCATCCGCGGTGCGCACCGTTCCGTGCCGATGGAGGACCTGGTCGCGGAGGCGGAGTCGCTGGCCGCGCGCGGTGTGCGCGAACTGATCCTGATCGCCCAGGATTCGACCTATTACGGGCTGGACCTGTACCGGCGCCGCGCCCTGGCGGAGCTGCTGGAGCGGCTTGCTGCCGTGCCGGGCATCGAATGGATCCGCATCCACTACTCCTATCCGGCGGATTTCCCGGAGGACGTGCTTGCGGTGATGGCCCGCAATCCCAAGGTCTGCAAGTACCTGGACATCCCGCTGCAGCATATCGCCGACGGCGTGCTGGACAAGATGCACCGCCATGTGGACGGCGCCTGGACCCGCGCGCTCATTGCCCGGCTGCGCCGGGAGGTGCCCGGCGTGGCGCTGCGCACGACGATGATCGTCGGGCATCCCGGCGAGACGGAGGAGGCGTTCGGGGAATTGCTCGCCTTTGTCCGCGAGGCGCGTTTCGAGCGTCTGGGGGCTTTCACGTACTCCGAAGAGGAAGGCACGTGGGGCGCGGAACACCTGCCGGACGACGTGCCGGAGGAGGTCAAGCGCGAGCGGCTGGACCGTCTGATGGAGACGCAGCGGGAGATTTCGCTTGCCTGCAACCAGGCCCGCGTCGGCACCGAACTGACGGTCCTGGTCGACGCCTTCCTGCCGGCGGAAGGTTCCGGCTCTCCGGCCGGAATGACGAAGGCTGCCGGCGATCGTCATTCCGGGCTTGCCCCGGAATCTCTCCGCACGGCAGTCTGCCGCAGCGAGTACGAGAGCCCGGAGGTGGACGGGGAGATCCTGGTGCGGGGCGTCCCTGCAGGCGTGCAGACGGGCGATTTCATCCGCGTGCGGATCATTTCCGCCGAGGACTATGACCTGATTGCAGAGTATTTGCCGGAAAATTAATATCTTTACGGGGACCAAGCCCCCTTCCGTAAAATGTCTGCAGCCTCATCAGAAGCCATCCTGGACCTGGACAAGATCATTGCGGCCAGGTTCCCGGACAAAAAGATCCCCCGGTTCGTCGTGAACTGGCTCAAGCGCTTCATCCACCAGGACTGGATGAACGCCGGGATGGCGCGCGGATTTGAAGGAGCGGCTTTCTGCGACGACGTCCTGAAGCAGATGGACGTCAAGATCGAGGTGGAGGGACTGGAGCGTGTCCCGAAGGACGGCACGCGCTATACCTTCGCTTCCAACCATCCGCTCGGCGGGGCGGACGGACTGGCGCTCTGCCGCCTGATATCCGAAGAGTTCGGCCCGATGAAGATGCCGGTCAATGATTTCCTGATGT
>JAFTGA010000064.1 GCA_017458145.1 Bacteroidales bacterium | reverse complement strand
GTAAGAAACGCGGCCCTCGATCTGACGGGCGATGCTGTCGGCCACGATGTGGGCGTCAACCTCGGGTCTCTTGACCTCAAAGATATTGATCTGGACATCCTTCTTGGTGACCTTCTTGAGCTCTTCCTTGAGTTTGTCCACCTCGGTGCCGCCCTTGCCGATGATGAAACCGGGACGGGCTGCATAGATCGTGACGGTGATGAGCTTGAGGGTACGCTCGATGACGATGCGGCTAAGGCTGGCTTTCGCGAGACGGCTGCTCAGATACTTGCGGATCTCGTAGTCCTCGGCGATCTTCTCTGCGTAGTTACCACCACACCAGTTAGAGTCCCAACCACGGGTGATACCGATTCTGTTGCTGATAGGATTTGTTTTCTGTCCCATATTACTTATTCTCCACTGGTTGTTTGACATCGAGGATGACGGTCACGTGGTTGGAACGCTTGCGGATGCGACCGGCACGGCCCTGCGGGCACGGACGGATGCGCTTCAGCGTGCGGCCTTCGTCGACCATGATGGTCTTGACGTAGACGTTGCCGTTGTCCAGTTCTTTGCTCTGCTCCGGGTTCTTGGCTTCCCAGTTTGCCACGGCGCTGCGCAGAAGCTTCTCCAGACGGATGGAAGCCTCTCTCTTCGAGAATTTCAGAAGATCGAGCGCGCGGTTGACCTCGACGCCGCGGACGGTGTCGGCCACCAGACGCATTTTGCGGGGAGAGGTGGGGGCATCATTCAGCTTGGCAACAGCTGTAACCTTCTTCGCCTCCTTGAGGCGCTCGGCCATAAGTCTTTTACGCTTTCCCATAATGATTACTTCTTATTGTTACCTGAATGACCTCTGAAGTTGCGGGTCGGAGCGAACTCGCCCAGCTTGTGGCCAACCATCTGCTCGGTCACGTAAACAGGAATAAACTTGTTTCCGTTGTGAACAGCGATCGTATGGCCGATAAAGTCAGGGGAGATCATGCTGGCACGGGACCAGGTCTTGACCACTTCCTTCTTCTTGCTACCATCATTCATAGCAAGAATTCTTTTCTCCAGTGCTTCCTGGATATAGGGACCTTTTCTTAATGAACGACTCATAATCTCTTAAGTTATATTCCTGTTATTTCTTTCTTCTCTCGATGATGAACTTGTTGGAAGATGCCTTCGGATTACGCGTCTTGTAGCCCTTTGCAGGGAGACCCTTGCGGGAACGCGGATGTCCACCGGAAGCGCGGCCTTCACCACCACCCATCGGGTGATCGTGCGGGTTCATCACGACACCACGGTTGTGCGGGCGCTTGCCCAGCCAGCGACGACGGCCGGCCTTGCCGTGGCTCTCCAGATTGTGGTCGGCGTTGGAAACTTCACCGACGGTAGCGCGGCAGGACACGAGCACCATGCGGGTCTCGCCGGATGGCAGACGGAGCACGGCGTGGGCCCCTTCGCGGGCAGCGAGCTGCGCGAACGTGCCGGCGGAACGTGCCATGGCGGCACCCTGGCCGGGACGGAGCTCGATGTTGTGTACGAGGGTACCAACAGGAATTTCGCTCAGAGGGAGGCAGTTGCCGACCTCCGGAGCGACGCCGCTGCCGGAAGCGATCACCTGGCCGACCTTGAGTCCTTTCGGAGCGATGATGTATCTCTTCTCTCCGTCTTCATACTGGACAAGGGCGATGCGGGCGCTGCGGTTCGGATCATACTCGATGGTCTGGACGGTAGCGGTGCACTCATCCTTGGCGCGGCGGAAGTCGATGATGCGGTACATTCTCTTGTGACCGCCACCGATGTAACGCACGGTCATCTGACCGGTGTTGTTGCGTCCGCCGGAGCTCTTGAGAGGCTCAATCAATGATTTCTGGGGTTTCTTCGCGGTGATCTCCTCGAAGGTGCTGATCACTTTGTTCCTTTGACCGGGAGTAACCGGTTTGAATTTTCTAACTGCCATTGTCTGATCCTCCCTTAAATATTAGCGTAGAAATCGATCTTGTCCTCACCTGCGAGGGTGATGTACGCTTTCTTGAAGTGATTCATCCGGCCGCGGAGCAGACCCGCCTTGGTGTAGCGGCTCTTGCGCTTGCCGTGATAATTCACGGTATTGACATCGGCCACGGAGACGTTGTACATCTTCTCGACAGCCTCTTTGATCTGAAGTTTGTTGGCCTTACGATCCACGATAAAGCCGTAACGGTTCAACTTTTCGCCCTGATCCGTCAACTTCTCTGTTACGATTGGCTTAATGATAATTCCCATCTTCGTGTACTTTTAGCGCATGTTTCTCTCTGCGAGGATGTCCTGCACACCGTCCACGAGCACCAGGGTGTTGGCGTTCATGATGGCGTAGGTGTTGATCTCGTCAACGGAGATCACGTCGACCTGCGGGAGATTGCGGGATGAAAGATAGATGTTGGTTGAATTCTGCGGGAGCACGTAGAGGACCTTGCGGTCACCTGCCTTGATGGCGGAGGTGATGGCGAGGAGTTCCTTGGTCTTGGGGGCATCCATCGCAAACGGCTCAAGAACGATGATGGCGTTCTCCTGGGCCTTGTAGGTCAGCGCGCTCTTGCGGGCAAGGGCCTTGACCTTCTTGTTCAACTTGTTATGATAGAAGCGCGGCTGAGGGCCGAAGACGCGGCCGCCGCCGACGAAGATGTTGGCTTTCAGGGAGCCGTGGCGTGCGCCGCCACCGCCCTTCTGGCGGCCGAGCTTCTTGGTGCTGTGTGCGATCTCGCTGCGATCCTTGGTCTTGGCGTTGCCGTGACGCTGGTTGGCGAGGTACTGGACGACGTCGAGGTAGACAGCGTGGTCGTTCGGCTCGATGCCAAAGACATTCTCCTCAAGCGTCACCTTCTTGCCGGACTGGGTACCGTCAATTTTCAAAACTGCTAATTCCATAACGCTAAGCCTCCAAAATTACATAAGAACCTTTGGCTCCGGGGACGGAACCCTTGACAACGATGAGATTGTTCTCAGGAAGCACCTTGAGCACCTGCAGGTTCTCGACCTTCACGCGCTCGCTGCCCATGTGGCCGGCCATGCGCATGCCGGGGAGCACGCGGGAAGGCCAGGAGGATGCACCCATGGAACCGGGGTGACGAAGGCGGTTGTGCTGGCCGTGAGTCTGTCCGCCGACGCCGGCGAAATGATGACGGTGGACAACGCCCTGGAAACCCTTACCCTTAGAGGTACCGGTCACGTCCACGAAAGCGACATCCTCGGTGAAGACGTCGGCCACGGTGAACGTGGTTCCGAGCTTGAGCTCTCCCGCGAAGTCGGCCTTGAACTCGACCAGCTTGCGCTTGGGAGTAGTCCCTGCCTTTTTGAAATGCCCCATCAGGGGCGCGCTGGTGTGCTTTTCAGTGGTTTCGCCATAGGCAAGCTGTACAGCGGAATATCCATCTTTCTCAACTGTACGGATCTGCGTAACGACGCACGGACCAGCCTCGATGACGGTGCACGGTATGTTCTTACCGTCGGCACCGAAAACGGAAGTCATTCCGATTTTCTTTCCAATTAATCCAGGCATTGGTTTGTTAATTAATTGTTTATAAATACTTTATAAGTTCCCGCGCATTTTTGCGGGCTGCAAATATACAACTAATTTCTCAATTAACAAACACTTGATTTCCAATATTTTCAAAGTTCCCGCACCCGGGGCGGGTTTTGCGGCACCTGTGGCGGGCCCGGGATGCCTCGCCGTGGGGAGATGTACGTTCATGTTCCCAAACAGGCGAGATTTCGTTTCTGATCCGGAGAGTTTTTCTTACTTTTGCAACAGATTCTTAACACAGAGATTTATATGGAAGTCATACAAAGTTTCACGATTGATCATACCCGCCTGAAGCCGGGCATTTACGTGTCCCGCGAGGACAAGGGCTTTACGACATTCGATATCCGGATCACCGAGCCGAACCAGGAGCCGGCCGTGGCCCCGGCGGCCCTGCACAGCATGGAGCATCTGATGGCGACGTGGTTCCGCAATTCGGAGGTCAAGGAAGATGTGGTCTATGTCGGCCCGATGGGCTGCCTGACCGGGATGTATGTCATCATGACGGGAAGCTACGGCGTGGAGGATATGCGGCGGCTGACCATCGCGTGCCTGGAGTGGATCCTCACGCAGGAGGAGGTCCCAGCCACGCAACCGGCGACCTGCGGCAATTATCTGCTGCACGACCTGCCTATGTGCAAATGGGAGTGTGCGCGCTACCTGGACCGGCTCAAAAACGATTTCCACTGTACGTACGCCAAACTCCATGTCACCCTGGAAGACGGGAAAGTTTTCGCCGACGCTTAATTTATTTTATTACCTTTGCAGGGTTATTATCCGAAGATGTTGGATTTTCTGCATTTTTCCTGGGTAGACATCCTGGACATCCTGATGGTCGCCCTCATCATCTACCTGGTGTTCAGGTGGATAAGGGGATCCACGGCGATCAACATCTTCATTGCGATCATCCTGGTTGTCATGGTGCGGACCATCGCGGAAGCCCTGGGCATGAAGATGATCTCCTCCCTGCTCGGGACCATGATCGACATGGGCGCCGTCGCGCTCATCGTCATCTTCCAGCCCGAGGTGCGCCGCTTCCTGGGCACGCTGGGCCGCAAGGCCGGCACGACGCTGGAGCAGCAGAGTTTCCTGCAGAAGCTTTTCCCCGCCCTGCATTCCGGACGCCGGGTGGACACGCGCGCCGCGCAGGAGATCGCCGAGGCGTGCCGGGAGATGTCCGCGCAGAGGACGGGCGCGCTCATCCTGATCCAGCGCAAGAATTCGCTCGAGGACATCATTTCCACGGGAGACGTGGTGGACGCCGAGATCGGCCGGCGCCTGATCATGAATATCTTCTTCAAGAATTCCCCCCTGCACGACGGGGCGATGGTCATCGGCGGCAACCGCATCATCGCGGCCCGCTGCACCCTGCCGATCACGGAACGCACGGACCTGCCCGCCCATTACGGGATGCGCCACAAGGCCGCCATCGGCATCGCGGAGCAGTGCGACGCGGACGTGATCGTGGTCAGTGAAGAGACCGGCGGCATCTCCTTCGTCCGCGGCGGCCAGATCTCCCGCGTAGAGAATATCAACACCTTGAACCTGCTCCTCGGAGAAAAGACGGAATGACGGACACACGACTGGAGAGCAAGCTCGGCTTCGACAAGATCCGCAAGGCCATTGCGGACCGCTGCCTGACCGACTACGCCGCCACCCGCGTGGCGGAAGAGGCGTTCAGCACCGACCCGGGCATCATCCGCCGGCGCCTCGCCCTGACCGACGAGATGCGCCTGATCCTGATGTTCGAGGAGAATTTCCCGACCACCGGCTATATCGACGCCGTGCCCTTCCTGCACGCCCTCGAGCGCGACGGCTCCTGCATCGACGTGCTCTCGCTGGGCAAGCTGAAGACCGTCACGGACACCCTCCGGCGGATCCTGCATTTCTTCAGCAGCATCAAGGGCGGGATCTATCCGCAGCTCGAGCGCCTTTGTGCGCCGGTCCGCTCCTTCCCGGAGGTACAGCGGCGCATCGAAAACATCCTGGACAAATACGGCGACGTCAAGGACTCCGCCTCCGACCGCCTGTTCGAGATCCGGCGCGACCTGCGCAGCAAGGAAGCCGCAATCTCCAAGCGCGCCGGCGCCATCCTGCGCAAGGCGCAGGAAGAGGGCCTGGTCGAAGCCGACGCGGACGTGACCATCCGCGACGGCAAGTATCTCATCCCCGTGGGCACATCCGCCAAACGCAAGGTGCAGGGTTTCGTCTACGATGTCTCCGCATCGGGCAAGACGGCCTTCATCGAGCCGTCCGAGATCATTGAACTGGAGAACGACATCGCCGAGCTGCACTTTGAGGAGCAGCGCGAGATCCTGCGCATCCTGCAGGAATTCACAGACTTCCTGCGCCCGTATCTGCCGGACCTGGAAGCCGGGGCGGCCTTCCTCGGAGAGGTCGATTTCCTGATGGCCAAGGCGCAGACGGCCCTGAACATCGTGGCCGGCATGCCCGTCATCTCCGAAGACGGCGGCCTGTCGCTGCGCAAGGCGCGCCATCCTTTATTGGAAAAAGCGCTCGCGCGCGAGGGACGCAGCATCGTCCCGCTCACGGTCACGCTGACCCCGCAGAAGCGGATCCTGCTCATCTCCGGCCCCAATGCCGGCGGCAAGTCCGTCTGCCTCAAGACGGTGGGCCTGCTGCAGTATATGTTCCAGTGGGGGATGCTCATCCCCACCTCCGAGAGCTCCGAGCTGCCGGTCTTCCGGCGGATCGCCGTGAGCATCGGCGACGACCAGAATCTCGAGGACGACCTGAGCACCTACAGTTCCTTCCTTGCGGACATGCGCGAGCTGCTTGCCGATGCGGGCGAGGACACGCTCGTGCTGATCGACGAGTTCGGATCGGGCACGGAACCGGCCGCGGGCGGAGCGATCGCCGAGGCCATCCTCGCCGAACTGGACCGCCGCGGCGTGCGGGGCGTGATCACCACGCACTACACCAACCTCAAGCTCTATGCGTCCGGGGCCGACACGCATGTCATCAACGGCGCGATGCTGTACGACTCCGCCCGGATCGCACCGATGTTCCAGCTGGAAATCGGCCTGCCAGGCAACTCCTTCGCCTTCGAACTGGCGCGCAAGATGCGCCTGCCGGAGAGCATTGTCAAGGACGCCGAGACGCGTGCCGGCGAGGAATTCGTGGGGATTGAGCGCAACTTGCGCAAGATTGCCCGCAACCGCCGCGCCCTGGACGAGAAGCTCCAGAAGATCAAACACACGGACAAGCACCTCGAAGGCCTGACCGAGCGCTACCAGAAAGAGTTGGAAGACATCCAGCAGCAGAAGAAAGCCATCCTGGAGGAGGCCCGCAAGGAGGCGGAGCAGATTGTCCGCGGCGCCGGCAAACAGGTCGAGAAGACCATCCGCGACATCCGGGAGGCCCAGGCGGACAAGGAGCAGACGAAAGCCGCCCGTCAGGAACTGCAGGGCTTCCTGGGCGCGCTGGAAGAGCATAAAAACCGCGAGAAAAAGGCCCGCGACGAATACATCGACCGCAAGCTTGAGAAGATCAGGAAGCACCGGAAAGGGAACGATCCCGCACCCGCGGAGCCGGTCAAGGCCCTTCCGCTCAAGGTCGGAGAGAAGGTCCGCATCAAGGAGAACGGCCTCGTGGGCGAGGTCTCCAAGGTCAGCAGCCGGAGCGTGAGCGTCATCGTGGGCAACATCACCAGCACCATGGCGCCGGACAGGCTGGAGCGCATCTCCTCCAACGAATTCCGCGAAGCGGCACGCAAGACCTTCGGCCCTGCGCAGCAACGGGTGGACAGCGCCATCACCGAGCGCAAACTCACTTTCAAGCCCGAACTGGATGTCCGCGGCGAGCGGCTTTCCGACGCGCTCGACATCGTCACGCACTACATTGACGACGCCGTGATGCTCGGCGTCGGATCCGTGCGCATCATCCACGGCAAGGGCACCGGTGTCTTGCGCGAGGAGATCCAGAAATACCTGAGGACCATCCCCGGGCTTTCCGTCAGCGACGAGGACGTCCGCAACGGAGGGACCGGCGTAACCATCGTCAAACTATGAAATCCGACAGACCGACCGTAGGCCGCAGAGGCGAGGAGGAAGCCAGCCGCTACCTCAGCCGCCTGGGCCACAGGATCCTCCAGCGCAACTGGCGCGGCGGACATCTCGAACTGGACATCGTGAGCCTCTATGGCAACGAGCTCCACATCGTGGAGGTCAAGAGCCGCGTAGCGCCGGTGATGGCCGAACCCCAGCGCAATGTCGGGCGCGAAAAGCAGCGCCGCCTGGTCGCCGCGGCGCAGGCCTTCCTGCATTCCGACGAAAGGAAAAATCTTCCCGCCGACCTGGAAATCTTCTTCGACGTGATGGCCGTCGTATTTTACGGGACTGGCGCGGAGTTTGATATTGAGTACTATCCCAAAGCCTTTATACCACTGTATGTTTAATAACCACTACTACTGCATAATCATGGCCGGCGGGGTCGGATCCCGCTTCTGGCCGATCAGCCGGACGGACCAGCCCAAGCAGTTCCTGGATTTCAGCATCCAGGGCCGCTCGTTCCTGCGACGCACCTACGACCGGATGAAAGCCGTCATCCCCGAGGAGAACATCCTCGTGGTCAGCCTGGATCGATACCGCGACCAGGTCCGCGCCCATCTCCCCGAACTCCCGGAGCGGAATCTGCTCCTGGAGCCCTACAACCGCAACACGGCACCCTGCATCGCCTACGCGACCTACTCCCTGCTGAAGCGGGACCCGGCCGCCGTCACCGTGGTGACTCCTTCCGACCACGCCATTGCGCGCCACGATGCCTTCAACAAGACCCTGCAGGAGGCGCTCTCCTATGCCGCCGGATCCGACGCGTTGCTCACGCTCGGCGTCATCCCGACGCGCCCGGACCCCAATTTCGGCTATATCCAGATGGCCGCGCGGCCCGAGGACGGCCGTCCGGTCAAGATCAAGACATTCACCGAGAAGCCCGATGCGGACCTCGCCCGCGTGTTCATCGACACCGGCGAATTCCTCTGGAACTCCGGTATTTTCGTCTGGAGGGCCGACGCCATCCGCCAGGAGATGGAACGGCGTGCCCCGGAAATCACCCAGCTATGGAACGGCTGGCAGGAGGTGCTCGGCACGGACGGGGAGCGCACCTTCCTGGACCACATCTACACCGATATGCCCCGCACCTCCATCGACTACGCCGTGATGGAGAAGACCGACAAGGCCTGGGTCTTCCCGGCCGACTTCCGCTGGGCGGACATCGGCAACTGGGAATCCCTTTACGAGTACCTGGCCTATCACGACGATCGCGGCAACGCCCTCAACCGCACCAGCCGGCGCCTGCTCAAGGACTGCTCCGGCAACATCGTCTACTCCACCCGGGAAGGCAAACTCCTGGCCCTGCGCGGGATGGAGGATTTCATCGTCATCGACACCGACGACGTGCTGATGATCTGTCCGCGCGACGAAGCGAAGCTCAAGGACTTCCTCTCGCAGCTGGCGATGCCCGAATACGAGGAATACCGGTAGCATCCATGAAACGAATCCTGTTCACCGTTTTTGTGATCGCGCTGGCCGGATGCATGCGCGCCGGCGTACAATCCCCGGAGGAACCTGCCATGATCCTTCCGACCATGGGGTGGAGTTCCTGGAACACCTACCGGGTCCATATTTCCGATTCCCTCATCATGCGCCAGGCGGACGCCATGGTCGCCAGCGGCCTGCAGGATGCGGGCTATGACCACATCAATATCGATGACGGTTATTTTGGCGGGCGCGACGCCTCCACCGGGCAGCTGCTGATCCACCCGACCCGGTTCCCGGGCGGCATGAAGCCCGTGGTGGACCACATCCACCGCCTCGGCCTCAAGGCCGGCATTTACAGCGATGCGGGCACCAATACCTGCGGCAACTACTACGACCGGGACTCGATCGCCCGCGGCGTGGGCCTCTATGGTCATGACGCCCAGGACGCCCGTTTCTTTTTCCGCGAACTGGGCTTCGATTTCATCAAGGTGGACTTCTGTGGCGGAAATGCTCCGCAGAACACGGACCGGCTGGCACTGGACCCGCAGGAAAGGTACACGGCCATCCGGGATGCCATTGCCGCAACCGGCCGCACGGACGTGCGGCTGAATGTCTGCCGTTGGGATTTCCCGGGCACCTGGGTCCGGGATGTCGCCACCTCCTGGCGCATCTCCCACGACATCACGGACCGGTGGTGGTCGCTCAAAAGCATCATCTCCCAAAACCTCTACCTTTCCGCCTATGCGGGCGGCGGACACTACAATGACATGGATATGCTTGAAGTCGGCCGGTCATTGAGCCCCGAAGAGGACAGGACCCATTTCGGACTCTGGTGCATCATGGCTTCGCCGCTGCTGATCGGCTGCGACCTGACGACCCTGCGGCCGGAAACGCTCGCGCTGATATCCAACCGCGAATTGATCGCCCTGAACCAGGATCCGCTGGGCCTGCAGGCGTATGTGGCTGCGCACGAAGGCGATACCTATGTCCTTGTCAAAGACTTGCAGGAGCGTTTCGGCCGGACACGCGCCGTCGCGTTCTACAATCCCGCCGACGAACCCTGCACTGTCGGCGTGGACCTGGCAGACATCGAAATGGCCGGGACCGTCCAGGTCCGGGACCTTTTCGAACTTCGTGACCTCGCGCCCGTTTCGGGACACCTGGAAGCCGAAGTCCCGGCGCATGGCACACGCATCTTCCGCCTGACAGCGGAAGCGCGCACGGAGCGCCGCCGCTACGAGGCCGAGACGGCCTGGCTTAGCGACTACCAGGAGCTATATAATCCGATCGCTTTTCAAACGGCGACTTATACGCCCGTCGAGGCCTGTTCCGGCCGGATGGCCGTGACTCAGTTGGGCTACAAGCCCACGAACGACCTGCAGTGGCGGGACATCTACAGCAAGGATGGCGGCGAATACCGCCTGACGCTGCGCTGCTTTTCCCCGGAGGAAAGAATCATCTATTGGTCCCTCGGCGGGGGCGCAGGCCGGACCCTGACAGTCCCGGCAGCTCCCGGCTGGCAGGACGTGACGCTGACGCTCCGCCTGGAGCCCGGCGTGAATTGCCTCCGCCTTTGCAACGACCGCGGCCCGATGCCGGATATCGATTATCTGGACCTGCAGCCGATCTGATCAGCGGGCGGACAGGCTCCGAAAAAGTTACCATTTGAGTGCTGGTGTGGTCCCTGCCGGGCTTGAACCGACGACCCGCTGATTATGAGTCAGCTGCTCTGACCAACTGAGCTAAGGGACCGAATGCAGGACCACCCGCGGGTGGCCCTGCATATTCATTGTCTTGTCTTTCCGATCAGACTCAGACCTTGATCTCGACCTCGACGCCGGAGGGAAGCTCGAGCTTCATCAGGGCATCCACCGTCTTGGCGTTGGAGTCCTCGATGTCGAGCAGTCGGCGGTAGGAGTCGAGCTCAAACTGCTCGCGGGCCTTCTTGTTGACGAAGGTGGAGCGGTTGACGGTGAAGATCTTCTTGTTGGTCGGAAGAGGAATAGGGCCATTCACCTTCGCGCCGGTAGCCTTCACGGTCTCGACGATCTTGGTCGCGGACTTGTCCACGAGCATGTGATCGAAAGACTTGAGCTTAATTCTAATTTTTTGACTCATATCAAATTTGTTTTTTACAATTCAATACTATTCGTCGTCAGACGGCATCTTGTATCCGCTCTTCTCGATGATGTCCTTGGCCATGGCGGCCGGGACCTCGGCGTAGTGGTCGAACGACATCGTGCTGGTGGCCCGGCCCGAAGACAGGGTGCGGAGCACGGTGACGTAACCGAACTGCTCGGAGAGCGGGACGAACGCCTTCACGATCCGGGCTCCGTTGGACGTCGTGTCCATCGCGGCAATCTGCCCGCGGCGACGGTTCAGGTCGCCGACGATGTCGCCCATATAGTCCTCCGGGGTGACGACCTCGAGGCTCATGATGGGCTCCAGGATGACAGGCTTGCACTTGGGGCACGCGTGGCGGAACGCCATCCGCGCGGCGAGTTCGAAAGAGAGCTGGTCGGAATCCACCGGGTGGAAGGAACCGTCCAGGAGGGTGACCTTCAGGGAAGGCACCTCGTAACCGGCCAGGACGCCGTTGGCCATCGCGGATTCGAAGCCCTTCTGTACGCAGGGGACGAATTCCTTCGGCACGTTGCCACCCTTGACCTGGTTGTCGAACTGGAGGCCCTGCACGCCTTCGTCGGCGGGACCGATCTCGACGATGATGTCTGCAAACTTACCACGGCCGCCCGTCTGCTTCTTGAACACCTCGCGGTGCTGGACGGAGGCGGTGATTGCCTCTTTGTAGTTGACCTGCGGTGCGCCCTGGTTGATCTCCAGGCCGAACTCGCGGCGCAGGCGGTCGACAATGATGTCGAGGTGGAGCTCACCCATGCCGCTGATGACGGTCTGGCCCGTGTCCGGGTCGGACTTGACGGTGAAGGTGGGGTCTTCCTCGGCAAGCTTGCCGAGCGCGATGCCAAGTTTGTCGAGGTCCTTCTGCGTCTTGGGCTCCACGGCGATACCGATCACCGGATCCGGGAACTCCATCGACTCGAGGGAATACCGGTGGTTCTCCACGCAGATCGTATCCCCCGTGCGGAGATCCTTGAAGCCGACTGCCGCACAGATGTCACCGGACTCCACGAAATCGATCGGATTCTGGTGGTTGGAGTGCATCTGGTACAGGCGCGCCACGCGTTCCTTCTTCCCGGAACGGGAATTGAGCACGTAGGTGCCGGCGTCAAGATGTCCGGAATAGACGCGGATGTACGCCAGACGCCCCACGAACGGGTCGGTCGCAATCTTGAAGACAAGACCGCAGAACGGCTCGGACGCATCGGGCTTCAGGAGCACTTCCTGGTCGTTCGCCATGTTCGTCGCCTTCGTCTCGCCGATATCCAGCGGGGACGGGAGGTAACGCATCACGGCGTCCAGCAGGAACTGGACACCCTTGTTCTTAAAGGAAGAACCGCAGCAGGCAGGAACAATCTGCATGGCGATGGTACCCTTGCGGAGCGCAGCGACGAGCTCCTCCTCCGTGATGGATTCGGGAGCCTCGAAATACTTGTCCATCAGGGCATCGTCGCACTCTGCGGCGGCCTCGACGAGTTTGTCTCTCCAGAAAGCGACGGCATCCTGCATATCGGCAGGCACCTCCTTGAGCTCGTAGTTCACCAGCTCTTCGCCGCTCTTGTACACAAGGGCTTTCCGGGAAATCAGGTCAACAATACCTTCAAACTTTTCCTCTGCCCCGATCGGGAGGCAGATGGGGACGGCGTTCGCACCGAGCTTGGTCTTGATGTCCTCGACACAGGCGAGGAAATCGGCGCCGACGCGGTCCATTTTGTTCACATAGGCAATCTTCGGCACACGGTACTTGTCCGCCTGGCGCCACACCGTCTCGGATTGGGGCTGCACGCGGCCGACGGCGCAGAACGTCGCGATCGTACCATCCAAGACACGAAGGGAACGCTCGACCTCGACGGTAAAGTCGACGTGGCCGGGAGTGTCGATCAGGTTGATCTGATAGGTCTCCCCGCCATAGTGCCAGAACGCGGTGGTGGCGGCAGAAGTGATGGTGATACCCCGCTCCTGCTCCTGAACCATCCAGTCCATCGTTGCCGCACCTTCGTGGACCTCACCAATCTTGTGGGTCTTGCCGGTGTAGAACAGGATGCGCTCGGACGTGGTGGTCTTGCCGGCATCGATGTGTGCCATGATGCCGATGTTCCTCGTGTACTTTAAATCTCTCTTAGCCATCTGACTAACTAACCAAAATCAATTAAAAGCGGAAATGGGCGAATGCCTTGTTGGCCTCAGCCATCCTGTGCATATCCTCTTTGCGCTTGAAGGCACCGCCTTCGTTGTTGTAGGCTGCGATGATTTCTGCACAGAGCTTTTCGGCCATGGTGCGGCCGGAGCGCTTGCGGGCGAAAGAGATCATATTCTTCATGGAGAGAGAAATCTTCCGCTCAGGGCGCAACTCGGTCGGCACCTGGAAGTTGGCGCCGCCGATACGGCGGGACTTGACCTCGATCTGCGGGGTCACGTTCTCGAGCGCCTTCCTCCAAATATCCAGAGGAGCCTTGTCAGAATCTTTCATCTTCTCGCCTACCATGTCAATGGCATCGTAAAAAATAGAATACGCGATACTCTTCTTCCCCTGCAACATAAGGTTGTTCACGAAACGGGTAACCTGCGTGTCGTGATACTTAGGATCAGGAAGTAGAATCCTCTTCTTAGGCTTTGCTTTTCTCATTGTTGTGAAAAATTAAAAATTTAACCATCCTTTC
>JAFTGA010000063.1 GCA_017458145.1 Bacteroidales bacterium | reverse complement strand
TTCGTGAAGTACTCGTAATCATCGAAAGAGCGGGTAGCGAGTTCTGCCGCCTGGCGGATCTCGCTGCGCTTCATCTCTCGGAATTCCAATTCCATAGCTATATCCATTCAAAGTTATCCTTCCGGCCTCGTTCCGGAATCTGCCCCTAATTTACGAAGAATCGTCTTCATTTTTCACAAAACATTGGAATACAATGCGGAATAATGTGTATTTTTGTTTTATGTGTAGAATTCATCATATGATTTCATCCATGAAATACTATTTTCCGATCATTCTGATGGTGTGCGTTGCCTGTTCTACTTCTCCGAAGCAGAAGACGGGGGTTGGTACATCGGACGCTGGGTTTATCCCGGCCGCCACGCATGAAAACGGTTGGTTGAAGAGAGGCGAGGGGCCCGTACTGGGCGGCCCTGAGATGGGAACCTGTTTCGATGTCAACGTCATCCCGGACGGCTCGGCCAAATACAACATGTATTTCTCCTGGCGCCCGAAAAAGGCCATCGCCCTTTCCAGGAGTGAGGATGGGGTGTCTTGGACTGATCCGAAGATCGTTCTGGAGTATGATGAGTCGAGCGGTTGGGAGGACGACCTCAACCGATCGTGCACATTGTTTCTGAACGGGGTTTATCACATGTGGTACACCGGACAGGCCAGGGGTTACAGTAAAATCGGGTACGCTGTTTCCCACGATGGAGAACATTTCGAGCGGGTGACTACCGATCCCGTCATGGTTCCCGAGTTCAACTATGAAGGCTATTCCGTGATGAACCCGTATGTCCTTTATGATGAGGAAAGGGGCGTGTTCAGGATGTGGTATGCCTGTGGTGAGACGTATGAACCGAATATGATCGCCTATGCCGAGTCTGAAGACGGGCTGCGCTGGAAGCGTTCGCCCCTGAATCCCATCTTTGTCAGAGGCGGAGACTGGGAGCAGGACCGGATTGGCGGCTGCGAGGTGCATCGCCTTCCTGACGGACGGTTCATCATGTTCTACATCGGTTATTCGGACATCCACACCGCCCGTATCGGTGCGGCTATTTCCCCGGATGGGATCAGGCAGTGGGAGCGGTTGGACTCCAATCCTTTAATTGAACCGCCCGAAGGCTATTTCGATGCTTTGGCCTACTATAAGCCCAGTGTTTTCCGCGACGAGGAAAACGACCGTTGGCAACTCTGGTACAATGGCCGGAATGAAGGTGCGGAATACATCGGTTATGCCGTGCATGAAGGGTTGAAACTGGATTGACCCAAGCCTTGGCCTGTCCATTATCGAACGCTCTTGTACTGCTCGTCCGATACAGGCTCCAGTGATGGTGCCGAGCGTGCTGCTCAAGGCCTGCTTCCAAAAGTCGGATAACTTCCATTTCATATTTCTACATCAGGTGCTGGGGTTACAAATCTGTTGTGCGAAGGCTCCGTCCGTCTCACTGGTAAAAGAAGGACGCTGCCTGAGAATGGTAACGTCCTTCTACGATAATTACACGCAGTCTTACTGCACGTCGATATTCTTGCTCTTGTTGTCCACCTGCTTCTCGAAGCGGTTGATACCCACTACGGCCAGGATATATGCCAGGCCGTTGGCGATGATACCAAGGCCGATGATGGCCGAAAGGGCGCCGGCAGCGACGTCCAGGTTTCTCAGGCCGAAGAAGCCGAGGATGGCGCCACAGATACCCAGGCACAGAAGGGCCCACCAGTAGGGGAATCCCACCTGCTTGTAGTCGAAGCTCTGGACGGCGATGACGATGCCTTCGATCATGACCCAGATGGTGAAGACCACCGGGAGGGAGACGGCCGTTCCGAGGATGTTGAACAGGAAGAAGCAGCCGAAGAAGATGTCGAGCAGGGCGCTTAGGGCACGGGTTCCGCTGTTGGGAAGGAACGCCTGTGTCTGGAAAGTGAAAATCATCTCCGAAATACCGCTTGCCAGGGTGAAGACACCAATGAGCCAGGCGGTGGAAAGGAGCGTTGCTCCCGGACGGGTAATGCACATCACGCCAAGGATGATCAACAGGATCCCCGTGACGGCAAGAAGGATTTTAGTACCAGTTTTCATATTGAAAAGATTATTTGAAAAGTATTAATCAGCATATAGGCGGGCGAATCCATCATGGAGCGCATCGATCAGGTCGCGGCTGTCAAATGCCTCTTCCGTCCGGCTTTCCGTCAGCCGGTCTCCAGCGTAACCGTGGATCCAGACGCCCAGTGCAGCGGCATCCGCCGCGTTGTACCCCCGTGCAAGCAGCCCGCCGACCAGCCCGGTCAGCACATCTCCGCTCCCGCCTTTCGCGAGACCGGGGCCGCCCGTCGAATTGACGAGCCTCTCCCCCGACGGCAAGTAAATTTCCGTATGAAATCCTTTGGCGACGAGCACGGAACCCGTCTGCCAGCAGAGAGCGCGGATGGCCTCTGCCCACCGGGCGTCCGACACGGAAGGGAGCAGCCGCTTCAGTTCGCCGAGGTGCGGCGTCAGCACGGATCCTGCCGGGATGCATTCCCGCAGTTCCGGGTGCGCGGCCAGAATATTGAGTGCATCGGCATCCAGCACCATCGGAATCTCCAGGTCCCGGGCACGCATCAGCAGGAGCGATATCGCGCCGACGGTCTGCGGAGCCGTCCCCAGCCCGGGCCCGACGGCGATGGCCGCAAAGCGGTTCAGCCATTCGGGGACCAGACTGAAGCAAAAATCGGGATTCGTCGAGAGCATCGCCGACGGAAACTGATTCACCACGGCCTGCAGGGCCCGCTCCGTGGAGTGAAGCGTGACCAGTCCACAGCCGGATCGGAGCGCAGCGCCGGTAGCCAGAACAGCGGCACCGGGCATCGCCTGGCATCCGGCTACGATCAGAAGGTGGCCGTAGTCCCCCTTGTTGCTGTCCGCCGCACGGCGCTTGAGCCGGGGCCGGAGGAATGCCGGATCAATCGTTGTCATCTCGAGGCTATTTGCTTTGGCAGGCGGTGATGTGGAAGCAGTGCTCCTTCTTCTCATACTTGACAAGCACGCGTCCTGCCGCCTTCTCGTCACGCAGCACTTCCGCCAGGACCTTGGTCAGCTCATAAGGCTGCATGAATTCATCGGTCTCCGTCTCGCGGAAATAGCGGCTGTGGCTGATGTCGAAGGTGGTGCCGTAGCAGTGCGACGAGTTGTCGGAAGCATTGGGATTGCCGCTGCGGCGCAGGTTCGCCACGTCTTCTTCGGTGCGCAGCACAGACGTGACGACCAGCTTGTAGAGCGGGAATTGCTTCCGGGCCAGCGAGTCGTGGAAAGCCTTGGCGATGTGGTTCAGCTCGCTCGCCGCGGCAGCGGTCAGGTACGGTACGGAATAGCGCAACTCATCCACGACCAGATAGTCGCTGTCCTCGATACGGACCAGCCGCGAGGCGTCGATGTCGTCCCGCTTCCCGGGTATCTGCTTCAAGCCCACGGCCCGGGCCTTCTCCAGATGCGTCTCATTGACGTCGTCGAAGACCTTGGAATAGGTCATCCCCCGGGTGTAGTAGATGATCTCCCGCGCTTCGGTCACGCCGGTTCCATCCACATCGTCCGCCGCAGGTTCAGACTCTTCAGCCTCTTCCGCAGCTTCCTGCTGCGAATGCCCGACCAGTTCCGTATCGGCAGCCTTCGGTTTGCGGGGTTTCTCTTTCCGGCTGCATCCCCCTCCCACCAGGATTCCGAGAAGGAATCCCAGCAGAAAGGGGATCAGCAGGATGATCAGCGCTTTCTGACGCTTATTCATATTTCAGGACGGGCTGCCGGGCTGCCGTCGTCTCGTCCGGACGGCCGATCGGCGTGTTGTGGGGCGCGGCGTGCAGCATCTCCGGATCGGTCGCGGCCTCTTCGGCGATCTTGCGCATCACGGCGATGAACGCATCCAGCGTCTCCAGCGACTCCGTCTCCGTCGGCTCGATCATGATGGCTTGATGGAACAGGAGCGGGAAATAGATTGTCGGTGCATGGAAGCCGTAGTCAAGCAGGCGCTTGGCGACGTCGAGCGTACTGACCCCGTTCGGCTCCAGCAGGCCGTCGAAGACGAATTCGTGCTTGCAGACGGTCGGAATGGGCAGTTTGTAACAATCCTTCAGGGACTCCTTGATGTAGTTGGCGCCCAGGGTGGCCAGTTTGCCGGCCATCTTGATGTGTTCGCGGCCGAGCATCAGGATGTAGGCATAGGCCCGCAGGATGATGCCGAAATTGCCATGGAAGCCGCTCACGTGCGGGATATGCAGGAACGGGACGACCTTGTCTGCCACACCGACGGGACCGCTGCCGGGGCCGCCTCCGCCGTGCGGCGTGGAGAAGGTCTTATGCAGGTTCAGGTGCATGATGTCGAATCCCATATCGCCCGGACGGACCACGCCGAGGAGCGGGTTCATATTGGCTCCGTCATAATACAGCAGGCCGCCGCAGGCGTGCACAAGTGCCGCGATTTCCTTGATGTCGCGCTCGAACAGGCCGAGCGTATTCGGATTCGTCAGCATGATGCCGGCCACGTCGGGACCGAGCAGCGGCCGGAGCGCTTCCACATCGACGAGACCGTCTTCCTTCGACTTGACGACCACGATGTCCAGACCGCAGACGGCCGCCGAAGCCGGGTTGGTGCCATGGGCACTGTCCGGCACGATCACCTTGGTCCGGGCCATATCGCCGCGGCTCATATGGTACTCGCGCATCAGCATCAGGCCGGTGAGCTCGCCGTGGGCGCCTGCGCAGGGCAGGAAGGTGAAATGCTTCATCCCCGTGATGGCGGCGAGCGCCTTGTCCATCCCCGCATAGACCTCCAGCGCGCCCTTGACCGTGCTGGTCGGCTGGAGCGGATGCAGGCCGGTGAAGGCGGGCATGCCCGCGATTTCTTCGTTGATCTTGGGGTTGTATTTCATCGTGCAGGAGCCGAGCGGATAGAAGCCCGTGTCCACGCCGAAGTTCATCTGGCTCAGGTTGGTATAGTGGCGCACCACGTCCACCTCGCTGACTTCCGGAAGGTCCAGCGGAGATTCCCTCCAGAGGATAGGATTCCGGCTCTTCGGCTGGAACGACGACACATCGTTATTCCGGGCTTGACCCGGAACCTCCGGCAGCGAGTACCCCGTCCTTCCGGGCTTGGAGAGTTCGAAGATGAGTTTGTCGTAGTATTTCATATCGCAGCCCTTCTACTTGATTGATTTGACGATTGCAACGATCCAGTCCAATTCCTCGCGGCTGTGCTTCTCCGTGACGCAGAAGGTCACGTATCCTTCCTCGGTTTGGAGAGCAGCGAAGAAGCCAGCGTCAAGCAGTGCCTGCTGGAGCTTCCGCACGTCACAGAGCGGCCTCAGACAGAACTCCTTGAGGAATTCGCCTTCGAAGACGCGCTCGAAGCGGCCCGTGGCGAGCAGGGCGTCGTGCAGGTAATGGGATCCTTCGTAGCACAGGGTGTTGAGCTTGCGCATGCCCTGCGGCCCCATCAGGGACAGGTACACCGTGCACCAGAGTGCCATCAGGGACTCGTTGGAGCAGATGTTGGAAGTGGCCTTCTCGCGGCGGATATGCTGTTCGCGCGCCTGTAAAGTAAGTACGTAGCAGCGTTTGCCGGATGCATCCGTGGTCTGGCCGACGATGCGGCCCGGGAGCTTGCGCATCAGTGCGGAGGTACACGCCATGAACCCGACATACGGCCCGCCATAGCAGAGCGGAATACCCAGGCTCTGGCCGTCGCCCACCGCGATATCTGCGCCCCACTCGGCCGGTGTCTTGACCACGGCGAGCGCGGACGGATCACAGTATTCAACCAGAAGTGCCCCCTTCCCGTGGACCAGGTCCGCCAGGCCGAGATGACTCTCGATGATACCGTAGCGATTGATGGACGGCACGATGACTCCCGCCAGGTCAAGTACTCCTTCAGCCACGTCCTCGGCGACTTTGTCGGAAACGACGACGTTGATGCCAGCGTACTTGGCATAGGTGCGGATCGTGTCGATCACGTGCGGCAGAAGGCGGGCGGAGACGATCACGGAATTACGTTTCTTGGTGCTGGCCACGCACATCCGCACGGCTTCTGCCGCGGCGGTCGGTCCGTCGTACATCGAGGCGTTGGAGCAGTCCAGTCCGGTCAGGCGGCAGATCATCGACTGCCACTCGAAGATGTAGCGGAGCGTACCCTGCGAAATCTCGCACTGGTAGGGCGTATAGGCCGTCAAGAATTCGCTGCGCGACGTGATATAGGGAATCACGGACGGCGTATAGTGGTCATAGGCACCCTGGCCGACGAACACCTTGAGACGGGCGTTCTTGGCGGCAAGCCCCTCGAAAAAGTCACGGACCTGCTGCTCGCTCATTGCGGACGGCAGGTCGTACTCCCCTTTATAGATGAAATCCGCAGGGACATCGGCGTACAGATCGTCGAGCGTACCGACGCCGATCCTTTCGAGCATCA
This sequence comes from Bacteroidales bacterium, assembly GCA_017458145.1. GTDB lineage: Bacteria > Bacteroidota > Bacteroidia > Bacteroidales > UBA932 > Cryptobacteroides. Next base: position 23,353 of record JAFTGA010000063.1, on the reverse strand, counting down.
CGCGGATATCTTCCCCGGTCTGGGGAAAATAGCTGAATGCTCCCATACGGCTACTCGATGGTCTTGGCGTAGGCGGCGGCGTTCAGCAGGGACTCGAGCTCGCCCTTGTCGGACATCTCGACCTTGATGATCCAGGCGCCATAGGCATCTTCGTTGATCTGCTCAGGCTGGTCCTCCAGGGCATCGTTGCGTGCGACGACCTTGCCGGACACGGGAGCGATCAGTTCGCTGGAAGTCTTGACGCTTTCCAGGGCGCCAAAATCGTCGCCGGCCGTCACATCGTCGTCAATGTCAGGCATATCGACATAGGTGATATCCCCCATCTCGCTCTGGGCGAAATCGGAGACGCCGATGATGGCCACATCGCCATCGACCTTGACCCATTCGTGAGACTCGCTGTACAGGAGTCCTTCTGCAATCTTGCTCATAATCGTAAAAGTTATCGTTTTTTGTGTTGATTATTTCTTGTAATTGGTCTGATAGAAGCGCTTCTTGACCACGATGCCGGGGAAGGTGCGCTTGCGGATGCGGATCCACAGCGGCGTACCGAGAGCGGCGCTAGCGCTGTCCACCAGGGCGAAGCAGATGCTCTTCTCCAGGGAAATGGAATGATAGCCGGTCGTCACGACACCCACTTCCGTGCCGTCTTCCAGTTCGACCGGATAACCGGCGCGCGGCACGGCCTTGTCCGCCAGTTCGATGCCGATCAGTTTGCGGGGCACCCCGTTCGCCTTCTGCTCCGCGAGCGCATCCCGGCCGATGAATTCCGGCTTGTCGAGCTTGCAGAACATGCCCAGGCCGGCCATCACCGGGGAAATCTCAGCCGTCAGCTCGTCGCCGTAGAGCGGCAGGCCCGCCTCAAAACGGAGGGTGTCGCGGCTGCCCAGTCCGCACGGCTTGACTCCGGCGGCGATCAGGGCCTTCCAATACGCACGGGTCTGCTCCGGTGTAGCGTAGATCTCAAAGCCGTCTTCGCCGGTGTAGCCGGTGCGGCTGACGATCACGCGCTGCCCCTCGCGGGTGCAGTCGCAGAAAGTATAGAAGGAGAGCTGCGCCGCTTCCGGGAAGCCAAGCAATCCGCAGACGGCCTTTTCAGCCTGCGGCCCCTGGACGGCAATCTGACCCCACTGCTCCGAGCGGTTGTCGATCACAACCTGATATCCGGCAGCCTGCTCCATCATCCAGGTGTAGTCCTTGTCGATATTGGCGGCATTGACCACCAACAGATAATGGTCCGGATGTGATTCCTTGTAGACCAACAGGTCATCCACGGTGCCGCCGTCCGGATAGAGCATCATCCCGTAGAGGATCTTGCCCGGCTCCATCCCGCGGATGTCATTGGTGAAAATGTGGTTCACATAGGTCTCCGCATCGGGACCGCTGATAAAGATTTCGCCCATATGGGAGACGTCGAAGACACCGACATCGTGGCGGACGGCGTTGTGTTCGTCGATAATGCCGGAATACTGGATGGGCATGTCGAAACCGCCGAACGGGCTCATCTTGGCACCGAGCTCGACATGGAGATCGTGCAGACAAGTCTGCTTCAAGGAATTGTCCATAGACTGAAAGGTTATTTGAGAATTTCGAGATCTTTCTTGAGGATCATCTTGGGATCCATCATCGACACCTTCTGGAACAGGCGTACCTGGTTGCCGAGCGAGAGATAGACCTTGTCTTCGTGCCTGCCCTTGCGCCACCATTTATAGAATCCGATCGGATCATTCTCGAAGGGGATCTTCGCGAGGATTCCGGAACTGTAGCCAGGATAATCGATCACCAGCCGCAGGCCCATGAATTTCTTGTAGTAGTCGGGATCTGCCCGGCGGAGCTTGCTGACCAGCGGATTAAGCACTTCCATCGTGTCCACCTGCAGGACTTTGTCCCGGACGATCATCCGATGGATCCGGACCGGATCGACATTGAGCCAGGCCCCCATACGCAAAGTCTTGGGGCCCTCGTCCGTGTCAAGGGTCAGCTCATCCATCGAAAAATAGATCTTTTCGGGATCCAGCGGGAAGAGTCCTTCTTCAGGCATTCTAATAAATAAAAGCGTTATTCGATTTGACAAATATATGAAAAAAAAATTAATTTTCGCTAATTTTACCCCTCGAATGCAGCGGATAAACACAGATTTCTCGGCCCTGGAGGGCACAAATTGCTATTGTTCGCCGGAAAGTGCGGGCCGGATCCGGTCCGTGATCGCCGGTTTACCCCTGGCTGCATTCCACGAAATCGGTACCGGCGACTACCACTATCAGACACTCTTCTGGCTCGAACGCGTCTCCGTGCCATTCCAATTGATCCTGTTCGACCACCATCCCGACGATCAGGAAGGCGCATTCGGAAAGGAGCTGATCAGCTGCGGCGGCTGGGTAGCCCGGGCCCGGCGGCTTCCGATGTTGTGCGGAGACCTGTGGATCAAGGAAGCGGCGGACCTCCCCGCCCTGGACACGCTGCCGGACCTGCCGGTGTATCTGTCCGTTGATCTGGATGTGCTGGATCCGGCCTGGGCGCGGACGGACTGGGACCAGGGCACGATGACACTCGATGAGCTCCGCACGGCCCTGCAGACGGTCTGTGCCTCACGTCCGCTGCTGGGCGTGGACCTGTGCGGCGGCCTCACCATGGAAAAAGGAGCCTCCCCGGAGGATCTTGCCTTGAATGCAAGCACCGGGGAGGCCCTGTTCGCGTGTTTTCGCGATCTGAGGGATTAGCGGATCGCGAAGGTCACAGGAATGGAATAGGTCACAGGCACGTTCTGGCCGCCCTGCTTGGCAGGGGTCCAGGCCGGAGCGCTGTTGATGACGCGGAGCGCCTCGGCGTCGAGTGCAGCGGAGACACCCTTCACAACCTTGGCGTTCTGGATCTTGCCGTTGGCGTCAACCACGAAGTTGACGGTCACCTTGCCGGACTCGTTGTTCTCAAGAGCGGACTGCGGGTACTGCAGGTTGGCCTGCACATATTTCACGAAAGCGTCAGCATCGCCACCGTTAAAAGTCGGCTTGACCTCCACGGAAGTGTAAGGCTGGATGCCTTCGAGCTTCTCGAGGGCCTCACCGGCACGGGCAGCAGCGTCCTTGGCGGCGTCGGTGACATTCTCGGCAGCGTCCTTGGCGTCGCACTCGGTGCACTCTTCAGACTTGGTGGAGTCTTCGCAGCAGGTCTCGACCGCATCAGCAGGAGCGGCCTCATTGTTCTCCTTGTTGTTGTTCTTGCAGGAGAACACCATCATCGCACAGGCGGCGAGGAGGGTAATAGCATAAATCTTCTTCATATTGGTTGATTTGAAAACAATTTTCCGCCGCAAAGGTAGAAATAAATCCGGTAAATTGTTAAAAAATTTTACAAAATATCGAAGACCTTACAAAAGCGGCGAAAACAACCGTGCAAAAGACTCTTCGAAACGCGTAAGGGCAGGACGGGACTTCCAAGACTGCGGATCGACATAATGCCCGTCCTGCTCGTCCAGTTCGAATATTTTGCGCATCCGCACGGCCATGGCGCGGTCATAGATGAACGCGTTGATCTCAAAATCCTGTTCGAAACTGCGGATATCCAGATTCGTGGATCCGATGGATACGACCTCGTCGTCGGCGACGATGGTCTTGGCGTGCATGAACCCCTTGTCATAATAGCAGACCTTCACGCCGGCGTCCAGAATTTCCTTGATATAGGAACGGGAAGCCCAGGTGACAAGGAAGAAATCCCCCCTGGCAGGGAGCATCAGCCGCACATCCACTCCGGACAGGGCGGCGTTGCGCAGGGCATATAGGACCGGCTCGTTCGGAATAAAATAGGGTGTCTGGATATAAATAAAGTTCCGTGCCTGCGTGAGCATCCGCAGCATCGCCTGCATGATCACACGGAACTCCCCCATCGGTCCGCTGGTAGCGATCTGCATCAGCAGATCTCCTTCGGCGGGCACAGAGGGATAATATACCGGATTGTCGAGCAGTTGTTTGGTGGAGAACTTCCAGTCGACCAGGAAGGCGGTCTGCAGTTCCGCTACCACGGGCCCGGTCACGCGGATGTGCGTGTCGCGCCAGATTCCGGACAGGATGCCGGTGGCGTAGCGCTTGGCGATGTTCATTCCGCCCGTGTAGCCGATCCGTCCGTCGATGACAACGTTCTTACGGTGATTGCGGTAATTGGTATCGCTGGAGAGCAGCAGCAGGCGCACCCGGAAAAACGGCTCCACGAGCACGCCTTTTTTCCCCATCCTCCGATAGAACTTGCGGCGGGTCAGGTTGGCCAGGTCATCGATCTGCAGACGCACCTCCACACCTTCCTGCGCCTTGCGTGCCAGGATTTCCTCGGCCCTGCGTCCCGTCTCGTCATCTTCAAACTTGAAGAACTGGAAATGAATATGGTGCTGCGCGGACTCGAGGTCGGCGAGAAGATCGCTGTACATCGACGGAAAATCCGTGTACACGCGGACATCATTGCCGGAAACCGGAAGGGCCTGGTTGGCTGTATGCAACAGAGTGATCAGGTTGCGCTGGGAATCCGGAAACTCACGGCAGATCCGCTCTGCGCAGGCCCGGCTGGAAAGGCCTTGAAGCCGGTCCAGATCCTCCGCACTCACCATGCGGCGGTTCTTGCGGTCGCGTCCGAAATAGAAATAGAGCACCAGTCCGATGCCCGGCAGGAAAATCAGCACAAGAATCCAGGCCAGGGTGTGGATCGGCTTGCCATTCTCGGCGATTTCGAGAATGATGACGCTGAGCAGGACGACAGCAAGGAACATATTCAACCAGAATGGCATGCGTATCCGTTATGGGTTTGCCGGACGAAAGATAGCAATTTTTCAGTAGAAATTCATAATTTTGCAGTATGGTTTCTTTTTTCATCAGTATTATTGCACTGGTACTCGGATATCTGCTGTACGGCAAGTTCGTAGAGCGGGTCTTCGGTCCGGACCCCAAACGGCCGACACCCGCCGTCACCAAGGCGGACGGCATTGACTTCATCGCCATGCCGTCCTGGAAAGTATTCATGATCCAATTCCTGAACATTGCCGGGACCGGTCCCATTTTCGGCGCCATCATGGGCGCCAAGTTCGGCCCGGCCGCCTACCTCTGGATCGTTCTGGGCTGCATTTTCGGCGGAGCCGTGCATGACTATTTCAGCGGAATGCTATCCCTGCGCCATGACGGCGCCGGACTGCCCGAACTGGTCGGAAAGTACCTCGGCAAGCGGACGAAGACCGTGATGCTCTGCTTCTCGATCCTGCTGCTGACTCTGGTCGGCACCGTATTCGTCTACAGCCCGGCCGTAATCCTGAAAGACCTGGCCGGGAACGGCAGCTCTTCCGCCTTTATGATCTGGGCCGGCATCATCTTCATCTATTATATCATCGCCACGATGCTCCCGATCGACAAGATCATCGGACGCATCTATCCCGTCTTTGCCGTCGCCCTGATTTTCATGGCCGTGGCCTTGATGGTCGGGCTGATTGTCAAGATGCCGGACATCCCCGAACTCTGGGACGGCCTGCAGAACCGGACGCAGACCTGGGGCGGCAAGGGACAGGCCATGTGGCCCTATCTCTTCGTGACCATCGCCTGCGGGGCGATCAGCGGCTTCCACGCCACCCAAAGCCCGCTGATGGCACGCTGCCTGAATAACGAAAAACTCGGCCGGCCAGTCTTCTACGGATCGATGATCACCGAAGGGCTCGTCGCCCTGATCTGGGCCGCCGTGTCCTCCTATTTCTTTTTTGGCGGAGGCGCCGCTGAAGTTGGCGGCACCTTTGCGGACGCCGCACCGACCGTGGTGACGAAAGTGTCCCGCAGCTGGCTCGGCATCGCCGGCAGCGTGCTTGCCCTGGTCGGCGTGGTCGCCGCGCCCATCACGAGCGGCGACACGGCCCTGCGCAGCGCCCGACTGATCATCGCCGACTTCCTCAAAATGGACCAGAAGCCTATCGGCAAACGGCTCATGATCAGCATCCCCCTCTTCGGCGTGGCAGCTTTGCTGCTCTGGTTCAATATCGCCGACGAAGACGGCTTCAACGTCATCTGGCGCTATTTCGGCTGGGCCAACCAGACGCTTGCCGTATTCACTCTGTGGACCGTCACTGTCTATCTGGTCCGCGAGCGCAAGGGAGCGTACTATCTGATCACCCTGTTGCCGGCCTGCCTGATGACGGCCGTCAGCGTAACCTATATCGCCATCAACCAGATCGGATTCAACCTGCCACTGGGCTGGAACCGCTGGATCGGCGCCGTGACCATCATCCTGAGTGCCGCGGTCTTCTTCCGATGGAAATTTACCAAAGCCCGCAATTAACGACTTATGGCAGACGAAAAAATCATTTTCTCCATGAACGGGGTCGGCAAGGTCCTTCCCCATAATAATAAGGTAATCCTGAAGGACATCTACCTGTCCTTCTTCTACGGCGCCAAGATCGGCATCATCGGCCTGAACGGCTCCGGCAAATCCACCTTGCTGAAGATTATCGCCGGCGTGGAGAAATCCTACAAGGGCGAGGTGGTCTGGGCGCCAGGCTACAGCGTCGGCTACCTGGAGCAGGAGCCGCAGATGGATCCGGACAAGACGGTGCTGGAAGTAGTTCAGGAAGGCGTCCAGGAGGTCATGGACCTGCTGGCGGAGTACAACGAAATCGGCATGAAATTCTGCGAGCCGATGGATGACGACCGGATGAATGCGCTGATCGAGCGCCAGGGCGAGCTCACCGAACTCATCGAGCACCACGACGGCTGGGAGATCGACAGTAAACTGGAGCGCGCGATGGACGCCCTGCAATGCCCGCCGCCCGAGGCGAAGATCGCCACCCTGTCCGGCGGCGAGCGGCGCCGCGTGGCCCTGTGCCGCCTGCTCCTGCAGGCCCCGGACGTGCTGCTGCTTGACGAGCCCACCAACCACCTTGACACCGAGAGCATCCAGTGGCTGGAGGCGCATCTGCAGCAGTACAAGGGCACGGTCATCGCCGTCACGCACGACCGCTACTTCCTTGACAACGTGGCCGGCTGGATCCTCGAGCTGGACCGCGGCGAGGGCATTCCCTGGAAGGGCAACTACTCCTCCTGGCTGGAGCAGAAGAGCATCCGCCTCGCACAGGAAGAGAAGCAGGAGAGCAAGCGCCGCAAGACCCTCGAGCGCGAGTTGGAATGGGTCCGGATGGCGCCCAAGGCCCGGCAGGCCAAGCAGAAAGCCCGTCTGGGCGCCTACGAGAAACTCGCCTCCGCCGACACGAAAGAGAAGGAAGCGAGGCTGGAAATCTATATCCCCAACGGCCCGCACCTGGGCAACAAGGTCATCGAATTCCACGACGTCAGCAAGGCCTACGGCGACAAGTTGCTCTTCGAGCATCTGACGTTTGTCCTGCCCCCGGCCGGTATCGTGGGCGTGATCGGCCCCAACGGCGCCGGCAAGACCACCCTCTTCCGCCTGATCATGGGCATCGAGCAGCCCGACAGCGGCACCATCGAGATCGGCGAGACCGCCAAGATCGCCTATGTGGACCAGCAGCACAAAAGCATCGACCCCGACAAGACAGTCTATGAGACCATTGCCGGCAACTCCGAATGGGTGCGCCTGGGAGGCCGTGACATCAATGCCCGCTCCTGGGTGTCCCGCTTCAACTTCTCCGGCGCCGACCAGGAGAAGCTCTGCGGCGTGCTGTCCGGCGGTGAGCGAAACCGCCTGCACCTGGCGCTGACGCTCAAGGACGAGGGCAATGTCCTGCTGCTCGACGAGCCGACCAACGACGTGGACGTCAACACGATCCGCGCCCTGGAAGAGGGTCTCGACGGTTTCGCCGGCTGCGCCGTGGTCGTCAGCCACGACCGCTGGTTCCTGGACCGCATCGCGACGCACATCCTCGCGTTCGAAGGCGACGGACAGGTCTATTTCTTCGAAGGCAGCTATTCCGAATATGAGGAGAACCGCAAGGCCCGGCTCGGCGAAACGGAGCCCAAGCGATTCAAATACAAAAAACTGATGGAATAAAATCCGTCATTCCGGGCCTGACCCGGAATCTCCACCGCTTATGAAGAAATCCTATTCCGATGACATCAAAACCCTGCAGGACAGCATCAAGCGCCTGCAGGAGATCAAAGAAGTCCTCTATGCCGTGGAGGATGTGGCCCTCGAAGTGGAACGCAGCGTCAGCGAGATTGATGCCCGCGTCCCCCTTCGGGAGAACCTCTCCCAGATCCGGGACGGAGAGCAGCGCGCCCAGGCCGAGCATGCCCTGGACCTGCTGGAGGAGACCTTCTCCCTCATCGACGAAATCCTCGGACCACCGGACGACGAACTCACCGGCGAGCCGGTCGGTACGCCGATGGATCCTGTCGCACGCGGCTCCCACCCGAGCGAACTCCGCCTGGAAGATTTCCTGAAAAACTACAAGCCCGGATCCAAGAACAAAGTCAGCTGACGTCGCGACATCGACTGCCCCATCAGTCTACCGTCCGGAAGTCCAGATAGGCAGCGGCGGATGCGATCTGCGGTTCGGCGCGGGCGGCAAGGATGCGTACGCGGAGGCGCAGCGCGTTCTGCTCCGGAAAGCGCAGGATCCTACGGCTGCCGATGTTGGTGCCGCGGGCAAGTTCCTGCCAGCCGTCAGTCCAGACGTCCAGGGCGAAGGATTCCACACGCTCCCCTCCCGCCAGGTTCTCACGAAGTTCGAACCGGTTGAAACGGATGGCAAGGGGAAGGGTGTATTCGTAGGACGGGAGGTTCCGGGTCAAGCCCGGAATGACTTTGAGGCGGGCGCCGGAGAGCAGATCATTGCCATAAGTCTCCCGGATGCGGTGCCCCACGCCGGCAAGCACGGCACTGTCGCGCGGAGAGATGCGTCCCTGCCGGTCCGGGGGGACATTGAGCAGCAGGATGCTGTTGCCGCCGACGGAACGCTCCCAGATATCGAACACATTGTCCGCACTGCGGACGGACTGTTCGTCATCGTTGCGCCAGAACCAGCCATCGCGGATGGAAACGTCCGTCTCGGCGGGTTGGTAATGCAGCCAGAAGGGCTTTTTCTGCGAGAGCAGGCGCTCCCGGCTGCCGAGGTCGTCGTCCGTCAGGTCGGCGAACATATTCATCGTAGCGGGATCGTCAGCATACGGGATGACGTTCCATTCCGCCTCACGGGTCTGTCCCGCCTCGTTGCCGCACCAGCGCAGGTCCTCCTTGCCGAAGACCACGGCATCAGGCGCCAGCGTACGGATCAATTCCTTCCAGGCCAGGTAGTTGTACTGCTGGCCGCCCTTCCGCTTGGGATGTGCGCCGTCGAACCAGACTTCCGACACGGGCCCGTATTCGGTCAGCAGTTCGAAGAGCTGATTCATGAAATATTCGTTGTAGTCATCCACCTCGCAGCTGAAGGTCCGCGTGTCCGCGAACGGGCGTCCCGGCACCGCGCGCGGGATGGTCCGGAGCGTCGAGGCGCTGCCGTTACCATACAGCCCGTCGGGCGCCTCCATCTGATACAGGTCGGCCGGCGAGAGGTAGAAGCCGAATTCGAGGCCGTATTTGCGGCAGGATGCGGCAAGCGACTTCACGACATCGCCCGGATAAGGGCTGGAAGCCACGCCGTGCGTGGTATAGCGGCTCGGCCAGAGCGCGAAGCCGTCGTGGTGCTTGGCCGTCAGGATCACGCGCTTCATCCCGGCGTCCCGGAAGATGGCGCACCACTGGTCCGTGTCCGCTTCGCGCAGTTCGAACACGGCCGGATCTTCTTTTCCGTTGCCCCATTCCACGCCCGTGAAGGTGTTGGGCCCGAAATGGACGAAGGCGGCGAAGCCGTTCTCCAGCGCGTGCAGCTGCTGCGGCGTCGGAACGACGCGGACGGCCTTGGCGAGGACTGTCTCCGGACTATCATCGGGTTCAACAAGCAGGGTGCGTGCGGTCGGCGCCGCACAGCCGGCGGCCAGCAGGGCCGCGGCAATCAGGGAAATCTTGCGCATAACACAAAAATAGCAATTAATTTTCGTACATTTGTGCTGAAGACAACAGAATACGCTATGGCATACGACATTTCCATCAAGCTCCCGCAGGGCTGGGTCTCCGATCTGGATACCTATCTGGACGAATCCGGCGTGGAGATCACCCACCTTTCCTGCCACCTTCCCAATGACAAGAAACAGACCGACGAAGCGCTGATCGACGCCTACGTCGGCCCGATGCCGGAGGACACGACGGCGGCGGACCAGGCGCTTGCCAACTATGCGGACACCGTCGGTTTCGACGAGGAGGATCCCGAAGACTTCGACCCCGTCATCGAGTGGCCGTTCAACGGCAAGAAGGCCTACGGGTTCGAAGCCATCGCCGAGGATGATTCGCCGATGCGGATGATGTGCATCGAACTCAAGAAGGGCACACTGGTGATCCTCTGCATCCTGGGCAAGGATGACGACACCCTCGTGGAGGCCGTCCAGCTGGCCGAGCGCGGCCTTCGCCTCAAATAGATGGACCAGCCCAAGATCGAGCGCGTGCTGCGCCTGATGACCCTGATGTCGGGTAGCGTCGAATATACCATCGACGAACTTGCCGGCAAGCTGGACACATCCTACCGCTCGATCTACCGATATATCGACACCTTCAAGCAATGCGGATTCGCCGTGGAGAAGATCCACGGCAATGTTTACCGTCTGGCGAAACTCTCCCCCAAATACCCGGACCTGGACAAACTGGTCCATTTCTCAGAGGAAGAGGCTTGCCTGGTCAACCACTTGATCGACCGGCTGGATCCGACCAATTCGCTCAAAGCCGGCCTGCAGCGCAAACTCGCCGCCATTTACAGCAGCACCAGCATTGCCGACTACATCGACAGGCGGTCCAACGCCGCCAATGTCGAAGCACTTTCGCGCGCCGTGCGCGAAAAGAAGGCCGTTCGGCTCCTGCGGTATGAATCCGGACACAGCGGCTGGATCCGCGACCGGCACGTCGAGCCTTTCGGCTTCACGACCAATTTTATCGATGTCTGGGCCTATGACCTGGAAGACGGGCGGAACAAGATTTTCAAGATTGCCCGGATGGAGGAAGTGGAGGTGCAGGACGCCGAGCCCTGGATCCGGGAAGCAGAGCATGAGCGGCTGGGAATGGATGTCTTCCGGATGGCCGGGCGCGAGGAGTTCCGCGTGCGGCTCCGCCTGTCGATGAAAGCCAAGAATCTGCTCGTAGAGGAATATCCCCTCGCAGAGCGCGACCTCGCCGCCGACGGCGGCGGATGGATTCTCGATACGGGCATCAGCGCCGTAGCGGGCGTCGGGCGCTTCGTCAGCGGCCTGGCAGGCGAAATCGAAATCCTGGACGGCGAGCCGCTCCGGGATTACCTGCGCGACTATGCGCAAAATTTTCTGAAAAAATTTTCTCTTTGACAAGACCTGTCAAAACCGGGGCGTACCTTTGCATTCGAAACAAAGGAACAACCACGATAAAAGACAGGCATTATGAGCAAGAACGAGAACATCCTCCACCTCCGCGCCGCCCTCGCGCAGCAGATTACCGACCGCACCCACAATGAGGATTCCGCCCGGCAGATCGCCGGGAATCTCTCCGCAGACTTCATGGAACTCTTCGGGGAACTCGACCTGATCCTTGCCTAATAGAATACATCCTCCAAGTCCGGGCTGCCGCAGCGGAAGGATAAACGCGTATTCATTTTGCGCAAAGACAATAGAAATCACGGATTTAAGCGAAGATGCCTAAAACAATTCCGCCAGTGACGCTGCGACGGCTTCCAGCCCCGCAGCGTCTTCTTCATCGAACGTGGCAAGTTCGCGGCTGTCAATGTCCAGCACGGCCAGCACGTCCCCGTCCCGCAGGATGGGGACGACGATCTCGCTGCGGGATTCAGAACTACAGGCGATGTGGCCCGGGAATGCCTCCACGTCCGGCACGATGATGGTCTCCGCCCGCTGCCAGGCGGTGCCGCACACGCCCTTTCCGAAGGGAATGCGGGTGCAGGCGACGGGCCCCTGGAAGGGGCCCAGGACCAGTTCACGGCCGCGGACGAGATAGAAGCCCGTCCACCAGAAACCAAAAGTGCCATGGATGAGTGCGGCGACATTGGCCAGGTTGGCTACCGTGTCGTTTTCTCCTTCCATCAGGCTCGCCACCTGGGCGCGCAGCTGCATATACTTTTCCGTCTTGTTCATCGCCGTTCTTTCGGAGATCCATACAAAAATACAAAAGCCAGCAGCAGACCGACCACGACGGCAATCACGGAAGCTTCCGCCCCGAAAAGTCCGCCGGTGAGCCAGTCCGGACCGGCAATCACCGCAGAGAAGACCTTCTCTTCCATGGGATTGCCCGAGACGGCGAACCCGAGCACATTGCCCTGTACGTAGTTCCAGGCCCAGTGGATGCCGATCGGCAGCCAAAGCGTCCCGGAGTATTTGTAGGCGGCGGCCAGCAGGACACCCGCTTCCACGGCAATCGCGAAAGCGCTCCAAAGCGTAGCGCCGGGGTTCGGCAGGTGAATGGCACCGAAGATCAGGGCCGAAATGAGCAGCGCCACAACGGTATTCCACCGGTCGTCGATCATCCGGAAGACAATCCCGCGAAACAGCACCTCTTCAAAAACCGCCACGGGCAGGAACAGGCAGAACGCCTGCAACTGCGCGGGGAAATTGAAATGCGCCCCGGTGATGCGGTAGCATCCGGCCAGTGCCATCAGGCCTGCAACGACAGCGAAATAAAGGACACCGGTCAGCAGTCCCAGGCCCGTATCCTTTCCGACGCGTTTCAGCGCCAGCTCCGTCACCGGCCGATGCTCCGTCAGATTGGTCCAGACCGCATACAGGAAAACGCCAAGCACCGCCGTCAACACGTTGGCACCCATCTGAATCCAGGAATTGCGGATCAGGTCCGCCAACTGCGCAAACGCGTATAAAATGAAGAACAGGATGAATCCGCAGATCAGACACAGGATCCATTTCCCAAGCGACATACGGGCAGCAGAGGTATATTGGCGCATTTGAACTTCGTTAAATATATCGAACAAATATACAACTTATAACCTGATTATTTCGTATGTTTGTAAAAATAAATGAACGATGTCTCAAAACCTGATTCACCCCACCGGTATCCTGGATGCCGGCACGGTCGCTGATCTGCTGACGCGGATGCCGGAAGACGGAACCAGTATTCTGGATTTCTCGGATGTGCCGGAGATTCGTTTTTCCGCACTGCGGACATTGATGAATGCACGGCGGGCGGGCCGTTGTTTCAGCATTATCAACGCCTCCGACCAAGTCGTCCGGCGATTCGTGGACAGCGGCGTCGCCGCTTTCATCGACGTGTGCCGCAAGCCGGAACGCCTGGACATGACAAAGTACGAAGAGTTCGGCGCCAGCTATATGTCCAAGTCCTACAACAGTGCGGACGGCGACGCAATGATCAAAGTGTACGGCAACAACGTCCCGCAGGAGATGGTGGCGCACGAAAAAGCCGTCGCCCGCGCCGTGATGCTCTTCGGACTCCCGACGCCGCTGGTCGGTACACTTTATGCCGACGGCGGAAAGACCGCGCTGGACTTCGAGCGGATCCCCGGCAAGCGCTCCTTCTCCCGGATCATTTCCGAGGAGCCGGAGCGGACGGAGGAGATCACGCGCCGCTTTGCCCGGATGTGCCGCCAGTTGCACGCCACCCCCTGCGACACGGCCATTTTCGAAGACAAGGCCCTCGCGCACCGGGAAGCGGTCATCCGCTGCAAGGATCTGACGGACAGCGAGAAGGCGAAGATCCTGGCATTCGTGGACAGCATTCCTGCCGCGACGACCTGCATCCACGGCGACCTGCAGATGAGCAATGTGATCATGACACCTGAAGGAGAAGAACTCTGGATCGACCTGGGTGACTTCGGCTACGGCCATCCGATGCTGGATCTCGCCATGTGGTATTTCCTGACCCGTCTCAATAACGAAGAACGCTCGCAGCAGTTGTTCCATCTGGGACTGGAGCAGCTCGCAAGGATCTGGGACCTCTTCGTGGAAGAATACGCAGAAGCCTCCTCTCCGGAAGAAAAGGAGGCTTTCGAGCAGGAAGTGCGCCCCTACGCGGCATTGCACATGCTCCTGCTGGGCGTGAACGTCGGCTTTGTGCCGGGGATGCTCGACCAGATCAAAAGCATTCTGCTCCCCGGATCCGGTCCGGATCGGAACTGACCGGGCATCAGTCTGCGTAGCTGATCCGTCCGCCGGACAAGCGGACCAGATCCGGCAGATCATAGCACTTCAGTGCACCGGGCACGACACCCGACAGCATGTCGTATTGGAGCGGATTCTCCAGATAACTGCGCCAGGAACGCGGCGCGCGGCTCAGCAGCACGCGCGTGATACGAGCATCCAGCACGGCGGCGTGGGCGGCCACGGGGCCGCAGAAACCATCTGCCACGATGCGGACCGGACGGCCCTGCAGCCGGACGTCCGCATCGCAGAAATCCAGCAGCGTCAGCACGTCCACCACCCGCTGCCCCGGAAGCGGGCGGCCGATGTGCAGGGACGTGACGGCGATGCGGTATTCATTGTTCCAGTATTTCAGCAGGTTATACTCCGACGGATCGGCGCTTTCTCCCATTCCGCGCAGGTCGGCCCACACGAGGATGGTGCCGTCCGACGTGGCGTCATAGCGGTCGAATTCTGACAGCAATGCGGCCTTGCCCTGATCAGACAGGCGGATCTCCACCGCCGAGCCGGGACGGACATTCTCCGGGACGCGGACAACGACCGGCACGGGGAACTCCCCTTGCCGGTTGAGCTGGAAGCGGTCTTCCGTGTATCCGCGCAACTCGCGTGAGCCGGACGGGACAGCCTGCACGGGAGCGAGCGGGCCGTCGATATGCAGCAGCTGCCGGATTCCGGTCTGCACGGCCTCGGCCGGCTGGCTGCAGAAAGCTTCCCGGGCAGGCGCGAGCGCGTCCATCGCGGCCAGGGCCTCCTGCATCGTGCTCCGGGAATCCGGGAATTCGAGGTTCACCTGACCGGTGGAGGTACAGAGCATATCCGAGCCGCGCCAGGGAGCACTCTCAACGGCCGGAGATGCGTCGCGGAGCAGCCAGCGGCGGAACCAATTGATCAGATGCCGCTGCACGTCCGGCGGTGTCGCATGCCCGTCTTCGGCATAGTATTGCGACACGGCCTCCGGGGCTCCCAGCACCGAGTAGGCTTTCTTCAGGTCTTCAAATCCCTGCAGGGCACCCCAGTGATCCACGAAGTCGTATTTCCCGTCCAGGATGATGACCGGGCGTGGCGCCATCGCGAGCACCAGATCGGCGCCTTCAATCTGCGCGCTGCCTTCGAAAGGCATCTGCTGGCAGCCGTCGGAAGGACCGATCAGCTCGAGCGTACGCAGGCGCGATGAAAAGAAAAGTCCGACGCAGGCACACTGGATGCGATCATCCAGCGCCATCAGGTAGGAGGCCATCGTGCCGCCGCCGGAAAAGCCGTAACAGCCGATCCGCTGCGGATCGACGTCCTTGCGGGTGAGCAGATAATCGATGGCGCGGCTGTTGTCGTAGGCCTGTTGTGCTGCCAGGCTGCTTCCAAGCAGGACATACGGCACATTGAGCAGCGTGTGTTCCGTGGTGGCGCCGCGCGTGAGGTCGTTCCCCTGCGCGTCGATCAGTTGCATCCGCTCCCCCTGCCCAAGCGGGTCCACGAGGATGACGGCGATGCCGTTGCGCGCCATCAGAACGGCCTGGGCGGAGCCGCTTCCTTTCCCGGCAGCGGAATGCCCGGGCATCTCCACGCAGGCCGGGATCCGACCGCGTATCTTCTCCGGCCGGTACAGGTGCGCCGTCACATAGCGTCCCGGGGCGCTCTGGTAGATGACCTTCTCCACCACGAAACCGTCACCCTGGACGGTGGCAACCGTGCGGGCATTCAGCGGTCCGCGCTCAGGGAGATCGCCGAAAAGCTCCGTCATCCGGGCCCGGATGCCTTCGACATACTGCTGCATGGCCTCCCGGGAGCGGGCGGCTTCCGCGAAAGCGGCGTCCCGTTCCGCCGTCTGGCGGTGCAGTTCGCGCATGATGTATTGATGGTAGGCCAGCGGCTGGCGGAACCGGAGGGCCTGGTACCCTTCCTGTGCCGCGCCGGGCAGCAGGGCGGCGCAGAGCAGCGCCGCAGCCAGTATTCTTTTCATATCTACTTGCTATTTAACCGAGAAAACAACTTCGTCATGATTACTCAGACGGCTCCGGATGTGCACCAGGCGCAGACTTTCGTCGAAATACCAGCCCTCATCGTCCGATCCGGAGGCGATCTCCGGGAGCGTCTGTCCGTTGGCCCGGACTTCGGCGGGCCGGGCGTCCCACCACAGTTCGACTGCATAGCGGTGCCGCTCCGGCGTGTACTTTCCAGCCGGCTTACCGACCGTCATCTGCCAGGTGCCGTCCTGCAGGGTGCTTTCGATGTGCGTGACGGCATAGTCGCCCTGCTTATAGCCGTCGGAAATGCCGTCATCCTCATATAGGTCGAAGCTGCTGGCAGCCGAAGGGAACACGGCCAGCGTGATCACGTCCACCGGCTTCTCCCCCACCCATTGCATCGCAGGCTGCTTGGGGATGATGGCGCCTTCCTTGATGAAGATGGGCATGATATCGATCGGAGTCAGGAAGGACTTGTACTGCTTTCCTTCGATCCGCTCTCCGGTCCACAGGTCCACCCAGCGGCCGCCCGGGAAATAGACAGGCCGGCTCAGGGCGCCTTTGTTCACGACCGGGCAGATCATCATCGACTCGCCGAACATGTACTGGTCAGAGATGCTGTAGGTGCGCTCGTCGCTGAACCAGTCATAGAGGAGCGGGGTCATCAGCGGACGGCCGGTATTGTACATCCGCCAGGCATTGCTGTAGTTGTACGGGATCAGTTCGTAGCGCATCTCGTCGTACTTCGTAAAGATGCGCTGCGCCACGCTCCCGTAGGTCCAGGGCTCGTGGTAGCGCGGATGGTCCATGCCGAATAGCAGCGCCACCGGGCTGAACATGCCGAACTGGCACCAGCGCAGCCAGAGGTCGGTATCATAGTCCGAATACTGCTCGAATCCGCCCATGCAATGGCTCCAGTAGCCTACGCCGGACAGGCCGATGTTGAGCCCGGCCCGGATTACCGGCTCGAACCACTGCCACTCCGACCCCCAGTCGCCAGCCCAGATGAAAGGATAGCGCTGGATGCCGGCATACCCCTCGCGGGTGTGGTCGAAGCCGCGGCGGCCATAGTAATCCGCAAAGCGCTCAAAGGGAGCTTTCGCATAGGCAATCGGGAAGAGGTTGTGCAATTCATCCGCGGAGAAATCGCCCTGCGGAGTGAAACCTTCCTGGAAGCGAAGGGCACTTCCGACGTCGGTCTTGACGAATTGCACGCCCAGTTTGGCGATGCGCATCACGGCATGGTTCCACCACCACTCCACGGCCTTCGGATCGAAGAAATTGATGATGCCGCTGCTGCGCGCGCCGGGGATCGTCACGCCGGCCTTCAGGGCGTCATCCAGCAGGCTGTTGTGCTTGCCATTGTCCAGGATGGAACGGATGTGCAGGCCGAACATCTGGACACTCTGGGCGTAAATGCCGTCCACCATTGCCTGCGGGTCCGTGAACTGCTGCTGGAACTCGAAGGTGCAGCCGCCGTTGCCGAAATTTGTATTGAAGAAGCGCCAGGTAGAGTCCAGCCAAAGCAGGTCGAAGGGGATCTTCTCGTCGCGCATCCGCTTCGCGAGGGCCACATTGTACTCCCCGTTCGCCTCGGTCTCGTGATGCCAGGTGCCGCCGCTGTAGGAGCCCAGGTGCAGGCCGAAGGCGGCACGCGGCATCAGCGGACTGACCCCGGTCAGGACCTGGTAGTCCCGGATCATCTGTCCGGGAGTGTCCCCGACCATCACATAATAATCCAGCGGACCGCCTTCGCCGGAATAGGAATAGCGCTCGGAACGGGTCCAGCCCATGTCCCAATCGGTCTTGGCTGCCGTATGGAAGAAAACGGCATAACCGCGGGTGCTGATAAAGAACGGGACCGGACAATAATTGGCGCGCAGGATATCCTTGCCGCCCACGGCGGGTTTGGGGCCGCTGCCCAGTTCCACATTCAGATGGACGCGGCGTCCGCGCTGGTCCAGGGCGTCCATCCGCTCGCCGAAACCGAAGAAATGCTCGTCCGGCCACAGGACACATTCATTGCCGGGAGCCGCACCGGCCGACGTGGCCGTCTCCTGATACAGGATCCGACCGGACCTGTCGCTGACGGTGACCAGGCTGCCGTCCAGGCTCAAGTGCAGCGCTGACGTGGTCAGCCCATTCCCCTCGAGCCGGAAATCCACGGGGTCGAAATCATAGCGGATCACCATCCACGGCTCGTCCCTGACGAATTCAAACGTGGGACTTTTGGTTATCCGGACCATCCGTTCATTGCATACCTGCACACGGACGGCGCCGTCCCGGGTGGCGTAGAGAACCTGGTTGCCGCTGCGGGTCTGTGCAGAAAGCACGGTACCGGCTGCCAGCAGCCCAAAAAGAAGCAGAAACTTTCGAATCATTGCTAACGGAGAGATTGGTTATCAATTCAAAGATACAACGATTCTTTGAATATTCAGCCGGTTCTTTCCGTTTTCGTCTATGGCTACAGACCGCCCACCCCAGTCACGATGATTCCGATGCCGAAATAGAGGAGCAGGCAGCAGCAGAGCCGGGCCTTGGTCGTGCGCGCGGCGAAGAAGTTGAGCCAAAGGGCCAGCAGGCAGACCGGGATGCCGACCGCGGTGCCCGTAATCACGTACCAGTCCCCCTCTTCCATCAGTCGGCTGACCAGCGGAAAAGTGCCGATCTGGACGAAGTGTCCGAACCAGTTGCCCACGAACGACAGGATGAACACCCAGGCGCCCCAGCCGAATGCGCGGCGATGCGCGCAATACACGAGCAGGGCTGTCGTCATCAGCACGAGCCACAACGAAGCGGAACTCTCCAGATGAACGAAGCAAATCAAAAAGTCTTCGCTGGGCAGGCCAAAATGCCAGGAGGCCTCGCCCACCGACTGCCAGATCAGTGTCCCGCCGGCATAGCCCAACCAGAAAGCAGGCCAGATACGGCCCTGATTTCCAGCGAGTTCGGCATACCGGAAGAAGACCAGGGATGCGACAAATCCCGCCAGCACAAAGACAAGCCGCAGCGGATTCGGGTCCACCAGTTCTCCGTCATCCACATGCGGCTGGACCACGGGGGCCATCCTGGCACCAAGGTGCAGGAACAGATAGAAAACGGCCACGAGCCCTATCGTTATACCGAGGATGCCGGCCAGCGGAAAGATGCCTTCACGCAGGCCGGTACGCCAGGGTACAACAGGAGTCTTGGATAGGCTGAAATGCTCTCTCACAAAATTTTGTTTTTATTTCCAACATCAAAATTGGGAACGATTCCTTGCAACCGGGTTGCATTTTGCCGCATTTTGCGTATTTTTACAAATGAATCAATCACCTTTTTCTTTATGAAACCGATATTCTACCCCATTCTCTCCCTGGCGCTGCTCGCATTTCTTCCCGCGTGCAATACGCAGCAGAGCGGCATAGCCGGCGTCCGGACGGAAGCCCTGGAAGATGCTGCCTGGGAAGTTTCTGACTGGATTTCTGCAGCCGACGCGCCCGTCGTGACGGGACGGGGCGCCCAGCGGGCGGCAGACGGGGCCAGCTGGTTCCTCGCGACGCTTTACAACGAAAAGCGGGTTACTTCCGCCCGCTGGATGACCAGCGGACTGGGCGTCTATTACCTCTACATCAACGGCAGGCCCGTCGGCGAGGAAATCCTCAAGCCGGGATTCACCCACTATGAGAAAACCAAACGATCATTCACCTACGATATCACGGAAGCATTCAACACCCGGACCGGCGAGCACAATGTACTGGCGGCGCAGGTCACCCCGGGATGGTGGGCGGACAAGATTGTCACGCCCGGCGGCCACGAAGGCATGGTCGGACGCAAATGCGCTTTCCGTGGCGTCCTGGAAGTCACCTTCGCCGACGGCAGCACCCAGCGTTTCGGCACGGACACGGAGCACTGGCTTGCCGGGATCGCCGGTCCGGTCCGGCACGCGGCCATCTTCGACGGCGAGACCTACGATGCACGCATCGCACAGGGATATGAGACCCCGGAACTCCTTTCCCGGCCGGAAGTGAATACGGAGTTTACCGGAGAGATCCTGCCGTCTGAAGGTGCGGAAATCTATCTCCGGGAGGACATCGCCCTCTCTCCCGTCCGCGCGTATCTCTGGAGCGACGTCGAGGGCGCCTCCGTGGAGGATTTCGGCAAAGTCGTCATCTCCAAGGAGTTCGCTCCCGGAGAAGAGCTGACCGTCGCTCCCGGGCAGACGCTTGTAGTCGATTTCGGCCAGAATGCTGCCGCCGTGCCGTCGTTCGTCTTCCTCGCTGACGAAGGGACGACGCTGACGTGCCTCCCCGGCGAACTGCTCAATGACGGCAACGGAGCCAGGAGCCGCGGCATGGACGGACCGGAAGGTAGCGTCCACCGGCTTAACCTGCGCATTCCGGACGAGGGAATGCGGCTCGAATATACCTTCGGACCGGACACGGACTATGTCGCCTACCACCCGCAGTGCACTTTCTTCGGTTATCGCTTCGCCTCCATCACGGCCACCGGTGAAGTCCGGATCCAGTCGCTGCGCTCCATACCCGTCTCGTCTATCTCCGCCGCGATGGAGACAGGCCGCATCAGCACCGGCAACGACCTGGTCAACAAGTTGATCTCCAACACGCTCTGGGGGCAGCGCTCCAACTACCTGTCCGTCCCGACGGACTGTCCGCAACGCAACGAACGCCTGGGTTGGACCGCCGACACGCAAGTCTTTGCTGAGACCGGCAGTTTCTTCGCCAACACGGACGCCTTCTTCCACAAGTGGATGCGGGACATGCGCGACTCGCAGAGCGCCACGGGCGGCTTCCCGGGCGTAGCCCCGACGGCGCAGTATGGCGGCGACATGATGCGCCTGGGCTGGGCCGACGCAGGCGTGATCGTGCCCTGGACGGTCTGGAAGCAGTTCGGCGATACCGCCATCATCGAGGAGAACTGGGTGGCGATGGAGCGCTTCATGCAGCATGTCAATGCGACGAAATACGACCACCGCGCCCTAGTGGCCGAGAACGGCAACTATCAGTGGGCGGACTGGCTGAGCTACGAACCGCTGGAGAGTCACGGCGGCGGCGCCTTCACCCGCGACCGGAACGGCAACCGGATGCCGCTGCCGGATGCGGTCGTCTTTTGGAATTACCTGGGTGCCAGTTACTGGGCGATGGATGCCGCAATGATGCGTGATATGGCCGCCGCCACGGGCCGCGACACCGCCCCCTACCAGGCGATGGCCGATGCAGCACGGGCGTATCTCCGCGAGGCGTTCCTCGACGGGAAAGGGTATTTCAAGACCCCCGTCCTCAATACGATGCAGACCCCGGCCCTGTTCGCGCTCAGGAACGGCCTGGTCGAAAACGAAGCCAAAGATAATATGATTGCGCGCCTGCGCGCAAACTTCACCGACCACGGCGGCTGCCTGCAGAGCGGATTCCTCGGCACCTCCATCCTGATGCAGACGCTTACCGACAACGGAATGGCCAACATCGCCTGGGACCTGCTCTTCCAGCGCAAGAACCCGAGCTGGCTCTACTCCATCGACAACGGCGCCACCACCATCTGGGAGCGCTGGAACAGTTACACCCTGGAGAACGGGATGGGTCCGAAAGGAATGAACAGTTTCAACCACTACGCCTACGGCTGCGTATGCCAGTGGCTTTGGGAAACGGCGGCCGGTATTGCCGCGGATCCGGCGCAGCCTGGCTTCCGGCACATCGTGATGCGTCCGATTCCGGACCAGCGCCTGGGACATCTGGATGCGACGTATGCCTCCGCGGCAGGTCTGATCAAGAGCTCCTGGAAATATGAGGGTGAGCGCTGGATCTGGGATTTCTCGGTCCCGGAAGGCGCCACGGCGACAGTCTTCCTGCCCGACGGGGCGGAGCCCAAAGACTATGGAGCTGGCAGCCACCGCGTCGAATTGGAATTGAAATAGCACCGCTATTCAGAAAAGAGGGCGGAGGGCGACTAATAAGTGATTATTGGTCGCTCTCTTTTCTTTAGTATTGTCCGGCGTGTGCGGCTCCGCGGCAGCGGCAGCTCGCCCCGGAAGGTTCCGTTCGCTGCGCTCACTCCATCCCTCCCAACGTCTCCTGCGTCATCGCTGCGCGATAACTTGTATCCGTCGGGCCCCTCCCGCTGACGAGCCGCGGGTGGCTACGCCTTCCTGAGGCGACTGCCGCCTGCCGCCTCCGCTGCGCACCCGCCATCGAAGCCATCTTCCGGATGTTGTGGGCAATGGCCAGGGTTGCGAACTCGGCTTCGACGAGGCGTCTGCCTCGATAGTGGAAGCGCTTGAAGCCTCCGTCGTGCTTCATCTGCCCGAAGACGGCCTCGGGTTCTATCGGACGCATGCTGCGATGGTACAGACCACGCTCTCCTGTCAGCCGTTGCTTCGCCTGATCCCTGTAGAGCCGGCTTTTGACGTTGACCTCCATTGTCCGGTTCCCCTTCCCCTTGAAGCACAGACACCTCAAGGGACATCCGGAACAGTTCTGCGCACCGTATCGTTTGACCAGGCTCACGTATCCGAGCTCGGATGCCACCCGCTTCTGCCCGATGCAGGTCATGTGCTGCCCCATCGGGCAGACGAAGTAGTCCTCGTCTTTGTTATAGTACAGGTGCTCGGGAAGGAACGGATTTCCGGCGTAGCCCTTCTTCAACTCTGCATGGAACATCGGGTATTTGACATACCCCTCGATGCCGTTCCCTTCCATGTACTCATAGTTCTCTTCGTTTCCATAGCCGGAGTCTGCCACGACTTCCCGGCTCTGCCGTCCGAACCGCGCCTTGAACGTGTCCAGATGCGGGATGAACGTTCCCCAGTCTGTGGGTCTCCATGAAGTGGAGTAGTGCGTGATGAACTGCCCTTCCGTGGAGATCTGGACGTTGTAGCCCGGCTTCGTCTGCCCGTTGTTCATCGCGTCCTCCTTCATGCGCATGAACGAGGCATCGTGGTCGGTCTTGCTGTAGCTGTTCCGCTCCCCGAGGACCTCCAGCTTGTCCTCGTACTCCTTCATCTTCGCCACGGACGCCTCCTTCACGGACTTGACGGCCTTGCGGAGCGCCTTGTCGCCGACCCCAGCCTCGTCCATCTTCTCCAGGATCCGCTCAGTGCGCTCTGCCATCTCCGATGAGCTCATCACCTCTTCTTTCTCTTCCCCGAGTTCCATGTTCAGCTGCCGCTCCGCCTCGGAGAGCACGGCCTTTACCTTCTTGTCCAGCTTGTCCCGGTTCGTCTTCGTAGCCTTCTTC
>JAFTGA010000021.1 GCA_017458145.1 Bacteroidales bacterium | reverse complement strand
GTGCGCTCGCTGGTCTGGACGGACATGATCCAGACGCTCGCGCTGCTCACCGTGGTGGTCCTGTGCCTGGTGCAGATCGGGCACGCGATGGGACTGGACTTCGCCTCGATGTGTTCCGCGATCCGGGAGAGCCCGGACAGCCGCGTCTGGTTCCTGGATGACTGGCGGGACAAGCGCTTCTTCTTCAAGCAGTTCTTCGCGGGGATGTTCACGACCGTCGCGATGACCGGGATGGACCAGGACATGATGCAGAAGAACCTCTCGTGCCGGACGCTCCGGGAGAGCCGGCGCAATATGATGAGCTATGGGGCCGCCTTCATCCCGGTCAACCTGCTCTTCCTTGCCCTGGGCGTCCTGCTCTACCGTTTTGCGGGCTCCGCAGGCCTTGCGGTCGCCCGGCCGGACGATCTCTTCCCCACGATCGCCTGCGGCACGGACGCCTCGGGTGCGCCCTTCATGCCGCCCGTGGTCAGCCTGCTCTTCGTGCTGGGCCTGACGGCTTCGGCGTTCAGCAGTTCCGGCTCGGCGCTGACCGCCCTGACCACCACCTTCACCCTGGACTTCCTGCACGCCGGCGCGCGGCAGGACGAAGCCGGGCTGCTGCGCACCCGCCGCCGGGTACACGCGGGCGCCGCCGGGGTGCTCGGCCTGGTGATCCTGGGCTTTGAGGCCATCCGCGACGGGAGCGTGATCAACGCCATCTACACCGTCGCCGGCTACACCTACGGCCCCCTGCTGGGCCTGTTCTTCTTCGGCATCCTGACGCGCCGGCCGGTGCGAGACCGCTGGGTGCCGCCGGTCTGCGTGCTCTCGCCCGTGCTCTGCTACCTCCTCTCCTCGCACAGCGCCGCCTGGCTGGGCGGCTACCAGATCGGGTTCGAACTGCTGCTGATCAATGCCGCGCTGACCTGGCTCGGCCTTTGGCTGAGCGGTTTGGGCCTGCGGCGATAGGATTTTCCGCACCAAACACTTATCTTTGCGCGAACCAATTTTATCTGACAAGCACATGAAGACTGCTTCTTTCTGGGTATCGCTCGCTGCTGCGGCCCTGCTCGTGTCCACGCCGGCGGACGCCTGTACCAATCTCATCGTCGGCAAGAAGGCCTCCGCTGACGGAAGCGTGATGGTCACGTACAACTGCGACGGCTTCGGCTTCGCCTCCCCGCTGTCCTACTATGCTCCCGGCCGCCACGCCGCCGGCGAGATGATCCTCGTGGGCCGGGGACGCCCCGACAGCGGGGAACAGCGCTACGTCGCCCAGGCGGATTACACCTACGGAGTGGTGGGCCTGATGAACGAGAACCAGGTCACCATCGTAGAGACGACCTGGGACGGCCGCCGCGAGCTCCGCAACCCGGAAGGATATCTCGACTATTTCACCCTGATGCGCCTGGCCCTGCAGCGCAGCACGACGGCCCGTGAAGCCATCGCCGTGATGGACCGGCTGGTCCAGGAATACGGCTACAACGCCACCGGCGAGTCTTTTGCCGTAGCCGACAAGGACGAGGCCTGGATCATGGAGCTCATCGGCAAGGGCCCGGGGCGCAAGGGCGCCGTGTGGGTGGCGCTGCGCGTGCCGGACGACGCCGTCTGCGCCTATGCCAACGCCAGCCGCATCCAGCAGTTCCCGCAGGCAAAGAAGGCCGACAAGAAACTCGGCTTCTGCATCGTCCCGGACACCTGCATGTATTCCGCGGACGTGATCTCCTTCGCCCGCGAGATGGGCTATTTCGAGGGCAAGGATGCCGACTTCAGCTTCCGGGAGGCCTACGGTCCGCTGGACTGGAGCGCCATCCGCTACTGCGAGGCCCGCGTCTGGAGCTTCTTCCGCCACCACTACGACACCGCCGTGATGGACGGCTACCTGCCCTTCCTCAACGGCCATACCGAGGAGTGCGACCACCTGCCGCTCTGGATCACGCCCGACAAGCCCGTGTCCGTGCGCGACCTGATGAACGATATGCGCGACCACTATGAGGGCACCGCCCTGGACATGACCGCCGACGTGAGCGCCGGTCCCTGGGCCTCCCCCTACCGCAACCAGCCCGTCAATTTCAAGGCCTCCGACGGCACCGCAATGTTCCGCGAGCGCCCGATCGGCTGCCAGCAGAGCGGCATGACGATGGTCTGCCAGATGCGCAGCTGGCTGCCTGACGCCGTGGGCGGCGTGACTTATTTCAATATGGACGACGCCTCGATGGTCGCCTACGTCCCGGTCTATTGCGGCATCAACCGCGTGCCCGCGCCGTTCCGCCGCGAGAACAACAATATCCGCGAATTCAGCACCGGGAGCGCCTTCTGGATGTGCAATTTCGTGGCGAACATGGTCTATCCGCGCTACAGCGCGATGATCGGCGACCTGCGCGAGGCGCAGACCGAGCTGGAGGACTTCTACGCCGAGGACCAGAAGGAGGTCGAGCAACGCGCCGCACAGCTGACTCCGGGCGAGCGCACCGAGTACCTTACCGCCAGGACGGAGGCCTACACCGACAGGATGATGAAGCGCTGGGACAAGCTGGCCCGGCTGCTGATCGTCAAGCACAACGACCAGATCATGCAGCCCAGCGAGGAGGGCGTGGTCGTGGCCGGCCGCCGCAGCTCCCCGGCCTACGCTCCCGCCTTCATCGACGCAGTCAAGGACCGGACGGGCGGGCGCTATGTGTCTCCGGTCACTGAATAAACCCTGAACCAATACCCTGTACGATGAAAAAATTCTTGTTTTTCCTTGCTGCCGTCCTTCTGGCGGGATTCGCCGCCGAGGCGAAGAAACTCCCCGCCGATGCGCTGGGGACCCACACGTATGACGTCCGCTACACCTGGGGCCTGATCAACGCCAAGGTTGCCACCGGGACCATCACCCTGGAGAAGTCAGACTGGGAAGGCCAGGCGACCTACCACTCCTCCGCCATCATCAGCGCCAACTCCATTTTCAGTCTGTTCATGGGTTCGGCCTACACCGCCGACATCCACCTGGCGCAGACAGACCTGCAGCCCGTCTATTTCATCAACCCGTTCAAGAAGAACGGGAAACAGGGGAAATTCGAATATTTCTACCGGAAGGACAAGAAAATCGTCGATTCCATCACGGATATGGGCACGGGCGACGGGTCCGTGGAGACCACCTTCCCGCTGGACGGACGGACGATGGACCTGCTGTCCCTGCTGCATTTCGTGCGTTTCCACGAGTTCTCCCACGCCGGCACGCCGGTGAAGCTGCACCTGCTGATGGGCGGCCGGTCCTTTCCCGCCGAGCTGATCTGGCAGGGAGAGGACGACGAACGCTTCCCCGGCCGCAAGGCCGAGCGCATCCTGCTCCATATGACCGAACGGGGCCTGATGGAGAACGGCAGCGGCACAGAGATCACGGTCTGGCGCTCCGATGACGAAACCCGGATGCTGCTCGGTCTGGAAGCCGCGCTCAGCGCCGGCTCGATGTCCGTCAGCATCCGGGAATAAGCAGGGAAGGCCTCCTAGATCCTGTCGCGGATCAAGAAGTAGTAGACGGCAAAGCCGATCCAGCTGAAAGCCAGCACGGCAATGGCGATAAGGACCTTGTAGAGGGGTTCGAGTTTGTCGTGCTTGAAGATGTCAACCACGCACCACACAGCTGCGACGATGCCCAGGATGTAAAGAACAGTTCCTAACATAATTTATTGATTTTAAGGGTTTTGTTTCCTTGAAAACTCGCATCCGCACCAGTTCTGGTTGTAGAATCCCTGTTCGCGGATCACTTCGCCCCGCCGCGGCTGCAGGCCGCCTTTGCGCCAGTTCTGCGGCCAGAAAGTCACGGATGTTCCGCAGGAGTTTTCGCCTGCGGAATTCACTTGGTCCAGGTCCTTCCAGCGGGACGAGGCGAGGGTGGTGGCGACCACGGGGAGGCCGTGCTCCCGGGCATAGCGAGCGGCGCGTTCCAGCCGGAAACGGAAACAGGCTCCGCAGCGGCGGCCGCGCTCCGGCTCCCGCTCGAGCCCGCGAACGGCAGCCAGCCAGGCGTCGTGGTCATATTCGTCTTCGACCAGCCCGACTCCCATCACGCCGGCGTAGCGGCGCATCTCGGCGAGCCGCAGGTCGTATTCTTCACGCGGAGCGATATTCGAATTGCTGAAGAAGACCAGCGGGCGGATCCCGTTGTCCCGCAGGCACTCCAGAATGGCCCCGGAACAAGGCGCGCAGCATGCGTGCAGCAGGATGTCCTTCGCGCCGCCGGGCGCTTCGACCTTCAGCATTACTCGATGGAATTGATATCAATCAGGTTGTTCAGGATGGCATAGACCGTCAGGCCCGGGACCGTCTTGATGCCGGTCTTGCGGGTGATGTTCTTGCGATGCGTGATCACGGTGTTGATGGAGATGTGGTGCTTGTCGGCAATCTCCTTGTTGATCAGGCCCTGCGCCACGCTGATCAGGATCTCCTTCTCCCGGTCGGACAGTTCATGCCGCTCCGTTTCGGGCGCATCCGCCGGCCGGTCCTCTTCGTGGAGGCGACGCGGATTCTCCAGCAGCCGCACCATCGGCACGAGGATGCTGTCCTCGATGTAGGTATGGCATTTGAGATCCTGCTGCAGGTTGAAAATGTTGTAGAGCAGCGAGATCCGGCCCTGGCTGTCGCAGGCGTTCGGAAGCGACTTCATCACCAGGTTCTTGAAGTCGGAGAGCTTCTCGTCGATATTGGAATGGTTCTCCTCGAAGCGGTCGATCGAGAAGCCGGAGCGGTGCTGTCCGATGATCAGGTCCTGCACATACGGGATCACTTCCTGCTCCTCGAAGCCGAAGTGGTTCTTCAGTTCGGTCTTGTAGCCCCGGAAGAAGTTCCAGACCACCTGGCGCTGCTTCTCCGTGCAGGGCGAAAGCAGCCATTCGATGGATTCCTCCATCTCCACCAGCGCCTGGCGGAGATAGTAGTCGTGCGACTGGTGCAGGTAGCGGAGCACGTCGCCCACGTGGGCCCGGCGCAGCACGTCCATCGAGGGCCTGAAGTCCGGATGCGTGTACACCTCGCAGAGGAGTATGATCGTGTCCGGGTCCAGCCCGGCCTGTTCACACACCTCCGAGACCGTCATCTCGCCGAAACAGCCGTCGATCCCCACGCGCGCAAGCACCCCGAGCAGCCGATAGTTCGACTCGACGAGGTCCGCGACCTTCATATTGCCTGAGAACTTGTCTATCATTACACAAAAGTAAGAAAAAATTTTGCGTTTTTAAGAATAATCTCTATTTTTGCAATCCCAAAGTAGAACTGCGGCAGTGGTGAAATGGTAGACACGCTACTTTGAGGGGGTAGTGGGCGTTGGCCTGTGTGAGTTCGAGTCTCACCTGCCGCACGAAAAAACCGGACTTTTCGTCCGGTTTTTTTTGTGCCCCAAGCGGGAATCGAACCCGCACGGCTTTAAAGGCCACTGGATTTTGAGTCCAGCGCGTCTACCAATTCCGCCATCAGGGCCGGATGGCCGGCTTCGGTCGCAGCCGGATTGCAAAGGTATTCAAAAATCACGATTTATCAAATTTTTGCCGTATCTTCGTAGTGCTTATGGAGAAGAATATTTACGTCATCTACGACCGCAACGTCGAGCCTTTTGCCCGCAAACTCGCCGACGGGCGCCCCGCGCTCGCCATCACCGCCGACGAGGAGCACAAGACAATGGACACCGTGCTGGACATCTGCCGCTGGCTGCTCGCCCAGGGAGCGAACCGCGACGCGCTGGTCTGGGCCGTGGGCGGCGGCGTGACCACCGACCTGGTGGGCTTCGCCGCCAGCATCTACAAGCGCGGCGTGCGCTATGCCAACTACCCCACCACGCTGCTCAGCCAGGTGGACGCGGGCGTGGGCGGCAAGACCGGCGTGAACCTGGACGGGTTCAAGAATATGGTCGGCGTGACAAAGTTCCCCATCTACACGCGCATCCTGCCGGAGGTCCTGGAGACCCTGCCGCCGCGCGAACTCCGCTCCGGCGCGGCCGAGATGCTCAAGACCTTCATCATCGAGAACAAGGGCGGCAACTACGAGAAGGCGGTCAAGGTCCTCTCCGAGCCGCAGGTGAACTTCGGCGCCCTCGCCCCGCTGATCGAGGCGGCCGCGGGCGTGAAGCGCAAGATCGTGGAGCAGGATCCCTACGAGGAGAATATCCGCCGCTGGCTCAACCTGGGCCACACCTATGCCCACGCCATCGAGTGGTACCAGCACACGCACGGCGAGGCGGACCCGCTGACGCACGGCGAAGCCGTGGCGGTGGGCATCGTGCAGGCCGCACTGCTCTCCGAGCGCCTGGGCCTGTGCAAGCCGGGGCTGGCGGAGAAACTGCGCACCGACCTGCGCGCCTGCGGCCTCCCGACCGGGCTGCCCTGCCCCGAAGACGAACTCGAGGCGGCCCTCTGGAAAGACAAGAAAGCCGAGAAAGGCATCATCCACTTTGTCCTGATCAAGAAGATCGGCAAGGTGATAATCAAAGACTTGGATGATTTGCACCAGCCTACAGAATAAGACCTTCGAGCAGATTCTCGAGATCCTCGAAGACCCTGCAGTGGAGATGGCGGAGATCCGCTTGGACCGCTGCCCGCTCACCGACGACCAGATTGAAGAACTCTTCAGCGAGTCCGACACGCCGCTCATCGCGACCTGCCGCATCGCCGAGTCCGCCTCCGAACAGGAGGCCGAACGGCGGCTGCGCCTCGCCATCGAAGCGGGGGCCCGTTTCGCCGACCTGGAGATCGAGGCCCCGGCGCAGGTGAGCAAGCGTTTCCAGCATCTCTGCCGCAAGAGCGGCACGGAAATCATACGCTCCTACCATAATTATGAGCAGACGCCGGATGCAGAGGGCCTGCAGATGGCGCTCGCGCGCTGCTTCCGCTACGGCGCCGACATCGCCAAGATCGTGACGACCTGCCACACTGCGGAGGACGCCACCCGGATCGAATCGCTCTACAGCCTCGTGCTGGAGGACGTGGATTCGCTCCAGGGCCGGCTCATCGCCTTCGGGATGGGCGAAGAAGGGCGCTCCACGCGCCTGGAATGCCTGCGGCGCGGGGCCCCTTTCACCTATGCCGCCCTCACCGAGGAGGAAGCGACCGCCCCCGGACAATGGTCCGTGGCCGAAATGTCCGGCACGCTCTACGGCGGACGCACGCCTTACCGGGCAGAAGGCCGCACGATGCCTGCGTCCAAGAGTTTCGCGCAGCGTGCGATTCTCGCCGCAGCCCTCGCGGAAGGGACCTCGCACCTGAGCGGCTACAGCCCCTGCGGGGACTCCGAAGCCGCCCTGAAAGTGGCGCAGGAGCTCGGCGCCACGGTCCGGCGGGACGGATCCAAACTCACCGTCACCGGCATCGGCGCCCGCTGCGGACAGCTCGGCCTGGAGCGGCTGGACACCGGCGAATCCGGCCTGCTGACGCGCCTGTCCATCCCCGTCCTCGCGGCGGTCGGCCGCGGGAATTTCACGGTCGAAGGCCACGGAACCCTGCCCACGCGCCCGCTGGGCAGCGCAGCCGACATCATGGCCGCCTTCGGCGTGCTGCTGGGCAACGCCTCGGAGCGCGACGGCAAGGAGATCTATGTCCCCGTGAGCGTGAAGGGGCAGCTCATCCCGGGCACGGCCGACGTGCCGGGCAAGGGCGGCTCCCAGCTCATCTCGGGCCTGCTGATGGCCCTGCCGCTCTGCGAAAAGGACTCCCTGCTGCACGTCAGCGAGCCCAAGAGTATTCCCTATATGTACATCACGCTGGACGTGCTGCGCCATTTCGGCATCCAGACGCGCAGCGAGATGGAAGGTGACGCCGAGCTGCTGGAAGCCGACGACTGGTCGGCCTGCTCCGGCATTTCCTTCCGGATCCGCGGCCGGCAGCGCTACCGCTCCGCCGATTTCGCCATCGAGGGCGACTGGAGCGCCGCGGCCAATTTCCTCGTGGCCGGAGCCATCTTCGGCTCCGCCGAGCTCCTGGGGATGGACACCAAGTCCCTACAGGCCGACCTGACCGTCATCGACATCCTGGTCGAGGCGGGCGCCGTGGTCTCCCAGATGGAGGACGGTACGGTCTGCGCACGCAAGGCCCCGCTGGAGGCCTTCCGGCAGGACCTCAACAACGCGCCGGACCTCTTCCCCATCATCGCCGTGCTCGCCGCCTTCTGTGCGGGAGAAAGCCGCATCAGCGGCGTGGGACGCCTGGCCTCCAAGGAGTCCAACCGCGCCGAAGCCATCCTGCAGATGCTCCTGCAGATGGGCGTGGAGGCGCATATCGCGGGCGATGATCTGGTGGTGCTGGGAGAATCGCTCTCCGCCCGCATCCTGAACGGACGCCTGCTCAAGGGCGGCGACTACACCTCGCGCCACGACCACCGCATGGTCATGGCGCTCAAGGTGGCCTCCCTGGGTGCAGAAAGCCCCATCGTCATCGACGATGAGGCTTGCGTCGGGAAATCC
Organism: Bacteroidales bacterium; assembly: GCA_017458145.1. GTDB lineage: Bacteria > Bacteroidota > Bacteroidia > Bacteroidales > UBA932 > Cryptobacteroides. The sequence continues at coordinate 8,301 of JAFTGA010000021.1, read as the reverse complement.
TTCCCGGAATTCAGATTGTAGCTTATTCTGCCTTCGGCTCCTCGGCAGGAGCTTCGGCCTTCGGGGCCTCCTCTGCCTTGGGAGCTTCCGGAGTGGCCTCGGCCTTCTTGGCGCGGCTGCGGCGGGTGGTCTTCTTGGCAGACTTGGGAGCGGATGCGAGGGCGGCCTCGTTGAAGTCGACCAGCTCGATCAGCGCCATCTCGGCGGCGTCACCCTGACGGAAACCGGTGTGGAGTACGCGGGTGTATCCTCCCGGACGGTCGGCGATCTTCGGAGCGATGGTGCGGAACAGCTCGGTGACGGCATTCTTGTCCTTGAGGTAGCTGAACACGACACGGCGGTTGTGGGTCGTGTCCTCCTTGGACTTGGTGATCAGCGGCTCGACATAGCTCTTCAGAGCCTTGGCCTTCGCCACGGTGGTGTTGATCCGCTTGTGCATGATCAGCGCCACGGCCATATTGGCGAGAAGTGCCTTGCGGTGACCGCTCTGACGACCCAGATGATTGATAGCTTTATTGTGTCTCATCTTTAAATGTTCTTTTTCTTGGGTTCGATATTATACTTGGTGACGTCCATTCCAAACTGAAGCTTCATCTTCTCGACCAGCTGGTCGATCTCGTTGAGGGACTTCCGGCCGAAATTGCGGAACTTCATCAGCTCGGGACGGGAGTAGGACACGAGGTCCGCGAACGTGTCGATGTCAGCTGCCTTGAGGCAGTTGAAGGCACGCACGGACAGGCCCACATCCGAGAGCTTGGTCAGCAGGAGGTGACGCATGTGCAGCGACTCCTCGTCCAGCTCCTTGCTGTCGGTCTCCACCGCGCTCTCGACGGACATCTTCTTGTCGTCGGTGAAGAGCTTGAAGTGGTAGATCAGGATGCCTGCGGCCTCGTGCAGGGCGGCGTTCGGGGAGATGGAACCGTCCGTCACGATCTCAAGATTGAGTTTCTCGTAATCCGTCTTCTGCTCCACGCGGAAGTTCTCCACACTCCAGTTGACCTTGCGGATCGGGGTGTAGATCGCGTCGACCGGAATGGTGCCGATCGGCGTGTTCTCGTCGCGCAGTTCCTCGGCAGGCACGAAACCACGGCCCTTCGTGATGGAGAGCGTGATCTCAAGCTTGACGGAGGGCTCGAGCGAGCAGATGTGCAATTCGGGATTCAACACCATAAAAGAAGACAATCCTTTGGAGATATCTTCTGCCGTAAACTCCTGCTTGCCGCTGATGACGATGTTTGCCGTCTCAGTGTCCACGGTCTCGACCATGCGGCGGAAACGCACCTGCTTGAGGTTCAGGATGATGTCCTGCATCCCCTCGATGACGCCGGGGATGGTCTGGAACTCCTGGTCCACACCGGAGATCTTGATCTGACTGATAGCAAACCCCTCCAAAGAGGCCAGCAAGATGCGACGAAGAGCATTACCGATCGTCTGGCCGTAACCCGGCTCGAGGGGCCGGAATTCGAAACGGCCGACGGTGTCGGTGCTTTCGAGCATAATCACCTTGTCGGGTTTTTGAAATGCTAAGATTGCCATATTACTTTGGTGTTAATGATTATTTGGAGTAGAGGTCGACGATCAGCTGCTCGTTGATGTTCTCGGGAATCTCCGCACGGGTCGGGACGTTCAGGTACTTGCCGCTGAGGGTCTTGGTATCGAAGTCCAGCCAGGAGTACTTGGTCACGGAGGCCACGCTCTTCTGGATCACCTCGAGGCTCTTGGAGCGCTCGCGCACGGCCACGGTGTCACCGGCCTTCACCTGGGTGGAGGGGATGCTGCACACATTGCCGTTCAGGGTGATGTGGTGGTGGGAGACAAGCTGGCGGGCGGCGGCACGCGTCGGGGCGATGCCCAGGCGGTACACGATGTTGTCCAGACGGCTCTCAAGCAGGAGCACGAGGTTCTCACCCTTCTGGCCGGACATGCGGGAGGCCTTGTCGTAGGTGTTGTGGAACTGGCGCTCGAGCACACCGTACATATACTTGACCTTCTGCTTCTCCTTCAGCTGGGTAGCATACTCCTTGCTCTTCTTGCGCTTGGCGGCGAGGCCGTGCTGTCCCGGAGGATAATTGCGCTTCTCGAAATATTTGTCGGATCCGAAGATCGGTTCGCCGAACTTACGGGCGATCTTGGTGCTGGGACCTGTATATCTTGCCATAGTAATCTTGCTTTAAAGAAATTAAACTTTACGACGGCCTTTAGGACGGCACCCGTTGTGCGGCATCGGGGTCACGTCGACGATCTCGGTCACGACGATACCCGCGTTGTTGATGGTACGGATGGCGGACTCACGGCCGGAGCCCGGACCCTTGACGTAGCACTTGACGCGGCGCAGACCGGCGTCGTATGCCGTCTTGGCGGCATCCTCGGCGGCCATCTGGGCAGCGTACGGCGTGTTCTTCTTGGAGCCGCGGAAACCGCACTTGCCGGCGGAACCCCAGCTGATCACCTGGCCCTGGGCATTGGTCAGGGACACGATGACGTTGTTGAAGGTCGATGAAATATGGGCCTCGCCATAAGCTTCAACCTTGACAACTCTCTTGGATGTTGTAGTTTTCTTTGCCATAATTCATCAGTTTTTACTTGGTCGCCTTCTTCTTGTTGGCAACGGTCTTCTTGCGACCCTTGCGGGTACGGGCATTGTTCTTGGTGCTCTGGCCGCGGACAGGCAGTCCGAGACGGTGGCGGATGCCACGATAGCAACCGATATCCATCAGGCGCTTGATGTCCATCTGGACGGAAGAACGGAGTTCGCCCTCGATCTTGTACTCTTCGTTGATCTCGGCACGGATCTTGGCGATCTGGTCGTCATTCCAGTCGCCCACTTTGATGGCAGGGTCGATACCGCATTTAGCGAGAATCCGCTTCGCGGAAGAGCGACCGATACCGAAGATATAGGTCAAACCTATCTCTCCCTGTTTGTTGTTCGGTAAATCTACACCGGCTATTCTTGCCATAATTATACTTTACTTAATTTGTTACTGTTGATTATCCTTGGCGCATCTTGAACTTGGGGTTCTTCTTGCAGATGACGTACAGGCGGCCTTTGCGTCTGACGATCTTGCAATCCTCGCTGCGCTTCTTGATGGATGTCTTGACTTTCATATCTATGCGTTTTTATTTGTATCTGAAAGATATTCTGCCCTTGGTTAAATCATAAGGTGAAATTTCTACTCTCACTTTGTCGCCGAGAAGAATATGGATAAAGTTCATGCGCATCTTGCCCGAAATGTTGCAGAGCAGGACGTGACCGTTCTCAAGCTCGACTTTGAACATCGCGTTCGGAAGGGTCTCGATAACCTTTCCATCTTGTTCTATTGCTACTTGTTTTGACATTAAAAATTACACTTAAAATTTAATCGTGCCATCTTTCTCGATAAAATCGAAGGTGGAGAGCTGCTCGGCCCGGCCTTTCCGGACAACAATCGTAAGCTCGTAGTGAGCCGCATACTTGCGGTCGGCGGTGTGGACGGACCATCCGTTTCTGTCCAGATAGACAGCCTTGCCGCCGGCGTTGATCATCGGCTCGATGCACAGGACCATTCCATCCACCAGGTGGGTGCCGCGACCGGGACGCCCATAGTTGGGCACGCCCGGATTCTCGTGCATCTCCCGGCCGATCCCGTGACCTTCCAGTTCACGGACGACGGAAAAGCCGAATGACTCCGCATACGATTGCACCGCGTATCCGATATCGCCGACACGCGCACCTGCCACAGCCGCTGCAATGCCTCTGTAGAGGGACTCCTTCGTCACGTCCAGGAGCTTGCGGGTCTCCGCCGACACCTCCCCGACCGGGAAGGTGTAGCAGGAGTCACCGTTGTAGCCCTTGTAGAGCGTGCCGATGTCCGTGCTCACGATGTCGCCCTCCTTGAGGACATAGTCGGACGGGAATCCGTGGACTACGACATCGTTCACCGAGGCACAGATGGCTGCAGGGAAGCCCTCGAATCCGAGGAAACTGGGGACCGCACCGTGATCGCGGATGAAAGTCTCGGCTACCTTATTCAACGTTTTCGTTGTCACACCAGGGGCAACCGCTTTACCGACTTCAGCCAGGGTCTTCGAAACGAGAATGGCGTTCTCGCGAAGCAGTTCGATCTCTTCTTCAGTCTTGGGCTTGATCACAACCTTTCAATTTATTCAAAGAACTACATACCTGAGCGCCCGCTGAGCCGGCCGGTCTTCATCAGGCCGTCGTAGTGGCGCATCAGCAAATAACTTTCCACCTGCTGGAGCGTATCGAGGACCACACCCACAAGGATCAACAGGGAAGTACCGCCGTAGAAGCTTGCGAAAGCGTTGGTGACGCCGAAAATCATCGCGATGGCAGGGAGGATGGCGATGATGCCGAGGAAGATGGAGCCCGGGAGCGTGACCCTGGACATGATGCTGTCCAGGTACTCGACGGTCTTCTTGCCCGGCTTCACACCAGGAATGAATCCTCCATCCCGCTTCATGCTCTCGGCCATCATCGTCGGGTTGACGGTCACGGCGGTGTAGAAGTACGTGAAGATCACGATCAGGATGAAGAAGATGAAGTTGTACCAGAAACCCTGGTAGTTGCCCAGCGTCGCCGCCAGTCCGCGGGTTGCATCCCAGCGGGAGAAGATGAGCGGGAAGAGCATCAGGGCCTGGGCGAAGATGATAGGCATCACGCCGGCGGCGTTGATCTTGAGCGGGATGTACTGGCGGACTCCGCCGTACTGCCGGTTGCCGATCACGCGCTTGGCATACTGCACGGGCACGCGGCGCACGGCCTGGACCAGCGCGATCGCAGCCACGACCACGAAGAACCAGAGCACGAGCTCGACGATGAGCAGCAGAACACCGCCGTTGTTGGTGGCGACCTTCTCCTGGATCTCAGCGAGCAGCGCGTACGGCAGACGGGCCACGATACCGATCATGATGATCAGGGAGATACCGTTGCCGATACCGCGGTCGGTAATCCGCTCGCCGAGCCACATCACGAACATCGAGCCGGCCATCAGGATGACCGTGGACACGAGGTTGAACATGAAGTTGCTCCAGCCAAGCTGGTTAACTGCCACGAACGCGGCCGCCGGGATCTGGTTGTGAACGGCAGCCATGTAGGCCGGACCCTGGATGCAGATGATCACGATGGTCAGCCAACGCGTCATCTGGTTCATCTTCTTGCGCCCGCTCTCACCCTCCATCTGGAGTTTGCGGAAATACGGGACGAAGACGCCCAGCAGCTGGATGACGATGGATGCCGAGATGTACGGCATCACACCCAGCGCGAAGATCGAAGCGTTACCGAAGGCGCCACCGGAGAACATGTTCAGGAGGCCGACGAGACCTTCCTGGGTCGTGCTCTGAAGACCGGCCAGCATGGAGGCGTCGATGCCCGGGAGCACCACGAAGCAGCCGAACCGGTAAACCAGGATCAGCAGGAACGTGTAGACGAGCCTCTTGCGGAGTTCCTCGATCTTGAAGATGTTCTTGATTGTCTCGATAAACTTCTTCATGGGAGCTATTCAATTACGACCGCCTTTCCACCGGCAGCCTCAATTTTGGCGATAGCGGACTTGGAGAAGGCATTGGCGGTCACGCTGACCGCAGCCTTGATCTCGCCGTTGCCAAGGACCTTCACCAGGTCGTTCTTGCCGGCGAGGCCGGCGGAGACGATCTCCGCGAGGCCGAGCTCCTTGAGTCCGGTCGCAGCGGCAAGCGCCTCGATGTCAGCGACATTCACGGCCTTGTACTCGACACGGGTCGGGTTCTTGAAACCGAACTTCGGCAGACGGCGCTGGATAGGCATCTGGCCGCCTTCGAAACCGATCTTGTGCTCATAGCCGGCACGGGCCTGGGCACCCTTGGTACCGCGGGTGGCGGTGCCGCCTTTGCCGGAGCCCTGTCCGCGACCTAATCTCTTGCTGGTATGGGTAGCGCCCGCAGCAGGGGTCAAATTATTGAGTTTCATCTCTTAGGTCCTCCTTTAGTCAATAACTTCAACTTTGCAGAGATGGGCGATCTTGGCGACCTGGCCCTCGGTAATCGGGGTCTTCTCCACCTCCACGGTCTTGTGCATGCGGCGGACACCGAGGCAACGAAGGTTGTCCTTCTGGCGCTTGGTCTCACCGTTGCTGCTGATAATCTGGGTAATTCTGTACTTTGCCATAGTCGTGTCCTCCGTTAGCCGTTGAAAACCTTAGACATAGGGACGCCGCGGAGACCGGCCACAGTGTACGCGTCACGCATCTGGGTGAGCGCGGTGACCGTCGCCTTGACGAGGTTGTGGGGGTTGGAAGAACCCTTGGACTTCGCCAGCACGTTCTGCACGCCGACGGACTCGAACACGGCACGCATGGCACCACCGGCCTTGACACCGGTACCGGGCGCTGCGGGCTTCATGAACACGCGGGAACCACCGAACTTCGCCTCCTGCTCGTGCGGGATGGTGGTGTTGATGACCGGAATCTTCACGAGATTCTTCTTCGCATCCTCCACTCCCTTCGCAATCGCGGCGGTGACTTCGTTCGCCTTGCCAAGACCATAGCCTACGACACCGTTCTCGTCACCGACGACGACGATGGCAGCAAAGCGGAAGTGACGGCCACCCTTGGTCACCTTGGTGACGCGCTGGATGGCGACCAGTCTGTCCTTGAGCTCAAGGTCAGAAGTCTTTACTCTCTTAACATTAGTATTTGCCATAGTCTTAACTCTTAGAATACGAGGCCGCCTTCACGGGCAGCATCTGCCAAACTTTTAACTCTTCCGTGGAAAAGGTAGCCGCCGCGGTCGAAGCAGATCGAGGTGATACCTTTCGCGAGACAACGCTCTGCAATGGCCTTGCCGACCAGGGCAGCAGCTTCGATGCCGGACTTGCCCTTGCAATTGGCGGCAAGTTCCTTGTCGTTGGAAGCGGCAGCGCAAAGGGTCTTGCCCTGCTCATCATCGACCACCTGAACGTAGATCTGCTTGTTGCTGCGGAAGACAACCATGCGGGGCTTCTCAGCAGTGCCGTTGACCTTCTTGCGTATGCGGTAGTGAATCCTTCTTCTTCTTTCAATTCTAGTGAGTGCCATAATTCAATCCTCCTGATTTATTTAGCTGCGGCGGTCTTACCGGCCTTGCGGCGAAGCGTCTCGCCAACGAACTTGATACCCTTGCCCTTGTACGGCTCAGGCTTGCGGAAAGAACGGATCTTGGCTGCCACCTGGCCGAGAAGCTGCTTGTCGCAGCTCTTGAGCACAAGCTTCGGGTTCTCGCCCTTGCGGACATCGGGAACCTCGGCGGTGACTTCCTTCGGAAGCAACAGCTGGATTTCGTGGGAATAACCGAGGGAGAAGGTCAGGAGCTGTCCGCTGACAGCTACGCGGTAACCGACGCCCACCAGTTCCTGCTGGGTAGTGAACTGCTCGGACACGCCGACGACCATGTTGTGCACCAGGGCGCGGTAGAGACCGTGCATGGAGCGGTGACGGGGCTGGTCGGTGGGGCGCTCGAACTTGATCTGATTGTCCTCAACGGTGACCTTGATGTCCGGATCAACCTTCTGGCACATCTCACCGTGAGGTCCTTTAACCTTCAGCACGTTGCCGTCGAGGAGCTCAACGCTCACGCCGGTCGGAAGGCTTACAGGCAATTTACCAATTCGTGACATTATTAAGAATTCTTTTGAGATTAATATACATAGCAAATAACCTCACCGCCGACGCCGAGCTCCTTGGCTTCCTTGTCGGTGATGACACCCTTCGGCGTAGAGAGGATGGCGATGCCGAGTCCGTTCAGGACGCGCGGCATGTCCTCGACACCGGTGTATTTGCGCAGACCCGGCGTGGAGACACGCTCGATCTTCTTGATGGCGGCCATCTTGGTCTGCGGATGGTACTTCAGGGCGATTTTGATGGTATTGTAAGGGGTGCCCTCCACTACCTTGTAGGAGAGGATGTAACCCTTTTCGCACAGGATCTGGGTAATGGCGACCTTCATCTTGGAGGAAGGAACTTCCACGACCTTCTTGCCGGCCAAATAGGCGTTGCGGACCCTGGTGAGATAATCTGCGATCGGATCAGTCATATCGTTATTCTTCTTTTAATATTACCAACTTGCCTTCTTGACACCCGGGATGAGGCCGTTGCTGGCCATCTCGCGGAACTGGATACGGCTGAGGCCGAATGCACGCATATAGCCCTTCGGGCGACCCGTCAGGGAGCAGCGGTTGTGAAGGCGGACGGAAGAGGAGTTCTTCGGGAGCTTGTCGAGGGCGGCCCAATCGCCGGCCTCTTTGAGCGCCTTCCGCTTCTCAGCATACTTAGCAACCATTTTCGCGCGTTT
>JAFTGA010000062.1 GCA_017458145.1 Bacteroidales bacterium | reverse complement strand
CTGCTGGCCCAGGCTAAGGATGAAAAAACCGCCGTCCAGACACGTCTGGTGGCCGATATTGCCACCGGCTACCATATGCTCCAGATGCAGGATCGCCAGCTGGATTTGATGGACCAGGCCATCGTGCTTTGGGAACAATCGCTGGATATTCAGCGGACGCTCATGGAGAACGGCAAGGCGTACAGCACTTCCGTGAATCAGATGGAGGCTTCGCTGCTGGATGTCCGTGCTCGGCGGGCAGATCTTGCCAATGATATCCGTGATACCGAAAACGCCCTCTGCTTGCTGTTAGGCCGCACTCCCGGGCATGTAGAACGTGAGCCCATGGCCCGTTTCATCCTTCCTGCAGAAGTGGGGCTTGGGCTCCCCGGAGACCTTCTTCGCAACCGGGCCGATATCAGGGCGGCGGAGCATGGGATAGAGAACGCCTATTATGTGCAGCAGGAAGCCCTGTCCAATTTCTTCCCCAAAATTACGCTGGGTGGAAGTATCGGCCTTGCAGGCGTGATAGGAAGTCCTGCTGGCTTGGCGTATTCTACCATCGCGTCGCTTGCACAGCCGCTCTTTAACCAAGGCCGCATCCGCGGCAACTACAAGACCGCCCAGATGCGCCAGGAGCAGGCCCGTGAGCAGTTTATCGGCACGGTGCTCAAAGCTGGCAGCGAGGTCAATTCCCTCATTGCCGACTGTGAGACAGCGGCTCAAAAGGCCGAAATTTTCAGCCGGCAGATAGACGTCCTGCAGAAAGCCTTTGACGGCACCCACGAACTCATGAACAACGGCAAGGCCAATTACCTGGAGGTAATTACCGCCCAGGAAGCCTTCCTTAAGGCCCAACTCTCCGAGGTGGCCAATACCTTCAACGGAAATCAAGCCATCATTAACCTATACATCGCCCTTGGCGGCGGGGTGGAATAAAGACGTTCGAAGCCTACGAGGCCGGTTTTCCTCCGAAAGAAGAGCTGCGTCTTCCGGGGCAATTGACCTACGATGGCATTATGGAAACAAGCCGGATTATCCTTCGCCCCTGGCGGGACAGCGATGCTCCGGTGCTGTATAAATGGGCATCGGATCCGGATGTGGGTCCCCGTGCAGGATGGGCACCGCATCAGTCTGTAGAGGAAAGTCTGGAGGTAATCAGAACTATTTTCCGTGACGCAACGAACACCTGGGCCATCGAACTGAAAGAAACAGGTGAAGCCATCGGCGCAATGGGCTATGGGCCATCCTGCGAATGCAATCTTCCTGCACGTGACGGGGAACCGCTTATCGGCTACTGGATTGCCAAACCCTATTGGAACAGAGGAATCTGCACGGAAGCGCTTGGATTGATGATTGAACATATCAGCCTGCTAACAGACATCAAATCCCTCATCAGCGGCCATATTGTGGACAATCCTGCAAGCGGCCGCGTTATGGAAAAGTGTGTTTTCATTCCCACCGGCGAAACCGTCATTGACGAAACCCAGTATCAAGGCAAGGACCATCCCATCCGCGTGCTTCGCCTGGAACTAAGATAAGCGGTTACATAAATTGGGATTGAACTGTCACTGGGGGCGATTACTCGGAGGTTTCCGTTGCAAAGTCGTGGAAAGTGAATACGGAATCTGTTTTATCTCTTCCCGAGGAATTCACGGGGAGAGATTTGTGTCACTTTTTTGAATATCCGGCCAAAATGGTGGGCGTATTCAAAACCCAGCAGACGAGCGGTTTCATTCACATTGTGGCCGTGCATCAGCAGCTCTTTCCCTTTTTCCACGATGAAAGTATGGATATAGCCGATGGCCGTCCCGCCCGTGGCCTTGTGGATCATATCTCCCAAGTAGCGGGGGGAATAGGCCAGTTCCGTGGCGCAATATCCAACCGTCGGCACGCCCTGGTCCCACTGTTTTCCGTCGGCATAATAATCGATGAGCAGCCGGTGGAAGCGTTTGAGCAAGTCGGACGAGTCTTTCTCTTCCACCGACAACTGCCTCAGATAGATTCGGTTGCAGTATTCGAGAATCAGGAGGATATAGCCTCGGACCAGCGCCCGGAGCGCAGGGGTGTCTTCGCTTTCCTGCAGCTCGTGACGCAGTTGGACGAGCAGTTGTGTGATGCGTCCCCATTCAGCCGATGTCATCTTGAGCGAATCCATGTAGAAATAGGAGAAAAAGCGATACTGGTGGATGTGCTCCGCTCCGTCCGTCCCCTGAAAAAGCTCCGGCGACCACAGCAGGGCCCAGCCCTTCACCTGGATCCGTTCGCCGTTGTCTTCCTTGCCGCCGACCTGCCCAGGGGCAAGGGCCAGGATAGAACCATCGGACACATCGAACATCTTTATGCCGTAGGTCAGGTGCCGGGGGAATTCGGGCTGGATGAAAAGGGCGTACACGCCATAGTTGTTGAGGCTGGTATGGATGGGGGAGACTTCGTCATAATGGACGATGCTGACCAGCGGATGAAGAACCGGCGCATGCACGAAGGATGCATAGACATTGGGATTGGATAGTTGCAGGATGTTCTTCATTTGGGGTAATATCGGCTTAAAAATGCTCAAATATACTTAAAATCTGCGATATTGGTGTATATTGGACCAAAATCTGTTGCTCCCATATCCCGGAATCGGCCTATCTTTGCAAAAACATTCATGATGAAACCGTTCATCCCCGTTGCCCTTGCATCCCTGATGCTGCTGGCTTGCAAAACAAATACAAAAGATATGAGTACACTTACCCTTACCCGGGAATGGGACAAGACGTTCCCGAAATCCGAACTGGTGAACCACAGCAAGGTCACTTTCCACAACCGCTACGGCATTGAGCTGGCGGCCGATCTGTATGTGCCCCAGGAGAGCGCCGGCAAGTTGCCCGCCCTTGCGGTGAGCGGCCCCTTCGGCGCCGTGAAGGAGCAGAGCAGCGGCCTCTACGCCCAGCACATGGCGGAGCGCGGCTTCGTGGCCCTGGCCTTCGATCCCTCCTTCACTGGCGAGAGCGGGGGAGAGCCGCGTCGGATGGCCTCCCCGGACATCAACACGGAAGACTTCCTGGCGGCTGTCGATTTCCTTTCCAACTGCGGGCTGGTGGATCCGGAGCGCATCGGCATCATCGGCATCTGCGGTTTCGGCAGCATGGCCGTCAATGCGGCAGCGCTGGATCCCAGGATCAAGGCGACCGTCGCTTCCACGATGTACGACATGAGCAAGGTGAACGTGGAAGGGTATTTCGCCAGCGAGGATACCCCCGCCCAGCGGATGGAGAAGCGCAAGGCCCTCTCCGCCCAGCGGACGGCTGATTTCAGGAACGGCACTTACCAGCGTGCCGGCGGCGTGATCGACCCGCTTCCGGAGGACGCGCCCTGGTTCGTGAAAGACTATCACGCCTATTACAAGTGCCCGCGCGGCTATCATGAGCGCAGCGGCAACTCCACCGACGGCTGGAACGTGACCGGTTGCCAGAGTTTCCTGAACCAGCCCCTGCTGGCCTGGGCCCACGAAATCGAGCATCCCGTCCTCCTCATCCACGGAGAGAAAGCCCACAGCCGCTATTTCAGCGAATACGCCTTCGAGCGCATGACCGGGAAGCACGTGGAAGGCGTAAGCGCCAAGGAAGGGAACAAGGAACTCCTCATCATCCCCGGCGCCTCCCACGTGGACCTTTACGACGACGTTGCCGGCGTGATTCCGTTCGACAGGATGGAAGCATTCTTCAAAGAGAACCTCAACTAGGATGAAAACGATTCTCCATATCCTGGCCGGGCTGGGCGCCATGCTGACGCTCCTGGCCCTGCTGTCCTGCACGAAAGTGACCCAGCCCGCAGCTGGGCAGCAGGAAGAAGAAAAACAAGAACAACCCCAAAAAGAATCAAAGATGCCAGACACCATTCAAATTACCGTAGCGGGGAAAACGCTCCCCGTCGCTCTGGTGAACAATGCAGCGACGGAGGCGCTGGTCGCCGCCCTCCGGGACGCGCCGATCACATACACCGCCAGTGATTACGGCGGATTTGAGAAGGTGGGGCCGCTCGGCCGCTCCCTTCCCGCCGAGAATTCCCAGATCACCACCCAGGCGGGGGATGTCATCCTCTACAGCGGCAACCAGATTGTCCTCTTCTACGGCAGCAACACCTGGAGCTACACCCGCATCGGCAAGATGGAATACGGGACCCTGGAGGAGCTCAAGTCCTTCCTGAAAGCGGGGGAAGGGGAGATCAGCGTTACGCTCTCCCTGTAGTCCGGGGGTTTTGTGTTGATGCAGAAAAATTGTACCTTTGCACCCGCAAAATCCTTTGCAAAGCTTGGTAGAGCTGCAAGTCTCCATTGATTTTAAAGTATGATTGCTATGAAACGGAGATTGCTGTTTACCATTCTCTCCATCAGTCTGTTAACCGTCATGGCGGGTGCCGCCATCGCCCCGGCGCTGGGTGTCATCAACGCCCATTTCGCCGGACGGAATCCGCTGCTTATTCAACTGATTGTCAGCCTTCCGGCGTTGTTTATCATCCTCACGAACCTGGTATTCCCCGGGCTCTGCCGTTTGATGAAGACCCGCACCCTGGCGCTGACCGGGCTGGCCTTATACGTGCTCTCCGGAGCCGGAGCCTTCTTTGTGGACAACATCTGGATACTGCTCGTATTCAGGGCGCTCATGGGCGTGAGCGTGGGAATGATCATGCCGCTCTCCACAGGCCTGCTGGCCTATTATTTCCCGCCGGAGGAGCAGGCCGGGCTGATGGGCCTCTCGGCCGCGATGAACCAGATGGGCGGCGTCGTGGCGACTTTTCTGGCCGGAATGCTGGCCGGAATCAGCTGGAACTATGCTTTTTTGGTGTATCTGCTGGGGCTGGCCGCCGTCATCCTGGTGGCTGCGTTCCTGCCGAATGAACGCCTGTCCGGGCGCGGCGGCGTATCGCTCGCATTGCTGAGGCGGTTCCACCCTTCGGTGGTGGGCATGTTTCTGGTGATGGTCCTCTTCTTTATCTATCCTACCAACTTCGCCCTGACGGCGTCGGGGACGCTTTCGGAGATGGGCGTAACGCTCACCATGGTGGGGCTGGACGTGGTGGCTTTTCTTGCGGGACTGGTTTTCGGCGCCATGATGAAGCGCTTCGCGGCACAGATGAAATACGTCGCGCCGCTGGGATTTGCCGCAGGCTATCTGTGCCTGGCTGCCGGGAGCGGTCTTGTCCGGCTCCTGCTTGGATCGGCCCTTATCGGCATGGCCAACGGCATCGGTGTCCCGTACCTGAATACCATCGGCAGCGTCAAGGCTGGCAAGGAAGCGGCCACGACGGTGATGCCGCTGCTGTCCGCGGCGCTCTACCTGGGGCAGTTCCTGTCGCCGCTGATGGTGTCTCCGATTGCTTCTGCCGCCGGGATTTCACCCTATTCCGTAGGCGTAGGAATCGCGGCCCTGTATCTGTTGCAGGCCGTTCTTACGCGTAAAAAGCAGATGCTTCCGAGATAATTATCAAGGGCGAGATGTCCGCTGCCATCAACGGCAGTTTCAACCTGGCAGATGTACGGGATCTGGCAGCAGGGAACTGGGCTACACCACCCGCCCTTACCGGGAAACCATGCACGACCAAATCCATTGGCTAAAATCTGAAGGACTGATTTAGCTTTTAATTCCACAATATCATGAAAAACAATAATCCCAAAGTTACCTTAGCCGACGATGCGAGAATCGGTGTTGATGAAGAAGTAAGACAAGGTTTCCTGGACTGGCTCATGCGTTCACCATCATGACATGAACCCCGAAAGTTATTGTCTGACTTTCGGAGTTCATATCAGTATCCAGCAGGGTTTCATGCCTTAAGATGTACGCTGGATTTTAGTGGCTGTATAGCCCAGCTTTTCAATGGTTTCCACGAAAGT
>JAFTGA010000061.1 GCA_017458145.1 Bacteroidales bacterium | reverse complement strand
TGGATGTGGTGCTGAACGTGGGTTATTTCCGTGATGGCGCATGGGAGGAACTGTGCGACGAAATCTATGAGCTCAAGCAGGCTGTGGGCGAGCGTCCCCTCAAGGTGATTCTGGAGACCGGCCTGCTCGGCGCGCCTGAGCGGATTGCCCGGGCTTCCTTCCTTGCGATGGAAGCGGGCGCCGATTTCATCAAGACCTCGACCGGCAAGGTGGAGGTCAATGCGACTCCGACGGCGGCTTATATTATGTGCGAATGCATCAGGGCCTATTATGAAAAGACCGGTGTCCGTGTCGGTTTCAAAGCCGCCGGCGGCATCTCCACGGCCCAGGATGCGGTGCTGTACTATGCCATCGGCGCTGCCGTTCTCGGAGCGGAATGGATCGAGAAGGACCATTTCCGCTTCGGCGTGAGCCGCCTGGGCAACAGCCTGATGAGCGCCATAGAAGGAAAAACCGTGAATTTCTTCTGATTTTTAGTGAATATTTATCCTTGGAAAACCCTTGTTTTATGCCCTGTACGTATGCGTACAGGGTTTTTTGTAGAATTAAACGTTTAAATCGCAATTAAACGGATCAGCTTTGCCAACTTTGCGGACAACAAACAACGCAAGGTATGAAAAAACTGATTTTCTGGCTGCCCGCGGTCCTGTTGGCCGGGGCTTGCAACGGCGGGGCGCTCGATCCCGTCCGGGTGATGGTGGATGCAGAGGGGAACCCGCTCCATCATGAGATGATTGTCTTGGGAGACCAACTGGATGATCCGTACTCCGTAGACAATATGACGGAAGCCCTGGCCTCCGTCTATCCCACCAAAGCCGGCCGCGTCGTGCTGCCCGCGACCGATTTGTATGTCCGTTTCCTCCCGGCGGACGAACGGGAATACGATATCCTGACGGACCTGGGGCTTGCCCTGGTCGACCATCCGGTGGACTACGAGATTCTCCGCGAGGGGGATTATTATCACGATCCGGCCCTGGAAGAAGACCGGATCACCTGGCAGTATGCCGTTGTTCCCGCCGATTTCGATTTCCCCGCGGGCATCCGCTACGAGTTGCTGGAGCGATGCTATATCCCCCGGGACGGGACCAAGTCGGACGACGGCGTGGACTGGGAAGCCGTAGAACGGGAGGCATTCCGCCTGACCGGCAATGCCGGCCTGCTGCAGCCGGCGACGAAGGGGGAGTCCGGCACGCCTGCGGGCCGCATCACCATCGTGGACCGGGCCCTGGGCGGGGAACCGGAAGGTGTGCGGGGCGTGCGCGTCTCCTGCAATACCTTCGTGAAATTCGCCCATGCCTATACGGATGCGGACGGGAACTACCGGATGACGCGCAGTTTTACGTC
This sequence comes from Bacteroidales bacterium, assembly GCA_017458145.1. Classification (GTDB taxonomy): domain Bacteria; phylum Bacteroidota; class Bacteroidia; order Bacteroidales; family UBA932; genus Cryptobacteroides. The sequence continues at coordinate 20,660 of JAFTGA010000061.1, read as the reverse complement.
CAATCCGCGTTACCGGTTGGTTTTCAACAACTCCACGGGATTTTCCATCGGCTTCAACCTGCTGCTGATCCCGGCTTCGGTCTCCACGCTCGGCAAAAATGCGCCCACGGGCCTGGATGCGGAGATCACGGAGCAGTCGGACCGCAAACTCTTCTCGCGCTGCGTGGTCAACAATGCCGGATACGATTACTACAAGCGTTGCAAGGAGGGAACCCCCACCGTCAAGACGCCGCCTGCCAACCTCCGCCTGTGGCTGTTCCAGGGGCTGGAGAGCAGTTGCGCCGTCATGCTGCAGCAGGGCGTGCTGATCGATGGCAGCAAACTCGCGGAGTTCCTGGGAGAGTTCACTTTCCTGGTCAAGATCTTCCTTCCGGACATCACGCTCGGTCTCAAGGGCAAGGAGACTTATGCGGAGATCTATGCCGAGGCGCTGCACGAATTTGCCCACGCCAGCCATTTTATGCTGGCCGGCAAGAATTATTGGAACAACTATGTCCGTTTCGTCATCACTTCTTTCGTGAGTTCCGGTTTCGTGACCTATGGCGTGGGCACGGAAGAGAATTTCGGGCATTGCGAAGTGGGGGAGATGTGGGCCTATTTTGCACAGTCGCTTCTCTACCGGGAACGCTATGGCGAGACGGGAGAGACCTTCGGCCTGAGCCACTGGTTCCATCCCCAGATCCTGCTGCAACTGGAGGAGCGCGGGTTGTCCTTCGGCAAGATTTTTCAGGTGCTGACCTCGGACGTGACGGATCGGGAGACCCTCCAGAAAAAGCTGATCAGTTATTATCCGGAGTATAAAAGCGCTATCAATCAGATATTTGCAAGATATAACTGAGACTATGAAGAAAACCTGAATGAATTGCACTTTTTTTTGTCGTTTCTCAGAAAAGTTGTATATTTGCAGTCCATTCGGGCGCGGGTGGCGGAATGGTAGACGCGCTAGTTTCAGGAGCTAGTACCGTAAAAAGTGTGTGAGTTCGAGTCTCATCCCGCGCACAAACAAAAAGACGGCCGGAAGGACCGTCTTTTTTTGCGTTTTTTCGTATCTTCGCACCATGAAGAAGCCGTTATCCCTTTTCCTGCTGCTCGCGCTGTGCGCCTGCACGCCCAAGACCTACCTGTGGAACGAATCCGCCACGACCGTGGACCGCGCCGTCTATGACGAGCAATACCGGCTCAACCAGGCCGAGTGGGACGCCGCTTTCGCCTGGCTTTCCGATCCCGCTTCCCGGGACCTTCCCGCCGGCCGTTATGACATCACGGAGAAGACCTATGCCAAGGTCCAGATCGACAGCACCCGCGCGGTGATGAACTTCGAAGACCACCACAAGGGGATTGACGTCTTCTATATCGTATCCGGCGAGGAACTGGTGAACGTGAGCCGTCCCGAGAATATGACGGACCTGGTCAGCGCGTACAACGAGGCCAAGGATGTGGAATACTATCGCTCCTCCTCTGAGTTCAAGTCCGTTGTGCTGAAGGAGGGAGACATGATCATCCTCTTCCCGTCGGATGCCCACCAGCCGATGCTCCCGCCCTCCGGCGAGCGCGGCCCCATCCACAAGTTGATCGTCAAGATTCCTTTTGTGCGGGCGGAATGAAATACGAATCCGTCTATCCCATCACTGCAGCCCAGATGAGCGCGGATTACCGTCTGACCGTGGACGGCCTGCTGGCCTTCCACGAGAACACGGTTGCCCGCTACCTGACCACCTTGCATCTGGCGGCCTTCGATCTCCAGAAAATAGACAAGACCTGGATCATCTCGGAAATCAATCTGATGCTGCCTGGGCCCGCCCCCATCTGGACGGAGGATATCCGGGTCACCGTGTGGATCAGCGAACTGACGCCGCTGCGCGTCTGGTTTGAGTTTACCGCCCATGAGATGCATACGGGACGCCAGGTGGCCAGTGGCAACAGTTGCTGGTCGCTGATCTCGATGAGTTCGCGCACGCTGATCTCCTGCGAAGGGCTGATCCCCCCGACGGAGCGTGAAGACGAACTGGCGGCCGGGCCGCACCGGCGCCGCAGTGTCCTGAAACCTTCCGGGGAGGCGGTCTGTTCGCTCCGGCACGGAATTAACCGGATCGACCTCGATTTCAACGGCCATACCAACAACCGGCGCTACATTTCGATGGCCCTGATTTGTTTTGATGAAGGATTCCTGTCAACGCATCGGCCGGATGCGCTGAACATCCGTTTCCTGCACGAGTCCCGCCTGGGAGATACGATCCGCAACGAGACGCTCCCGACGGCGGATCCCGCATTGTTCGTCGGTCAGATCACCAACAGTGCCGGACAGGAACTCTGCCGCGTGACCAGCCACTGGACTCCCAAGGAGCCGCTGGAGGATATTGCCGAAAAGAATTACCTGCGTTAAGACACGGCCGCGCTATCTGCGGAGCTGGTCATCGAGGTAACGGATGATGGTCTCCTGCTCGGCAAGGCCGCAGTGGTGCGGGCCGTCGAAAAATTCGGTGCGCAGGCGTCCGCCTGCACCTTTCCCGTCATAGATCTCCTGCATCCGCGCGAAGGCCCGCTCTACGGCCGGGACAGGAAACAGTTTGTCCTGTAAGCCGTTGAGGAAGAAGAACGGCTTGGGCGCAAGCCAGCGGGCGATGTCCGGGAAGTCATACCGTTCCCGCATTTCCGGGATGAGCATCGAGTAGTCCGAGGCTTTGTAGGGCTGGACCTGCGTCTCCATCAAGGTCATCCAGCACAGGGCGACGCCGGTCCGGACCTGCTTGCAGAAAGCCGCCAGCAGCCAGGCGCGGTGGGCGCCCATCGACCAGCCGAAGCAGCCGATCCGGCGCTTCTGTACGCAGGGCAGTCCGCGTAGCAGGCGGGCCGCCGCGGCATCTTCATGCAGGGTCTGCTCCGCCCAGACGACGCCTTTGCGTGAGAGGCTGTCAAAGACGGCCCGCTGCCCTTCGTAGACGGCCGTCCGCAGTTCATCCGGATCGCCGGGTGCACCGCCGAACTTCCGGCGGGACCACTCCTGGCAGAGCGCGGTGCTGCGGGAGCCCCAGTAGAGGGCGTCCGGGACGATGACCACATAGCCTGCGGCTGCCAGCCGGTCGGCGAAATATACCCCGTCGAAGCCGCCCTCGACCCACTCGGCGGCGGACGCCTTGATATGCCCGGGAGCCGAAGGAAGCGGCCGGACCAGTTTCTCCTTGCCGATATCGAACCGGGCGCCGTGGTCGTGCAGCAGCACCAGCCCCGGGCGGCGGTCTTTCGGACCGGCCCCGTCCGGGATCAGCAGATAGGACTGCACGCGCTCCTCCGGGGAGACATTGTATTCAATCAGTTGGCACACATAGCCCTCCCGCTGCTCGCTCCCGAGCACGGTCATCCGGGGCGGGACGCTCCGTCCGGCCGTCAGCGGCCCGGCGGCAAGCAGGATCATCAGGAATTTCAACATGGCGCTATCGGTCCGCGATTGCGGCTTTGAAGGTGTCGTCGGTCTGCAGGAAGAGGTGGTAGTAGGCCTTGTCCCCGAGCTTGGAGTAACGCCCGACCAGCGCCTGTACCTGCGTCATCATATAATGCTTCTCAATGTCCCATTCCCCGGCTTTGGGCGTGAGCCCGTCCTGGGCTTTCGCGAAGGCGAGGAACTGACGCTCCAGACCGGTACGGTCGAGGTAGTCCAGGAGCCGGCCATAATCGTCGATGGCGGAGAGTTCGGCTTTGTGTGCGTCAAAGAATGCAGAGGCGAAGCGCATGGCCGTGGCCTTGCGGTTGCAGGCCAGGTAGAACTGTCCGGCGCGCGTGGTGTCGATCGGCACGAAGACATCCGGCAGGATGCCGCCCTTCTCGACGCGCATACTGTCCGCGTGGACCATTTCTCCCGACTCGTAGCGGCGGAGCACCTCGTATTCGTAGTCTTCGGAATAGGGCTTCTGGATGCAGCGGCCGGAGGGTGTATAGTAACGCGCCACGGTGATGCGCATCCCGGATTTGTCGCTGAAGAAGAACGGCTCCTGGACAAGTCCCTTGCCGAAGGTGCGCCGGCCGTAGAGCCGGGCGCGGCCGTTGTCCTGCAGGGCGCCGGCAAGGATCTCGCTGGCGGAGGCGGAGCCTTCGTTGACCAGGACCTTCACGCCGAGGTCCTGGAAGGGGCCGCGGCCGTCGGCGCGGTATTCCTCCCGCTTGCGGTGCCGGCCCTCGATATAGACGACCATTGCCTTGCGGGGCAGGAACAGGTTGGACAGCCGGTAGGCCTGGTCGAGATAGCCTCCGCTGTTGTCGCGCAGGTCGATGATCAGCTCGCGCATTCCGCTCTGGAGCAGCTCCAGGCTGCTTTTGAGGAACTCCGTCTCCGTGGTGCGGGAGAACTTGGAGAAGCGCAGGTAGCCCGTGGTGTCGTCGACCATGAAGGCGGCGTCCACGGAATAGGTCGGAATCTTGCCGCGCGTGATCTCGAAGGGGATCACCTCGCGGCCCCGTTTGACGGTCACGAGCACCTTGCTGCCCGCCGTGCCCTTGATCCGCCGGACCATGCTGTCCTGCGGGAAATGTACGCCGGCGATGTTGGTGGTGTCCACCTTGAGCAGGCGGTCGCCGGGCTGCAGGCCGATTTTCTCGGACGGGCCGCCGGGAATGACTTCGATGACGACAGCCGTGTCATTGGGCACATTGAACTGGATGCCGATGCCATCGAAATTGCCGGTCAGGTCGGCTTCGGTCTCTTCCAGCACACGGGGCGGCATGTAGGCGGAATGCGGGTCCAGGGCGGACAGGGCGGCGGCCGCGACGGCCTCGCTGACCTTGGCGTGGTCCACGGAGTCGACATAGTTCTCGTCGATGCTCTGCAGGATCAGTTCGATCTTTCGCCAGTCATTGCCGCCCACGCGCATGGAGTGCCTGCGTCCGCCGATGATCTGGATGAGCAGCATCAGCAGCACACCGATTACCACGCCCAGCAGGGCGACGAGGATGGAGGATTTCTTCATAGGCTCAATCGATTTTTTCAATCAGGATGCCTGCGCGGCGCAGCAGGTCGACACCGTCCGTGAGGCGGTACTCGTCACGGTAGACGACCCGCTGGATGCCTGCCTGGATGATGAGTTTGGCGCACTCCACGCACGGGGAGGCCGTCACGTAGAGCGTGGCTCCCTCGGAACTGTTGCCGGACTTGGCCACTTTGGAAATGGCGTTGGCTTCGGCATGCAGGACGTATGGCTTGGTCACGCCGTTCTCGTCTTCGCAGATATTCTCGAAACCGGACGGGGTGCCGTTGTACCCGTCGGAGATGATCATCCTGTCCTTGACGATCAGCGCGCCCACCTGGCGGCGCTTGCAGTAGGAGTTGGTCGCCCAGACGGCGGCCATCTGCATATATTTGTCATCGAATTTACTCATAGTAACTTATCGTTGGTAGAGGTAGCGTTTGATGCTTCGTTTCGGGGTGCGCTCAAAGTCTTCGGGCATGAATTCGATCTTGCGGATCTGGGCATAGGAGGGGAGGAGCTTGTTGATTTCCGGGAGACTGCCGTTGATGCGGGCCTCCAGTTCCTCGCCGGACAAGCCGTCCAGTTCTCCCTGGTGGTAGTCGGGATAGATCAGGGCCGTCAGTCCGCCGTCATCCTCGACCACGAGCGACTCGACGACGTAGGTGACGTTGTTGATCACGGCCTCCAGTTCCTCGGGATAGATATTCTGGCCGCTGGGGCCGAGGATCATGCACTTGGAGCGGCCGCGCAGGTAGAGATATCCGTCGTAGTCGATCACGCCGATGTCGCCGGTCTTGAACCAGTTGTCATTGGTGAAGGAGGACTTGGTGGCCTGGGGGTTCTTGTAGTACCCCAGAAAGACGTTCTCTCCCTTGATCTGGATCTCGCCGGGTTCCTTGTAGGGGTTCTTGGAGTCGATGCGGACCTCGCAACCGGTGATCGGCATTCCACAGGATCCCTTGCGGGTCTTCCACCACTTGGCGTAGGTGATCAGCGGGGCGCATTCGGTCATCCCGTAGCCGACCGTGAAGGGGAAATGGATCTTGCGCAAGAAATTCTCCACTTCCGGGTTGAAGGCTGCTCCGCCGAGGATGACCTCTTCGAAGCGGCCGCCGAAAGCCTCGATCATGCTGTTGCAGATCTTTTTCTGGATGACCTGGTCCACAATCGGGATACGCATCAGGGACTTGTGGCGGTCCACCGCCGGTTTGACCTGGGATTTGTAGACCTTCTCGATGATCAGCGGCACGGCGATGATGATGTCGGGGTGGATTTCCGAGAACGCCTTCATGATGACTTTGGGGCTCGGGGTGCGCGTCAGGAAGTGCACGTGGGCGCCGATGGTCATCTCGAAGAGGAACTCGAACATCATCCCGTACATATGGGCGGAGGGGAGCATCGCGACCACTTCGGACTCGCAGTTCATCTGCGGCTCGGCGGTCTCGCCGGCAAAGCGGATGTTGCACCAGAGGGCCCGGTAGGGGATCATCACCCCCTTGGAGAAGCCGGACGTGCCGGAGGTGTAGTTGATCAGGGCGAGTTCGTCGGCGCTGTCCTCATAATAGTTGAGGTGCTCGGGCTTCAACCCCTCCGGGTACATTTGGCTGAAGGTGTGCATAAGGTTCTTGCGGACGGTCACGAGGTCCTCGTGGCGCGCATAGATGTAGTTGAGGGTGTTCATCTGGACAATCACCTCCAGCCCGGGCATCTCGGCCTCGGACAGACCCTGCCAGATCACTTCGTCCACGAAGAAGACCTTGGCGTCGGAGTGGTTGACCAGGTAGTGGATGTTCTCCGGCTTGAACTCGTGCAGGATGGGCACCGGCACGGCGCCGTAGGTCGTGGCGGCCAGGAAACAGACCCCCCAGTGGGCCTGGTTGCGGGAGCACAGGGCCACCTTGTCTCCTTTCTTCAGGCCGCATTTTGCAAAAGCGATGTGCAGGAGTTCGATCCGTTCCGCGACCTCTTTGTATTTGAGGGTCGTACCCTGGTAATTGGACAGGGCGTCCCGTTCCCAGTTCTCCTTGAAACTTTTCTCGAGGAGTTTGTTTACTGATTGGAATTCCATGTTAGCTTGATGCCTTTTTTGTCCCAGGCGAGGATTTTGTCAGATTGCAGGACCACGAAACGGCAACCCTTGCCGGGCCACTTGAATTCCTGGTCCTCGGCGGTGCGTTCCGCCTTCAGGAAAGCCTGCACGGCTGCTTCGGATCCGTAGATGTGCCAGCCGCCCAGCGAAGCGGTGCAGCTGTCGTCCGCCAGCGCGAAGACACTGCCGTACAGGACGGGCAGGAAACCGCGCCAGGGGTTCGCGGCCGGTTCGCGGTCCACGGGGGCCTTGCCGGGGCGGACCAGTGTGACCGCACCGCCGCCGAAGTGCACGAGGGCCACTTCGCGCAGGTCGGTCTCAATTTCCCACTTGAGCGGGTCCTTGCCGCTCTCTTTTTTCAGGTCGGCCAGGGCTCTCTGGTAGCGGGTCAGGCGCACGGAGGCGTCCTGCCAGCGCACGACGGCCTGCCGGAGATCCGGCTGGCTGACCGTCAAGGCCAGCGCCAGGCGCGTATCCGCCGGCAGCAGCGCATCCAGCCGGCTGTCGGCGTAGGGGAGCCGGGCGAGAATGTTGGCGTACCAGGTGTCGGAGGCGTCGCAGACCGGGATGACGGAGAAACCGTCAGCGGCGGGCGTGAGGACGGTCCAGTCGGCAAAGGTGCTCAGGAAGGCGGTCAGTTCCCGCCGGGGAAAGAAGTCCTTCAGCCAGTTTTTCGGAGCCAGCCGTTCGGCACCGCTGCCCCGGAAAATGATGAAACTGTCCGAAGCGCCGGCGGCCAGCGCCTGGCGGAATCCCGGAGCATCCAGGATGGAGGTGTATTCTGTCAGGTGCCGCCGGACGGCCTGGAGCAGTGCGCTCGAAGGGGTGATGATGACAAAGCCGTTGCGCCGGGCTTCGGTGTCCGGATGCACGTATTCGGCCTGGAGCCTCAGGGATGCGGCCTGGGCGAGCAGCCCGTTCACCGCCGACGCGGAATCGGCCTCCGCCCGGCCTGCATCCAGGGCCAGGACGGGCATCACGCTGCCGGCGTAGCACAGCGAAAGGGCCATCCGCGCATTCTTGAATGCGCTCAGGTCCAGCTTGTGCAGGACGCTGGTGGAGTCGTACAGGGAAAGTCCTTCTGACAGGCGGTCGTAGCACATCACGGCAAGGGCGTCGGAGGGGACGGTGGCGATCAGTTCGGGGATGCGCCGCTCGGAGAGCGGGGCGTCCGGCTTTTTCGCTCCGCCGCCGCAGGCGCACAGGAGCGGAAGGACGAACAGGCAGGAGATCAGGATTTTTTTGTACATAACTTACAAATATACTAATAATTTGGATTATGATTTTCCGCGGAAATCAGTAACTTTGCAAAATTTTACGAACCGGCCCTTCCCGGTCGCCATGAAGTGTAACAGAATATGCAAGAAATCAGAAATATAGCCATTATCGCCCACGTGGACCACGGCAAGACGACGCTCGTGGACCGGATGATCTACCAGGCCAACTTGGTCCGTCAGCCGGAGAACCTGGGCCAGTTGATCCTCGACAACAATGATCTGGAGCGCGAGCGTGGTATCACCATCCTCGCCAAGAATGTGTCCGTCATCTACAAAGGGGTCAAAATCAATATTATCGACACGCCGGGCCACAGCGATTTCGGCGGGGAAGTGGAGCGCGTGCTCAACATGGCGGACGGCGTGCTGCTGCTCGTCGATGCCTTCGAGGGCTGCATGCCCCAGACCCGTTTCGTGTTGCAGAAAGCCATCCAGATGGGCAAGAAACCGATCGTGGTCATCAACAAGGTGGACAAGCCCAACTGCCGTCCCGACGAGGTGCAGGAGGAGGTTTTCGACCTGATGTTCAACCTGAACGCCACGGAGGAGCAGCTGGATTTCGTGACGGTTTACGGCTCGGCCAAGCAGGGCTGGATGTCGCTGGACTGGAAGAAACCCACCTCCGACATCACGCCGCTGCTGGATACCATCCTCGACGTCATCCCGGCCCCGCCGGTGGTCGAGGGCACGCCGCAGCTGCTGATCTCCTCGCTGGAGTATTCCCCCTACGTGGGGCGGATCGCCGTCGGCCGCATCACCCGCGGCAGCCTCAAGGCCGGACAGCCGATCAGCCTGTGCAAACGCTATGACATCGTCCAGAAGCAGAAGGTCAAGCAGCTGATGGTGTTCGAGGGCCTGGGCAAGGCCAATGTGGACGAGGTCCAGTGCGGCGATATCTGCGCCGTGGTGGGCATCGACGGTTTCGAGATCGGCGACACCATTGCCGACTTCGAGCATCCGGAGGCGCTGGAGCCCATCGCCATCGACGAGCCCACGATGAGCATGCTCTTCACGATCAACAACTCCCCGTTCTTCGGAAAAGACGGGAAATTCGTCACCTCCCGCCACCTCAAGGAGCGTCTGGACAAGGAGCTGGAGAAAAACCTGGCGCTGCGGGTCAAGCCGGGCCTGACGGCGGATTCGTTCGTGGTCTACGGCCGTGGCGTGCTGCATCTCTCGGTGCTCATCGAGACGATGCGCCGCGAAGGATTTGAACTGCAGGTCGGCCAGCCCAAGGTGCTGGACAAGACCATCGGCGGTCAGCGCTGCGAGCCGGTCGAGGATCTGTCCATCGAGGTGCCGGAGGAGTTCGTGGGCGCCGCCATCGAGATCTCCACGCGCCGCAAGGGTGCGCTGGTCCGGATGGAGCCCCGCGGCGACCGGACCCTGCTGGAGTTCGAGATTCCTACGCGCGGCCTGATCGGCCTGCGTTCCAACCTGCTGACCGCCAGCCAGGGAGAAGCCATCGTGGCGCACCGCTTCAAGGAGTACCAGCCCTACAAGGGCGAGATCGAGCACCGCAACAACGGATCGCTGGTCTCGATCGAGACCGGCCAGGCCATTGCCTACTCGATGAACAAACTGCTGGACCGCGGCCGTTTCTTCGTGGAGCCGGGCGAGGACATCTACGCCGGTCAGGTGGTCGGGGAGCACACCCGAGAGCGCGACCTCAACATCAACATCTGCAAGACCAAGAAACTGACGAATGTGCGCGCTGCCGGTTCGGACGAGAAGATCGTCCTGCCGCCCGCGATCAAATTCTCCCTCGAAGAGGCGTTGGAATACATTCAGGAAGATGAGCTCGTGGAGGTCACGCCGCACTTCATGCGCATCCGCAAAATCCTGCTCGATCCGCTGGCGCGCAAAAGAAACAGCGACAACGAGGAATGATTTTTAGTTGCTAATCGCAAAAAAATTACTAACTTTGCAACCCTTTGTAGTTAAACTGACAAGTTTGGCTCCCGGAAAAAGCCGCTTCGAGTGGCATGCGGGGCCGGAGTTCTTTGAAACATTCGGGAATACAGAAATCCTTGATGCCGATCTGGAAGTGACGGCCCGGCTGCACAACCACGGGCTGACGGTAGACGCCGCCTGTGAGATTGCGGGCAGTGTGACCGTCGCTTGCGACAGATGCCTCGAGGACCTGGTGATTCCGGTGGAGACCTCCTTCGGGGAGACGTACACGCCGGAATCCGACGAACTGGATCTGGGGCAGGATGTGTACGACTATGTATGCATTTCGCTTCCGCTCCAGCGGGTGCACCCCGAAGGAGAATGCAATCAGGAAACTACAAAGTATTTGAGCAAATAATATTTAAAAAGATAAAGCAATGGCACATCCGAAACACAAACTTTCCAAGCAGCGCCGGGACAAGCGCCGTACGCACGACTTCGCGCCGGTTCCGACCCTTGCCACCTGCCCGAACTGCGGCGCGACCGTGATCTATCATCGTGTCTGCCCTGAGTGCGGTTATTACAGAGGCCGTCAGATCGTTGTCAAGAACGCTGAGTAATCTGTTGAAAGGCCGCCGCAGTGCGGCTTTTTTGATTCGTGCGGCCTTGTAGTTCAACGGATAGAACGTGGGTTTCCTAAACCTAAAATAGTGGTTCGATTCCACTCAGGGCTACGAAGCATCTCCCCATCCCGCAACCCCTTCGGGCCCGTGGCGGGATGGTTGTTCAATACGACCATTCATTCCCACAGGGCAGGGAAGTCCAAAACGCGGGAAGAGTTTTCCGGGCGAAACAGCAAGTACTTGAAATCCTGCGCTTTGAGGCGGAAATCCGTCCTGTCGCACACCTGCTTCATCCGGTGGCTCAGCTCCTCGACGGTCGCAATGCCTTCCCGCTGCGCAAGATATTTCATATCCGGTTCGCTTCTGGACCGCAGAAACATCGCGTCGTAGAAATCCCGGCCCTTTCCGCGATGGAGAATGGCGGAAAGTTTCATCGCATATAGTGTGGCGTCTGAAGGTGAGGGGATCCTGAAATAAAACCCATCCCTGTTTACGGTGAACATCTCGCGCTGATAATCAACCCCCTGGTCCTGCGCCTCCATCTTCAGGACGAACTTCTTCTCCCGGTAAGGAGACAATCCCAGATCATAAAGCAGCTGCGGGAACTGAATCGTCCTGCGGAAAGCCGTCAAGGCGTCACTCTCCTTTTCCTTGGCGACAGCAGGAAGACCATTCCGCCCGAGGAAACGGATGACATCATCGGTGAGACTTACGAACTCTTCCTGCGAGAGATTCTTGCAATCAAAGTCCAAATCTTCGGAAAACCGGTCTATCTGCCGGAGGAGGCGGAGGGCAGTGCCGCCGATAAATGTCAGTTTCCCAATCAAGGGGTGGGAGGACAAATAGTCCAAGACCATCAACTCCAGGTATTCCTTGTAGAGTTGGATGTCCGTGTCCGGGCTTTCCGGAAAACCCGGATAAAAGGCTCTGATGTTTTGCAGGTCAAGCATAAAGATTCTCAATTTCGGCGGCTCTTACCGAGAGAGCCTTATTGTCAAATCGTTCTAAAAAGGCGCGAAAACGCTCCCAGTCAAACGCTTCGCGCATAGCATCCCTGTCCAGGCGAAGATGCTCCATATCGCGGGCCGATTTGTATTCAGGGTGGAAATAAAGCAGATCCAGAAGTGCTTTCTCCGGGGTTGCCATCAAACAGGGCAATCCGTCCCTCGGCTGGAGGGGCTTATACCCGAAAAACAGGTTCGGCGAAACGTGCCGATAGGAATAGTATCCGATGGGAGTATCAAATACGGCGGTCTTCAGGGTGCTCACAGAGGTAAGCGCAAGGACTGTTTCAGGAATCATTTCGTGCCAGGCGAGAACATACTCCAGGCTAAGGTAGGACGGACAATAGATTTTACCGGCCGCTGCCATACGTACGTCCGCCCTTCCTGCCTCATCGGGAAACAGGTACCATCCCTGGCGGATGCGCAGGATCTTCTCCTCGCCCTTCCAGCGCCTGAGGTTGGAAGAAAGGCTGTTGTCGCTGCTTCTTTCGATGCTGTTCAAAGAAAAAACACCTTGCCCCGCGTAGGTTTTTTTGAAGTCGTAATAGTTCATAATATTTCCAAAACTGTGCAAATATACACAATTTCAGAAATTAAACAAAGGGATTAGGCAAAGACAATTAAATTATCATAAACTGCGTAACGCATTGTAAATCAAACCTAAAATAGTGGTTCGATTCCACGAGGGACTACGATCAGAACTCCCGGACTACCGGCCGGCCTTCGAGCCAGGCGATCATATTGAGGACGAGGTAGTTCCAGTTCTGGAAACCCTTGTTCATCACGGGCTCTCCCGTCTCCGGATCATAGTATTCGTGCAAGGCGCCTTCTTTCCGGAGGTCTTTGCCGAAGAGGGCCACGGTCTTTTCGGCCATCATACGGGCTTCTTTCGTCAGCCCATAGTCCGCCAGGCCGCGGAACACCATATAGTTGGAGATGCCCCAGACGGGCCCCTGCCAGTTGGAGGGGTTGTTGGTGGCGCGGACGTTGTACATTTTCTCCAGCCGCGAGAGCGTGCGCACGCCGTAGGGCGAGCAGAAGGTCCGTTCGTCCAGCAGATTCTCCCGGACCATCCTCCGGGCCTGCTCCGGCGTGGCGATGCCGGCCCAGAGGGCCATAAAGCCGGTCCAGCAGCCGAGGCGCTGGATCAGGCAGGGATAGTCGCGGGGCGCGCCCACGTGCAGCACCATCTGTGTGCCGAAGATGTATTGCGGTTCGCCGGTGAAGGGGAGCAGGTTGAGGTCGCACGAATAGTACATCCCGTCCTTCTCGTCCCAGCAGTATTCCCGCACGGCGTCGCGCAGCGCGTCGGCCTGGGCCGCATACTCCGCAGCGGCCTCCGCATCGCCCAGCCGTCCGCCCAGATAGCTCATTGCGCGGAGCTCCTTGTACATCAGGCAGTTCAGGTAGATGCTCGCCGACGACCCCTTGGGCCGGAAGAAGGTGGAAGGGTCGTTGTCCACGCCGATGGCCAGATCGTCCTGCCAGTAGTAGAGGCCCGTGGCGGCGTGGCGGTGGTGGTCGTGGTAGTTGCGCAGGAAGGCCTGCAGGCGGGGATAGCCCTCGCGCAGCCACTCGGCGTCACCGCCTGCCTGTTGCACCAGGAAGGCAGCGTGCTGTGCCAGGCAGGGCTTGTGCATATTGGTGGCGTGGATGTCCGCGGGCCGGATCTTGTCAGGATCCGTGTCGGCGCTGAGGACCATCGGCATATAGCCGTCATCCGGGGAGGTGTAGGCCAGGTAGTTGAGCACGCATCCCTGCTCAAAGACCAGCGCTTCCTGCCGGTCCGCCTCCGTGCCCACGTCGGCAAGCGTCTGCCGCAGGGCGATGTCGGACAGCCACGAATCCCAGTCCCAGAGGACGGCATCGTACTGCTTGCTGCCCGGGGTGATGTAAGGGTACTTCAAGGCAATGCCCGACGGCTGCCGGTACATATCCTTGTAGTCGCCGTAGATGTGTTGCTTGATCAGGTCGCGGTGCGCGCGGGTGGCCTTGACCAGCCCGCCGGAGCACCCGGCCAGCAGCGGCAGCGCCGCCAGAAGGCCGAGTATCAAAAAGAGTCTTTTCATACGCTATGGCATCGGTTTCAATCCCTCCCAGCGGACGTCCCAGGTGCCGTCTTTGGGGAAGCCGGGATTCTCGACGGGACAGCCGTCCCAGCCGGCGCACATCATGCCCACGGCCAGCAGCAGGCCGCCGTTGCCGGGCAGGTACATCCGCAGGCGCTCGGTGCGGTAGTTGTTGCCGCCGGGCAGGAGCAGGTCGCTGCGGTCGTCCATCGTGATGGCGCGCAGGGCCACGTCGGGCCGCAGCAGGCGCGTGGCGTTCATCGCCAGCGACGGGTAGTTCCAGCTCCAGCTGCCGCGGGTGAAGTCGTAGTACTGCGCGGCCCGGTCGAGCGTCTTCATCATCCCTTCTTCGGTGAAGAGCCGGTTGGCGGGCAGTACGCCGAAGGCGAGCAGGTTCTCGCTGGAGGTGGCACGGACATACTCGCGGCCCGGCTCCATCGGGGTGAAGGCCAGTTCGCGCGTGCCGCGCTGGGCGTTGATGTAGCCGCCCGGAGGGGCCGGAGCCGCCAGGGACCGGGGGATGACCCCCTTCTCGAAGTCCGGCACGCCGGGGCCCTTCTCCGCAGGCAGGTAGATGCCGTCGGGGCTGGCGGCCAGCGGAGCGAGTTTCTCCAGGAGAGTGTCCCATTCCACCTTGCGCCCCTGCCCGAGCCGCTCGCGCCACAACTGGGCGACGGTGATGCCGAAATGCAGGTAGGACAGCTCGAAGGCCGGGTTGACGGTGTAGTCTTCGTTGTAGCTCTCGTTGGCCCCGCAGGCGCCTTCGATGTTGTAGCGGTCGTGTGCCGCGTCGTAGGTCGGGAAGGCGGCGAGCATCTCCGCGGTCTGCTGGACCAGGTCATTGTACTCCTCCAGGAAGGCGCGGGACGGGTCCGACCGGTAGATGAGCTCCGCCATATAGATGGGGTGCGGCTGCTGCCAGAGCAGGAAGGAACCCACGTCCGAAGGGGCCTCCAGTGCCGACGGGTCGGTCATCTTCATCCAGCGCACGCCCGGGAAGCCCTGGCGCCGGGCGATCTCGCGTGCCCCGGGCATCGCCGTATCCTTGTACCAGGCGAGCTGGCGCCGGAGCAGTTCGCCCTGGCTCCAGGTGGCCCAGTGGAAGCTGTGCCACATGACCATCTCGAGATGGAATTTGCCGAACCAGGAGTTGTAAGTCAGGCCGGTCTCCGCCGGCGGGAAATGCTGGGCTTCCTGCACGCGCATCAGGTATTGCGACTGCACGACGCGCCGCTCCAGCAGCGGGGCGCGCGGGTCGGTGCAGCGGGAGAAATCGATGACGCCGGAGGCCTTCCAATAGCCGTTCCAGAGCCGTTTCGCAGCGGCGGCGGCCGTCCGGAAGTCCGGGGCGTCCTCCGGCTGCGGGGCGAATCGGACGCTGAAGGACCAGGCGCCTGCTTCCGGAGTGAGGGTCAGGCGGTTGGGACCGGTCCGCTCCAGCGTGGCAGCGCCGTCCCAGCGCACGGATACATAATAGACGACATCGTCGAGCGTGCGCTTGAGCAGGGCGTTGCCAGGCTGCTGCGCGACGATCTCCGTGGTGTGTTTCTCATCCGCATTCCAGTCGGAGCCGTCGTCGCTGTGCTGCCCCGTGGGGTAGGGGAAGCGGAGGACGACGGGGAGCGGCTGCGCGCATTCCACCCGCGCCGCCAGCACGTCTTCGCCTTCGCCTGCGCTG
The DNA here is from genome assembly GCA_017458145.1 of Bacteroidales bacterium. Taxonomy (GTDB): domain Bacteria; phylum Bacteroidota; class Bacteroidia; order Bacteroidales; family UBA932; genus Cryptobacteroides. Next base: position 5,072 of record JAFTGA010000061.1, on the reverse strand, counting down.
ACGCTCGTCACCGTCACGGGCAGGTCTTTCCAGCGGAAGGAGGAATGCAGGACTCCGTCCCACATGTCCAGGGTCTGGTCAATGCCGGTGATCTCCTCCGGGAGCATCCCGTCGAAGCCGACGTTGCCCAGGTGCAGGCGGTGGGGATTCTCCCGGATCCACGTGGCGGCCGCCTTGCCGCGCGCATCCAGGGTATAACCTTCCTGGACGGCATAGATGCCGTGCGGGTGGCCCGGCAGCGGATGATCCTCCAGCGTCTCTTCCTGCGTGTAGCCCTCCGGATTAGGGAAGGCGTGCCAGCCCCATTCGCTGCAGGTGCCCAGCGAAAGGCCGTCCTTGCAGAATTCCGGGAAGGTCTGCAGGCCTGTGGCATCAAGGGTCAGGGTGAAGGTGCCGTTGCCCAGGTTGAGGGAGTTCAGCGGGGCGAGGGCATCGACGTGGGGGTTGTTGCGCTCCACGAGCGCGTGCCGATCGATCTTGGCGGAAGAGCACGAGAGCAGGGTGAGGGCCAGAAACAGCCCGGTGGCTGTGCGGAATGGTAGACAGGTCATAATTAGTAGTTTCTATAGCGGGAAGAGGTAGAAGCGCCGGTCCGGCTTGAAGTCCACCATCCACTGGTCGAAGACGATGTGGTCATCGACGGCGGAGAGGGTGAGCGTATGCGCCCCGGCGGAGAGTTCGACCGGCACGGCGGCCACGGCCTGGCCGCGCGAGACATTCTCCTTCCAGCGGTCGCTGCGGTAGGGCTCCTGGATGGAGACGATCTGCGGCGCGCCGCCGTCGATGCTGACGCTGAACCGGATGTCGCCCTTGTCGAGGGCTTGCGTCGGGATCAGGGCCACGCGCACGGCAGCCTGTCCGCCGCGTTCCGTGCGGAAATCATAGCGCAGCGATCCGCCCTTCGGCACCGGCACGGCCCGGCCGCTGTGGCCCAGGCTCTGCACCGGCTGCACGGGCACGGAGGCCGATGTGTAGTCGCAGGCGTTGGCGGCGCAGTAGTCCGCGGCGGCGGGAATCTCCGGAGCGTGCCAGGCCTCGCCGAGGCGGGCCCAGCGGGCGGCTTCCGCCTCCGGCAGCGTGACGGGCAGGTTCGGCGCCCAGAAGACCGGCAGGTCGCGCGGGCGCTCGCACATGATGCCGCGCCAGCGGCCGCCGGCGAGGTCATGGTTGTAGGCGTGCGTCAGGGCGCGGACGTCCTGGTAAGCGCGCTGGCTCAGGGCCGCGGCGGCGAGCATCACGGAGTCCGGCTTCCAGATGCCCGGGCCGTAGGTGTTGCGGACGCGTTCTCGGGCCCGCTGGGCGTAGAGCAGCTTCTCTGCGTGGGATTCGGCAGCGCCCACCGGGTAGGTGACGGCGGCGAACCAGGCATCGCGGCTGTGCTCCGGAACGAGCGCGGCGGCTTCTTCGAGCGTGCGGCGCACGGCGCGGAAGCGGTCGATGTAGCGCTGGGCTTCACCTCCGAACTCGCTGAAACTGAATTCCGTGTCCCGGACCGGGGAGATGCTGCCCGGATAGCGCTCGCGGTCCCTGAGTTCCACCTGGCTCCAGCCCATGAACTCCGGGCGGCGCATCGCGCAGAGCCGGTAGAATTCCTGCATTGCAGGGGCGGCCATGGCTGCGGCGGCGCGCCCGAATTCACGCGCCATCCAGGCCTCCAGATGCCGCTGGACGGTCCCGGGCTGTACGCCGTTCACGTCCCAGGCGAGGTCGAGGAAGAACTCGAGGTCGTAGGCGGCCACCTTGGGGTCATGCACGTTGGCGATCCAGGCCTTGCGGACGTTGTGTCTGTAGGCCTCCATCATCTCGTGGTAGATCAGGCCGGGCTGCGTGGTGGTCAGCCAGAGGTGGTCGTGGGGCTGTCCGGCATAGCTGAGGTGGTAATAGACCCCGGCCCCGCCGCTGCGCTGCTGCTGGGCGGCATCGGACAGGCGGGTCATATAGCCATAGTTGTCATCGCACCAGATGATCGTGACGTCATCCGGAACCTGCAGGCCGTTCTCCATGATGGACAGGACCTCCTTGTAGGGCATGAACATCTGCGGGATCCGGGTCAGGTCCCGGTCGATGTATTGCTTCAGCAGTCCCCGCTGGTCGTCGATGACCTGTTGCAGGGCGGCGGTCTTCTCGTCGAGCGTAGCGCGCTCCAGGCCCTCCATCGAGCCGTCGTGGATGCCGCGCATCCCGATGGTGAAGAGGTTCTCCCGGTCCACCTCCTGCAGCCGTTCCGTCCAGTAGGACAGGACTTCCGCCTTGTTGGTCAGGTAGTTGTAGGGGCCGCGCCGGGCGGAGTCCCATTCACCGACGTTGTTGCGCAGGAGCGGCTCGCAATGCGAGGTACCGATGAAAATGCCGCAGGAGTCGGCGGCTTCCTTCGCGCCGGGAATCTGGAAGAACGGGGTCGTGTCCGGATGCATCCCCGGCCAGAGGGTGTTGCCGCGCAGGCGCAGCAGCAGCCGGAAAAACTGCCGGTAAGTGTCGGCGCTGAAGGTCAGGTCATCGCCCTGCGGGGCGAAGGTCTGCGCGCTCCAGGGACGCATCGCCCAGTCCTCATCGTTGAGGAAGAAGCCGCGGTACTCCACGGACGGGTGCTGGAAGGTGCTCCATCCGTCCGGAATCTCCAGCCGGTCACGCTTCTGCGGGCGGGCATCGCCCCACCACACCCAGGGAGAAACCCCGGCGAGCCGGGAAATCTCCAGCACGCCGTAGGCCGTGCCGCGGGCGTCGGAGCCCACGACGACGATCTGCCTGCCGGCGGTGCCGACATAGAAAGCTTCCCTGACAAAACGCAGGGAATCCGCAATGGCGGCGGGGACACCGAGACGGGAGAGGTTGGTGCGCTCCCGGTCGTACTGTACGATGCGGAGCGCGGCGCCTGACCTGACGGGCTGCGGACGGCTGCCTGTCACCTCCTGCAGGTCTCCCTGCAGCATCTCAACGGCAACGCCGACCACGGGGTCGGCGTTGCGGGAGACGGTATAGGTGAGCGGGCTGCTGCCGCCCAGCCACAGGAACGCCAACAGGATCAGCGTTCTCATTTAGGCTACCTTGACCTTGAAAATGGCTTTGTGGATCGTACCCTCGCCGATGAGCGGCGCGTGGGCCGTGTCCGGCTCGAAGGTGATGGCTTCGCCCACCTTCACGGTCACGGTCGTCCAGTCCTTGTCCTTGTAGAAGAGAATGTCCTTCTCGGGATTGAACTCGCCGTCCGGCTCCGTGCATTCGCGGCGGGGCTTGACGCCGAAGCTCTCGTCCTTGGACAGGGGTACCTGGATGTCGATGTACTTGTCGTGCACTTCGAGACGGGCCTGCTCCGGGGTCTTCATATTGGAGTCCACGATGTTGACGAAGAGGTTGTCGCCGTCCAGGAGGTGCTTGCCGTTCTCCAGCGCGGAGAGGTCGTTGTCAGCGATGTACTGCAGTGCCTGCTGGTAGTATTTGTTGTTGTCCAAATCCATAATAGTTTGGGGTTTGAAGGCGGCGGAAAGCGGAGCCGGAATTGGTTTTTCGGCAAACTTGTCCGAAAAATAATTCCGGGCCGCCCGTCTGGAAGACTCCGCCGCCAGGGGTTCTTTAGAATTTAAAGTAGTTCTTGGCGTTGTAGTAGGAGATGTCCTCGATCATCTGCCCGATGCGCTCCATCTCGGAGGCGGGGAGCTTGCCCAGCTCGACGTCCTTGCCGACCACGTCGCACAGGATCCTGCGGAAGTACTCGTGGCGCGGGTAGCTGATGAAGCTGCGGGAGTCGGTGAGCATGCCCACGAACCGGCTGAACAGGCCCAGGACGGACAGGGCGTCCATCTGGCGGCGCATGCCGACCTCTTGGTCCAGGAACCACCAGCCGGAGCCGAACTGCATCTTGCCGGGGACGGTCCCGTCGTTGAAAGTATAGGCCATCGTCATCATCACCTCGTTATCCTTGGGGTTGAGGCAGTAGAGAATGGTCTTGGCGAGCTTGCCAGCGGCGGTGAGCCGGTCGAAGAAACGGTTGCCGGCGGCGGCGATCTCCTGGTCGTGGATGGCGTCGAAGCCTGTGTCGGGGCCGACTTTCGCGAACATGGCGGAGTTGTTGTTGCGGATGGCGCCGATGTGGAACTGCTGGGCCCAGCCGGCCTCGCAATCCATCACGGCCTGGTCGAAGAGGAAGGCGCTGCGGAACTTCTCCAGGTCCCTGGCGTTCGGAGCAATGCCGATCAGGACCTTCTTGAAGATGATTTCGATCTCCAGCTCCGTGTAGTCGGCGGCGTAGAAGTTCTCCAGGCCGTGGTCAGAGAGCTTGCAGCCCATCGAAGCGAAGAAATCATGACGCTTCTTCAAGGCCTCCTGCAGGTCGGCGTAGGAGCTGATCTCCATGTCGGCGGCCTCGCCGAGCTTTTCGAGGTACTCTTTGTAGGACTTGGGATCCTCGATGGCCATCGCCTTGTCCGGGCGCCAGGCGGGGATCACCTTGGTGCCGAACGGATGCTCGGCGATCATCTTGTGCCAGCGCAGGTCGTCGGCCGGGTCGTCGGTGGTGCAGACCGTCTCCACGTTGAACTTGCGGATCAGGGCCGGGCCGCGGAACTCGGGCGTGGCGAGCTTGGCGTTGCACTCTTCGAAGATGTCCCGGGCGGTCTTGGGGGAGAGGAGCTTGTCGATGCCGAACACGCGGCTGAGCTCCAGGTGCGTCCAGTGATAGAGCGGGTTGCGCATCGTGTAGGGCACGGTCTCGGCCCATTTCTCGAAGGTCTCCCAGGCGCTGTACTTGCCTCCGGTCAGGTAGTCCTCGGACACGCCGTTGCCGCGCATCGCGCGCCATTTGTAGTGGTCGCCGTAGTGGCCGTCGACCAGCCAGAGCTGGGTGATGTCGCGGAACTGGATGTTCTCGGCAATCTGCTGGGGGACAAGGTGGCAGTGGTAGTCGATGATGGGCATCTTCTCCGCATGCTCATGGTAGAGCTTCCGGGCCGTAGCGGTCGAAAGCATGAAATCGTCGTTGATGAATGCTGACATATGGGTGATGGTTTATTAGTTTTGATTGTATTCGAATCCATCAAATATAGGAATAATTAGTCACAAAGCCAAAAGAAACCCGC
>JAFTGA010000060.1 GCA_017458145.1 Bacteroidales bacterium | reverse complement strand
TTTAGACCGGCTCTGGAGCCGATGATGGGATTTGAACTCATGACCTCATCCTTACCAAGGATGCGCTCTACCCCTGAGCTACATCGGCGTTCATTTGAGCGGGGTAGGAGAATCGAACTCCCATTTCCAGCTTGGAAGGCTGGCATAATAGCCATTATACGAACCCCGCTTTTTGGAAAGTCGTCCGACCGCTTCCGCTTCGTGGGCAAGGATGGATTCGAACCACCGAAGGTGAAAACCAGCAGATTTACAGTCTGCCCCATTTGGCCACTCTGGTACTTGCCCGTTATTTTACATTGCAGATCGTGAGCCGATGGAGGGAATCGAACCCACGACCTTGAGATTACAAATCACACGCTCTAGCCAACTGAGCTACATCGGCAATGTATTATTTCAAAGTCCCCTTACTTTTTGGGACTGCAAAGATAGGAATTATTTCCTATTCTCAAAAATTTTTTGTAAACTTTTTTCAATTCCGGCTGCATCCATGCAACAGGCGCCATATTGCTCCGGCTGACTGGCGTGTCGGATGAAGCGGTCCGGGATCCCGATGCCCTCGACAGGGATGCCGGATCCCTGTGCGGACAGGAACTCGCATATCGCGCCGTACAACCCGCCCGCAACCGCGCCGTCTTCAACGGTGATGATGTGGCGGTAACGGGAGGCGATCCGTCCGAGCAACTCCGTATCCAGCGGCTTGAGGAAGCGGAAGTTGAATACGCCGACACGTCCCGGCCATGCGGCGGCGGCTTCCAGGGCTCGGTTGACGACCGGACCGATGCCCAGGATGGCGGCCTCGTCCCCTTCCTGCAGGATTTCGGCGCGTCCGGTCTCCAGGATCTCGGGGGCCGTGTCCCGCCAGGCGCTGCCTTCACCCATTCCGCGCGGATAGCGGATGATGAAAGGGCCTGTCTCGTGCGCGCACGCGCTATACATAAGGTGTTTGAGTTCCGTTTCGTTGCGCGGAGCGCTGATGACGATGTCCGGGATGCTGCGGTATGCGGCCAGGTCGAAAGCCCCGTGGTGCGTGGCTCCGTCCTCGCCCACGAGCCCGGCGCGGTCAAAGCAGAGGACGACCGGCAGGTGCTGGAGCGCCACATCGTGGATGATCTGGTCATAGGCGCGCTGGGAGAACGCGGAGTAGATGTTGCAGAACGGCTTCATCCCGCCGGCGGCCAGTCCTGCGGAGAACGTCACGGCATGTTCCTCTTCGATGCCTACGTCGAAAAACTGCCCGGGGTGTGTCTTGGAGAGCCGGTTCATCCCACAGCCTTGTGCCATGGCAGGCGTGACGCCGACCACGCGCCGGTCGGCTTCCGCCAGGTCGCAGAGCACCGCGCCGAAAACGTCCTGGTAGCGGTCCCGGTCGTGCGGGGCGTGGATGCGTTCGCCGGTCTCGGGGTTGAAACGGCCCGGGGCGTGCCAGGTCACGGGGTCCGCCTCGGCGGCGGGATAACCCTTGCCCTTGAGGGTGAAACAGTGCAGCAGGCGCGGGCCGGGGATGTCGTGCAGCTTGCGCAGGGTACCGACCACTTCCTCGATGTCGTTGCCGTCGATCGGGCCGAAATAGCGGAATCCCAGGGCCTCGAAAAGGCCGCCGCCGGGCTTGCCGACCGCCCAGGACTTGAGGGCGCGGACCCAGCGCTGCAGAAAACGGCGGAAGGCGTTCTCCCCAAGCAGGTCCCAGACTCTGTTCTTGACGTTGTTGTAGGAGCGGCTGGTGGTAATGTTCAGCAGGTATTTGTGGATGGCGCCCGTATTGCCCTCGATCGACTGGTTGTTGTCGTTGAGGATCACGAGCAGGTCGGCGTGTCCGGCGCCGGCATTGTTGAGCCCCTCGAAGGCCAGCCCGCCGGTCATCGCGCCGTCGCCGATCAGGGCCACGACTTTGTCGTGCCGTCCCTGCAGGCGGGCGGCCTCGGCGAGGCCCAGCGCGGCGGAGACGGAGGTGGAGGAATGCCCGACCCCGAAGGCATCGTACGGGCTTTCGTCCCGGCTGGGGAAGCCGCTGATTCCCTGCGCTGTACGCATGTTCCGGAAGGCGTCGCGCCGGCCGGTCAGGATCTTGTGGGCGTAGGCCTGGTGGCCCACGTCGAAGACGAGTTTGTCGGCGGGGGTGTCATAGACATAGTGCATGCCTACGATGAGCTCCACGGCCCCGAGGCTGGAGGCCAGGTGGCCGGGATTGTGGGCGCAGGTTTCGATGATGTACTGGCGGAGTTCTGCGCACAGGGTGCGGAGCTGCTCCATACCGAGCTTCTTGATATCGGCGGGGGTGTTGATCTTGTCGAGCAGTTCGAACATAGCTTACAGTTTGTTGGGAGCGTCCAGCTTCAGTTCCGGATGCCGCGCCGAGGAGCGGGCGAAGAGCAGCGCCACCGCTACGGCGGCTACGCAAAGGGCGGTGAACATCCCTTCCACGGCCACGGCTCCCGCCTGGGCGCCGGCGTTCCTGCCCAGAATCCAGCCTGCCAGCATCTTGAATGACAACAGGCCCAGGTTCTGTACCCAATATACCAGGGCAAAGGTGGTTCCGAGCACCTTGTCGGGGACGATTTTCGGCACGGAAGGCCACATCGCGGCGGGCACCAGCGAATAGCCGAAACCGAGCAGGACCATCGCCAGATAGCCCCAGAACGGCACACCCTGCGGCGCGAAGGCGAGCAGGAGGTGGGCGGCGAGCGCAAGCAGCGAGCCGAGCACCATCCAGCGCGTTCCCTTGCCGAAGCGGTCCACCAGCAGTCCGAACAGCGGGGCGAAGATGACGGTGGAGAAGGGGAGCATCGACACCATCCATCCGGCGGTCTCCGCCGGGATGTCGAAGCGGGGGATCAGGATGGCTCCTGCGAACTTCTTGAAGGCGATGATGCTGCTGTAGAACAGCACGCAGAGCAGGCTGACCAGCCAGAAGTTGCCGTTTTTCAGGATGCCCAGCACGTCCGCAAAACGGAAAGGAGGTTCCGGGTCAAGCCCGGAATGACTGCTTTCCATGCTTTTGTCGAACCGCGCGTCCATCGCCACGAACACCGCCCAGAGGATCAGCCCGGCGGCCATCAGCCCCATTCCGACGACGGCCGGGCGGGCCGTCTCGGACAGGGAATAGACGTGGCCTGCGTTCTCCACCACCAGGCGCGGGGAGAGCACGAGGGCGAGGGCCGTGCCCAGGCGTGCGATGGCAAGCTGCAGGCCCATGGCCAGGGCCATCGGCCCGTGGCGGAACCACTTTGCGATGGATCGCGTCACGGCCGTGCCTGCGATTTCGCTGCCCAGTCCGAAGAACATGCAGCCTGCGTAGGCGATGCGCAGCGAGCGCTCCGGGGGCAGGCCCGCCGTGATGGCCCAGAGCACGGCCGCCGCGCCGGCGACCATCATCCCCACGAAGAGGGAGCCGGTCACCCGGACGCCCCACTTGTCCAGCAGGATGCCGCAGACGACCAGCCCGCCGAACACGCACAGCACGGAGTAGCCGCTGGTGTAGAGGCCGTAGCCTACGGCATCCCAGCCCAGCTGCGTGCGGCCGGGGTCTTCGAAGAGGTAGGAGATCGTCGAGAACATGTCGTCGAAGAAGTACGATGCGAACATCGGTACGACCAGACACGCCAAGGCGATCCAGCAGGCGGATTTTTTCAGGGCCGGCAGCTTCATTTACCGGATGTTGGGTTCTTCCAGACCGAGGTGCTTCTTCTTGTCCACGACCTTGAGGTACAGCCCGATCAGCATGGCGGCGACGCCGAGGCAGGCCAGCATCACCAGCGCCCAGGTATAGTTGAGCTGGTCGGGAGCCGTGCCGGGTGCATTGGTGCTGGTCAGGACGTTGCCGATCAGGATCGGGAACAGCCAGAGGCCGATGTTCTGGATCCAGAAGATGAGCGCATAGGCGGAGCCGATGATTTTCTCATCCACCAGCTTGGGTACCGAAGGCCAGAGGGCTGCGGGGACCAGGGAGAAACTGGCGCCCAGGACGAGGATCGTGACATAGGCGACAATCGCGCCGCCCACGGCGCTGCCCTTGAACAGCGGCAGGATGAAGGCGAAGGTGAGGTGGCAGAACACCAGCAGGACCGAGCCGATGAGCAGCATCGAAGCGGCTTTGCCCTTGTGGTCGACATAATTGCCCAGGATCGGCGTGATGGCCACGGCGAGCAGCGGGAATACCGCGAAGATCGTCTCGGCCGTGCCGCGCTTGAATCCCATCACGCAATAGACGGCCAGCGCCACGATTGCGGCAGCCATCAGGCCGAATTTCAAGGATTTGTTGCCTTTGATGAAATTGCTGGAGAAGGAGCAGGCGGCCACCACCAGCATGATGATGTACTGGATGATGGTCACGGCCTCCCCGGCCCAGAACGATCCGGCTGCTGGCTCCGTCAGGGTCAGGTTGCACTGGAGCATGTTGACGGCATACTTCTGGAACGGGAAGATTGCAGAATAGTAGAGCACGCACAACAGGGCGACAAGCCAGAATCCCAGGCTCGAGAGAATCTTGCCGATGTCCTTGATCTTGAACGGGTCGTCTTTCTCCTCGGCCTCGCCGGTCTGGCTGTCGAGCTTCCTGTCCATGAAGAAGTAGGTGATGAACATCATCAGGGCGATGCAGAGCAGCACGACGCCGAAGGCGACGGAACGGCTGACGTTGACCTGGCCGCCGAGCCTGGCGAAGAAGGGGGAGAAAATCATGCAGGTGGCCACGCCCAGGCGCGCCAGGGCCATCTCGGAGCCCATCGCCAGGGCCGTCTCCCGGCCTTTGAACCATTTGACGATACCGCGGCTGACGGTGATGCCGGCCATCTCGCAGCCGCAGCCGAAGATCATGAATCCCAGCGCGGCGAGTTTGGCCGAGGCGGGCATCCCCTGGTAGAACGGCAGGACGTCGTCGATGAATCCGATCCCGGTGTGCCAGTTGAGGTGGGTGGCGAACCAGTTCTCAAGGCCGGAACCCATGAAGGGCTCGCTGATTGCGTAGTATTTGATGATGCCGCCCACCAGCATCACGGCTCCGGAGAGCACGGCGGTGAAGCGGACCCCCATCTTGTCGAGGATGATGCCCGCGAAGATCAGGAAGAACACGAACACGTTGAGGAAGGTCTCGGACCCCTCCATCGTGCCGAATGCCTTCGAATCCCAGCCCCGCGTGGACTCCATCAGGTCCTTGATCGGGGACAGGATGTCCATGAAGATATAGGCGCAGAACATCGCCAGGGCGAGGAGCAGCAGGGCTGTCCAGCGCATGGCGGCGGAGTCGCGAAGCGTCGTTTGGAGTTTGTCTGCCATGGCGGGGAGGGATTAGAACGGGAGATCGTCGGTCGGGCCTTCCTCGGCGGCGGGAGCGGCCGGGGCCTGCGGGGCGGGCTGCTGGACCGGCTGCTGATAGGCGGGCTGCTGGGGCTGCTGATAGCCGCCCTGATGCTGCTGGTAGCCACCGCCCTGCTGGTATCCGCCCTGGCGCTGGTAACCGCCGCCCTGCGGCTGGTCGCCCTGATAGCCGTCGTCGCGGCGGCCCAGGAGCTGGAGGGTATCCACGTTGATCTCGGTGGTGTACTTCTCCTGTCCGTTGCGGTCCGTATATTTACGGGTGCGCAGGCGCCCTTCGATATAGAGTTGCGTGCCCTTGTGCACGAAACGCTCGCACACGTCGGCAGGCTGCCCCCAGGCCACGATGTTGTGCCATTCCGTGTTCTCGCGGGTCTCGCCGTTGCGGTCGCGGAAGCGCTCCGAGGTGGCCAGGGTGAATGTTGCGACTTTCCGGCCTTGTCCGCCGGGGTTGTTTCCTTCGAGGTAACGTACTTCGGGATCTCTTCCAACGTTACCGATCAGCATGACTTTGTTCAGTGACATAACGATAAAAATTTAGTCTCACAAGATAGGGATTTTTTCCCGGATTGCGTGTATCTTTGTCCGGTAAGTTTCCAAAAAAATGATCATCTCCCTCACCGGATTCATGGGCTGCGGCAAGAGCAGCACCGGCCCCTGTTCGCTGATGCCGACGCCCTCTATGCCGCCCGCGAGCCCGTCTATGCCCCGGCCCCCGATGCTGTCGATACGGACGGAAAACCCCCGCCGAAGTGGCGGAGGAGATTATCTCTATCGTCAAATCGTCTTTGATTTGAGGATAGAACCGGAAGTCCCTAATTGTAAGTACGACCCTGTAACTTGACAGTTTCGGAGTTATCGGTTATTCCAAAGATGGGCATCGACCGGAAGATCGGGAACTCTGGGAAAAAGGGCGCCAAAAAATCTCGTGCGTATGTCGGCAGTTCCTCCAAGGTCCTTTATCTCAAGGTAGAGTTGCAGCGATTCTTTCTTTGGAATGAGACGTTGATTGTGAACCTGTTGACCTCCGCTTGTGGCATAATAGCAGCCAATCACCAGGGAATATTTTTCGAAATCAATTTCCGGCCAAAGATACACGTTGTCGCCGTTGACGTAATTCTCCAACAGGCTCTGGTCATTAATCACTGCGGCAACGGCATCCAGGCCATCTTTATCCCAACTTTTCATCTTGGAGGTGAGCCCCATTTTATCCAGTACCATATGAGTCAGCAGCTGGAAACCACCGTTGCAGTCCTTATCGTCAAAGACCAGTATAACGCCATTTTCATCTGATACGGGGGCGAGGATATTGGCATCATCACTGTTGAAGATATATTCCAGATTATTCATACACCCTCCGATGAAAGGCAGAAGGCAGATCAGTAAGATAAATGCTCTTTTCATATTTTATATATTAATAAGTTATTTCAATATATAACATGCGTCTGGACGCATTGGGGACAGTGGTATTCGGAAGCGTGCATTGATAGGTGCTGCCACTTGTCGCGAAGAAAAAATCATCATAGTCCGAAAGAACGGACTCGTCAATGCCTGCCGCAATCCGGACATCTTGTCCGTAGGTTTCGGTATGTGCGGATATCTCCAGATGCAGGTTGGTAATAGTTGTTCCGGGAGTTGCTGAAATGGTTTCTCCCCGATAAACCGGATACCCTTCCGGATGTCCATTTTGCAGATCGGGAATAATGCAAGAAATCAATGTGGTCGTGGCACCATCGATTTGCCCCTGCAGTAGAACGAAAACATCCTCTAAGTCAACACTTGAATTGTTTTCAACGTAAATATCAATGCCCGCTGAACTGTCCAGGACATTCTGCTGGTGTAGGATGGAAGCTTGATAAAGAGATTGATAAGCATTAATATATCCATATCCAAGTTCATTATTCCAATAACCGACTGGATAATATGAATCTTGGGTGTATGTGTATCCAGATGGTTTTGAACATCCAAGTTCAAGAGCACGCTGGACCTGAGATTTACTTAAGTCTGGATATTTGGAAAGAATTAAGGCGGCAACTCCAGATACGTACGACGCTGCTGCTGAAGTCCCACCAAAAAGCCAAGTATAATCTCGGTTACTGCAATCTAAAGATGATGTGCTAGTATTAGTTCCGTTGCTCCCTTGGCGGTCAGTTGTCATAATGTAAACACCAGGCGCGGCAAGATCCAATTCGACTCCATAGCTGCTGAAATTAGCACGGCTTCTGTCAAGTTCTGTCGCTCCAACGGCAATAACGGATGGCAGTGAGGCGGGATAATTTACCTCGCTATAATCGTTTCCTGCAGAGAACACCACAACGCAACCAGGCGCGTTATTAAGTGCATTGGTCAACAATGCACAAGGATTGTTGGCGCGCCAAGAGCAGTTAATGACATCTGCTCCGTTATTGCGTGCCCAATAGATGCCTTCCACGGCTTTTGTATAGTTGAGAACATTATTCTCCAATACACGAATTGGCATAATTTTGCATCCTGGAGCAACGCCACTGATGCCAAGTGAATTGTCTTTTTGGGCACCAATTATGCCAGCAACGGCTGTTCCGTGATATTCTGTGCCATATACAGGAGCACCCCCATTGCTGCTCTGATATTCATACCCTGTTATTAAATTACTTGCTAGATCCGGATGATTCAGTTCTACGCCGTTATCCAAGACCGCTACAGTAATGTTGCTGCTGCCTTCGGTGATACTCCATGCTTGAGTGATATTGATTGGCGCCCCGGTAAGTTCAAAAGGCCCGGATCCGGACAAAGCCCACTGATAACTGAAGAAAGGATCTTCTGACTCTAAAGCATCAAAGGAGTAGAAAGCAGGTGAGCTGAATTCGAAGAGTCCGGTTTCAAAAAAGATATCAGAAAGTTGGATGGAAGATTGTTCGGTTTTTTCTCCTACTTGAACATAATAGATATTTTCTCCAGATAATTTTTCCTGGATGAGTTTACACCCATACTTATCCGTTAGGGCTTGTACCCTTCCCAAATCAGAGATATTCTTTAATTTAACTGAAAATGAATTGTCAACAGCAGAAAACCTCCCTTGATATTCCAAAACATATGAAACGAACTCAATGTCTTCGTGCTTCGATAGGCTCACAGTAAAATCTTCCGTAAAGTCCCCATTGGTGGACTGAATCACTGAAATCTTAGAGGAAAGGGAAGAAAAGGCTTCTCCCCCTGGAGTCCATTTCTTGAAATTTGTTGTGTAATTGAGGTTCGAAAAAAAATGCTCTTGAGACGGTTCATCGCGAAAATGTACAAAAAGTAAATCGCGCCGTTCCTGCAAAGAGATTCTTTGGTCGAAATAATAATAAAAGATTTCATTCCTCGTATGCGCCTTAGTTGAAACTTGATTTTGATCTTGGGCGGGCAGGGAAAAATTTTGCTCCTTTAAGGAGAGATACGAACATCCTCCCATTAAAGGGACGATGAAACAAAACAAAAAGAAAAAATGTCTCATAAGAAGCTGTTTGATTGGGACTCTCTGATTGACAGGTTTTCTAAATTAATCTCTCTTTGGTTATTAGATACAAAAATAGCTTTTTTTTGATTATTTCCAAACTTTCCCTTCTTATGCGGTCATCGCATAGACCTGGGCTGGAATATTGTGCCCAATTTCTGGTGGCAGCATCGTGGTCGCCTACCGCGCTCCGCTCTATGCCTAGGCCGCCTGCATGGTGGATACGGACGAAAAATCCCCCGCCGCAGTGGCGGGGAAACTTCTCCGGATTACAGACCGAGCATGGCGGCAGGGGTGATCCCGAGCGTGGCACAGAGGCGGCTGGCAATCCGCAGGGTCGGTTCAGCCCGGCCGGAGACATAGTCGCTGATCCGGGAAGGGCTGACCCCGATCCGGGAAGCCAGTTCCTTTTGGGTCAGCTGTTTCTCAATAAGAGACTCCTGGATCAATTCAGCGGGAGTCGGCTTCTCAATGGGGAAATGTTCTTTCTCATATTCGATGATGATATCGGAATAGATGGAAAGTTCCACCGCCTTCTCCTCATTCGGATCCTCCCCGCTGACAAGCGGCAGCAGGTCCTCGATGCGCTCCAGCGCATACTGGTATTGCATTTCCGTGATACGTCCCATAGGCTATATTGTTGATGCGTCGATTTTGTTATACTCCTGATGCGTGCCGACGAAACGGATGAAGAGATAGCCCATCATGAATTCCGCCACGACCACCAAGCGGTACTTGTTCCCTCCGATGTTGAAAACATAGTGCTGATTCCCCACATAATCCGCCGAGGCAAAATCTTTCCGGATATCCGTCAGTCCTGACCAGACGGCATTATCCGCGATGGCATACCAGTGCTCAAGAGGTGCCTTGGCGTCTTCTCTTCCGGGCTGGCTGTAAAAGTCCTTCAACTTCCTGTGTGACACAATTCTCATACGGCGATCTTTGTCGCAAAGTTAGGGTTAAGTTCTAAAATTCAAAATTTTTCAGATGATTAATTTTGAATTTAACGAATTTGCTTCCAGCCACCTCATACGTTTTTGAAATCTTGTATATTTGTATGGAATAATAGGTGTATAATGATCATCTCCCTCACCGGATTCATGGGCTGCGGCAAGAGCAGCACCGGGCGCGAACTGGCGGCACGGCTGGACGCACGTTTCATCGACCTGGACGGCGAAATCGTCGTCCGGACGGGCCGGAGCATCCCGGACATCTTCCGGGAAGGCGGCGAAGCGGCTTTCCGGGCCGTCGAACTGGCGACGCTCCGCGCCGTGCTCGACGAGGCGGATGCGGCCGGACAGGACACCGTGCTCGCTCTCGGTGGCGGCGCCCTGACCCTGTCAGAGGCCCGCGAACTGGTCTTTTCGCGTACGCGGAGCGTCTTCCTGCGCACCCGCCTGGAGACCATCCGGCAGCGCCTGGGGGCCTCCGACGCCTCCCGGCCCCTGTTCGCGGATGCCGACGCGCTCTACGCCGCCCGAGCGCCCCTCTATGCCCAGGCGGAGCTGACCGTCGATACGGACGGAAAAACCCCCGCCGAAGTGGCGGGGGAGATTCTCAAGATTACAAAAATCATGTCGGATCAGCGATAGACTGTCCGCATCGGAGCGGGATCGGGCGCCTCGCCCGTCATCAGGGCGTAGCCGAGGACGGCCTGCTGGAGGTGCCAGGCCGTGCCGGGGATGTAGCCCGGACGGGCGGACAGGCAGGGATCCTTGTAGTTGGCCTCGATCAGGTGCGTGCATTCGAGCCGGTCGGCGCCCGGGGCGAAGCGGGGCAGGGTGTAGATGATCACGTCGGCCTGCACGCCACGGGCGATCTCCGCGTGGCGCCAGAGCGTCGTGTTGAAGCCCAGGTCTTCCGCAGCGGCCAGGGCGGCCTTGCCGGCGCCGCCGAATCCGATCACGGCGGCGGTGCCGCGTCCGAGCGGCTCCAGCAGCGCCTTGACGCCTAGATAATCCGAATTGTAGGCCTTGAGCCCGTCCGGGGTCTTCACGACGAGGTTGGTCGCGCCGCAGCGGGTGCACTCGGGACTGGTCCAGTCGGCCCGGTCGAAGGCGTGCCCTTTGAAGGGCGCGGTGACGTTGATGGCCCTGTAGTCCGACAGGAACCGGGCCCAGGCCTGTTCGAAATCGGGGGTTTCGATCAGTTCATAGAGGTATTTTCCGTGATAGGCGGCACGGAACAGTGCAGGGCTGAGGGAATGTGCGATCGGGTAGCCGATCAGTCCGAATTTATCCATCGTTGCGGGTGTTTTGGCGTTGCCTGACGGCTTCGAAAAGGAGGATGGCGGCGGAGACGGACACGTTCAGCGAGTCCAGCGCTCCCAGCATCGGGATGCGGATGTGGGCGTCGGCCGCTTCGCGCCATTGCGGCGTGAGCCCGGTGGCCTCCGTGCCCATCACGAGGGCGGTGCCGCCGGTCATGCCACAGTCGTAATAGAGGGAAGAATCCTGCAGCTGCGCCGTCAGGATGCGGATGCCGCGCGCCTTGAGGAAGGCGATCGCCTCCTCCGAACCGCAGCACACGCAGGGGACCGTGAATACGGCGCCGACCGAGGCGCGGATGAGGTTCGGGTTCCACAGGTCGGTCAGCGGGTCGCAGCAGAGCACGGCGTCGGCCCCGGCGGCATCGGCGCTGCGCAGCACCGCTCCGAGGTTCCCGGGCTTTTCGACGCTTTCCAGCACCATCACCAGCGGGTTCTCCGGCAGCGACAGGTCTTCCAGGCGCCGCTCCGGAATCCTGACCTCCGCGATCACCCCCTCCGTCCCCTCACGCATCGCTATCTTCCGGTACACGTCTCCGCTTACCGCGAAAACCTTTTCAGAATTTCGTCGCGGCGAACTGCCCCCGGAAACGTCTCGCTTCGCTCGACCCCACCGCTGCGCTTCGCTTGCGGTCCCCCCTCTTACGGTGCCGAGGGTGGCACGGTTTCCTGGGGCAGTTACCGCCTCCGAAGAAAAAGGTTTTCTGGCAGGCGCAGCCGAAGAACCGTAGCCGCCCGTGGCTTCGTGAACGGGAGGGACCCAGCCGCCCGGCGGAGTGGAAAGCAGTCCGGGGCAGTGGAAGATCGTGTCGATCTCGAAGCCGGCGTCGAGGCAGTGCCGGAGCTCCCGCCTCCCTTCGACCACGAAAAGACCGGCCTCGCGCCGTGCAGAGGATTTCTGCTGCAACGCGAGGAGCCGTTTGATCTTCGGATTCGAAGCGGAGGTGATGACTTCGGTCATTGGTCGGTCTGGTCTTTATTCTCTTTTTTAAGAACCTTCTCAGGCCGCATCTGCGGGAAGAACAGGACGTCCTGGATGGTGGTCTGGCCGGTCATGAACATCGTCAGGCGGTCGATGCCCATCCCGAGCCCGGAGGTCGGCGGCATGCCGTATTCCAGCGCGCGGACGAAGTCCATGTCGATATACATCGCCTCGTCGTCGCCCTTGCTCTTGAGCCGGGCCTGCTCCTCGAAACGCTCCAGCTGGTCGATCGGATCGTTCAGCTCGGAATAGGCGTTCGCCAGTTCCTTGCCGCAGACGAAGAGCTCGAAACGCTCGGTAAGCGTGGGATCGGTGCGGTGGCGCTTGGTCAGCGGAGACATCTCCACCGGATAGTCGATGATGAAAGTCGGCTGGATGAGCTTGTCCTCGCAGTAGGTGCCGAAGATGGCGTCGATCAGCTTGCCCTTGCCCATCGAGGGTTCGATCTCGACGTTCAGCCGCTTGCAGGTGGCGCGGAGCTGCTCCTCGTCCATGCCCTTCACGTCCACGCCGGCGTATTCCCTGATGGCGTCGAGGATCGGGAGGCGGCGGTAGGTCCCGCCGAAATCGACCTCGTTCTCCCCGATCTTCACCTTCGTGGTGCCGTTGACGGCCGTCGAGACCTTGGCGAGCATCGTCTCCACGAACTGCATCATCCAGTTGTAGTCCTTGTAGGCCACATAGATCTCCATGCAGGTGAACTCCGGATTGTGGGTCTTGTCCATGCCCTCGTTGCGGAAGTCCTTGGCGAACTCGTACACCCCGCTGTAGCCGCCCACGATCAGGCGCTTGAGGTACAGCTCATTGGCGATACGCAGGTAGAGCGGGATGTCCAGGGCGTTGTGGTGCGTGACGAACGGACGCGCCGTGGCGCCGCCCGGGATGCCCTGCAGGATCGGGGTCTCGACCTCGAGGCAGCCGGCGGCGTTGAAATACTCGCGCATCGTGGCGATGATCTTCGCCCGCTTGACGAAGGTCTCGCGGACCTGCGGATTGACGATCAGGTCGACATAGCGCTGCCGGTAGCGGAGCTCGGGATCCGTGAAGGCGTCGAAGACCTGGCCGTCCTGCTCCTTGACGATCGGGAGCACGCGCAGCGACTTGCTCAGCAGCGTCAGCTCCTTGGCGTGTACGCTGAGCTGGCCGGTCTGGGTGATGAAGGCGAAACCCTTGATGCCGACAATGTCGCCGATGTCCAGCAGCTTCTTCCAGACGGTGTTGTACATCGTCTTGTCCTCGCCCGGGCAGATTTCGTCCCGTTTGACATAGACCTGGATACGGCCGGTCTCATCCTGAAGCTCGCCGAAGGAGGCGGCGCCCATGATGCGGCGGCTCATCAGGCGGCCGGCGATGCAGACTTCCTGCAGGTTGCCCTTTTCCGGATCATATTCCGCGAGGATCTGTGCGGCCGTGGCATTGACCGGATATTCGGCTGCCGGATACGGCTCGATCCCCAATTCTCTCAGTTTCGCCAGCGATTCGCGGCGGATCAGTTCTTGTTCGCTATATTCTGCCATAATTTTACAAATATAAGGAAAAAATCAGAAAATGAGCCGCTCCGTCTCCTCCCACAGGCGTTTTTGCAGATCCGGGTCGCAGTAAGCGGCGGGAATCTCCCGGGAGCGGCTGCCTGCGAAATAGCGGAGGCGCGCTTCGGATGTGAGTGCCGCCAGGGGAGGAACCGCTCCCTTCTCCGGCCGCTTGATGAATGGACGGAACAGCACGTCGGCAAGCGGATCGAACCAGCGCCCCATCGAGATGATGCCGGAATCGACGATCCCGGGATCGGCCAGGTTGACCCGCAGTCCGGGATGGCGGCGGGCGAGCTCCTGCGAGAAATGCAGCAACGCCAGCTTCGAGCGGGCATAAGTGCCGAGCTGCGAGAAATCCCCCGGAGCCGGCCGCAGGGAGTCGGTGTCGATCCGGACGAAGCGGCAGGTCAGGGAGACCATGTTGACGATGCGGGCGTCGGACGGCATCCGCTCCAGCAGCAGCCGGGTCAGCAGGTAGGGGGCGAAATAATTGACGCTGAAAGTGTTTTCGAGGCTGTCGCCGGTCAGCGAATAACCCCGGCTGATGACGCCGGCGTTGTTGAACAGGGCATCGGCACCCGCACCTCCCGGCCCGGCGGCAAAGGCGCGTACGGAAGCGAGCGAGCACAGGTCGAGCGGATGCACCTCCAGCCGGGCGTGGGGCTGCTGCTCCAGGATCCGCGTCCGCAGCCGCTCCGCTTTGGCGGTGTCCCGGCAGGCCATCACGACGGTGTGGCCCTGCCGGGCCAGCGCGCGCGTCACGGCGGCACCGATTCCGCCCGTGGCGCCTGTAACGATGATTCTATCGGGCATATTCCAATCGAAGATTATCTACCCACAGGATGTTGCCGGGTTCGCCCGTAAACTCACCCGCGCTGCCCGAGGCGATCCGGAGGATGGCATGTGTGACGCTCGCGTCGGCGTCGGCCCACCCTTCCTCCAGGATCGGGACGTGTTTCCCCTGGCTGTTGACGGTGTAGAGCGCGCCCGCGCCCTGGATCAGCCCCATATAAGCCTGATAGCCGGGCATCCGGCTGGCATCGCCGTAGCGGACGGGGATCCTGTGGTCCTTCACCCAGCCGTCCGTGCTCTTCTCGATGCGGAAAAAAGCCGTGCCCACGCGCTCTGCGTGGACATTGCCCTCGGCATCCTCCCAGCGGTGCTGGAGAATCAGCGACACCTGGCACGGATCCTGCCCCGGGAAATGCGTCACGCGCAGGGCGCTGGCGCGGGTAAGCGTCCCGCTTGCCTGCAGGAAGGCCTTGTAGTCCAGTACGACGGCATCCGGGCGTCGGGTGAACGGAATGCCCCAGTCGATATTGGCAAAAGGATTCTTCGTCCCGCGGATCGGCTCGAAGAGCTTGCCCCAGTAGAGTGTGCCGGCGGCTACGGCATTGATGTCCACCACCCCGGCCGCCTTGCAGGAAGAGAGCACGGTGGACAGCTTGGCGCACTTGCCGTCCGGTCCTCCGTCTGCAGCTCCTTGAAGAAAAACATCCCGGCGTCGTTGACCAGCACGTCCGGCAGGATTCCTTCGGCGCGGCACCAGGCGAAAAGCTCGTCCGCGCCACGCTCGTGCGCGAGGTCCTGGCAGCGGGTGCGGACCGTCACCGGGCCGGACAGTTCGCGGGCGGCTTCGGCGAGCGCCTGCTCCTGGTTGCTTACCAGCACCAGGCCGTACCCGCGCGCGGCCAGTTGCCGTGCGAACTCCAGCCCCATCCCGGAGCTGCCTCCCGTGATCAGCGCGACCATCTTGCCTCCGCTTTGTCGATTTCCCGGCGCAGGGCCGGCGGCAGCTCCCCGGCGCAGCGGTTGCAGCGCATCTCGAGGGTGTACATCCGGCCGATGCAGTAATTGGAATGGCGGCAGCCGCTGCAGGTCAGTTCGCCGCGGTGCAGCTTGTTGACAAAATCCGTGTCGTGGATGAGCGCCCGGGCCATCTGCAGCCCTTCGAAGCCGGCATCCAGCACCTCCTCCATCTTCTGCCGGGAGGTCAGGCCGCCCACATAGACCAGGGGCAGGCTCACGGCCTGGCGGAATACTTTGGCGTCCTCGAGGAAATAGCCTTCCCGATAGGGGACCGTCGGGATCATCACCCGCCCGGCCAGATGGAGCATCGCCTTGAGCCACCAGAATTTCCGCAGGTCCATGTAGTGGGCGAGGGTGCGGATGGGCATCGCTCCGCGCATCACCTCCATCGGCGCCTTGCTCACGAATCCCGCCGAGAGCACGAGTGCGTGGACTCCCAGCCGCTCCAGTTCGCGGGCGACTTCCAGGCATTCCTCCCTTTGCATCCCGCGCCGGAACCCGTCGTGCATATTCATCTTGACCAGCACGCCCATATCGTCCCCGGCGGCCTGCATCACCCGCCGGATCACCAGCTGCATCAGGCGCATCCGGTTCTCCAGCGAGCCGCCGAAGCGGTCGTGCCGGCGGTTGGTATAGGGCGAGAGGAACTGGCTGATCAGGTAGCCGTGGCCCGCGTGGATCTCCACGCAGTCGAATCCGGCCTTCCGGGCAAGTTCCACGGCCCGGCCAAAATCTTCCACCAGGGCGGGAATCTCGTCTTCGCGCAGCCCCCGCACGAAGGTGGGCGAATAGAGATTGAAGCCGCCGGAGGCTCCGACCGGGGTACAGCCGCAGGTGGCGCGGTGCGTCATGTTGCCGCAATGGCCCAGCTGGATGGAGGTCTTGGCACCCGCGGCGTGGACTTCGTCCGTGATCCGGCGGAGCGCCGGGACAATCTCGTCGCGCATCCACAGCTGGCCGTCGAACGACAGTCCGCTGCGGTTGACGGAAGCGTAGGCCAGCGTGGTCATCCCGACTCCGCCCCGGGCCACGGCGACGTGGTAGTCGTACAGGTCCTGCGACGGACTGTTGCCGTAGGCCATGTTCTCGAACGCGGCCGAACGGATCACCCGGTTGCGCAGAGTGACGGGGCCGATGGAGACGGGGGTAAATATCTTGGAATCAATCATCTCAGTAAATAAAAGGCAGAATGCGCTTGGTCTTCTGAGGGTCCAGCTCGTCCGGGAATTCCTGCAGGTACAGGTAGTAGATGCGGTCGGCGCGGGGCGCCAGGTTCGCAAAAGTCCAGAGCGCGAAGACCGCCCCGGACCAGGACCAGGTCAGGATGGCGAAGCCCGTCCATTCCACGCACTCCCCGAAATAGTTGGCGCTCGTGACATAACGGAACAGTCCCTTCCGGGGGAGGTGGTGGGCGGTGTCCCCCGGCTTGCGGAGATTGCGGATGATGGCGTCTGAACGGATGTTGACAGCCATCCCGACCGCGAAGAGCAGCGTCCCGCACAGGAAAGGGAAGCCGGTGAGCCAACTTGCCGGATAGGCGTCGGCCGGAGACAGCCAGAAGATCCATCCGCCCTGCATCAGGGCGTTGAGCGTATTGAACAGCGCGCCCATCAGAATGATGCTCAGCGGCATCCGGCTGCGTCCGCGGATTTGCAGGGGGAAGATGAACGAGCGGTGGAAATAATGCGCTTCAAACAGCAGCAGAAACACCAGGCGGACCGGATCCGTCCGGCGGTCGGACAACCACCAGAGAAGCAGCATGGCCACGAAAACCGGTGCTTCCATCAACACCCAGCCGAGCCGGTTGTCCACGGCGGGCCCCCACTTTGGCGTGTAGAATTTGCCATAGCCGGCATTCACCCGGTACAGGGCGGCGAAGACGGCGGTGGCCAGCAGGGCCATCACGACGAGAAAGCGGTTGAAAAACTGCAGGGAAAGCATCCTCAAATATAGGGATGATTCGTGAAAAATGCGAATTATTTGCTATCTTTGTTGAATATGGGCAAAGAATGCAAGTGGATCCTCAAGGAACCGGCCGACCCGGCGAAGGTCGAACGGCTCTCGGCGGAGGTGGGTATCGACAGGGTGCTCGCCGAGCTCCTCGTCAAGCGGGGTGTCGAGACCTTTGAGCAGGCCCGCGCCTTTTTCCGTCCGTCGCTGGATGCGCTGCACGATCCGTTCCTGATGAAGGATATGGACGTTGCCGTGGAGCGGCTGCACCGGGCCATTGCTTCCGGCGAGAAAATCCTGGTTTACGGCGATTACGACGTGGACGGGACCACGGCCGTGGCGCTGGTTTATTCTTTCATCCGGCGCTTCACCGACAAGGTGGATTTCTACATTCCCGACCGCTACGACGAGGGCTACGGCGTGTCCTACAAGAGCATCGACTGGGCTGCGGACGGAGGATTTGCCCTGCTGATCACCCTGGACTGCGGCATCAAGGCCACCGACAAGGTGGAATATGCCCGCAGCAAGGGCCTGGAAGTGATCATCTGCGATCATCACCTGCCGGGCGAGAGCCTGCCCGCGGCGGTGGCCGTGCTCGATCCCAAGCGCGAGGACTGCCGGTATCCGTTCGATGACCTGTCCGGCTGCGGCGTAGGCTTCAAGCTCGTCCAGGCCTATTCCCGGCAATACGGTATTCCTTTCGAATCCCTGATTCCGCTGCTGGACCTGCTTGTAGTCAGCATCTCCTCCGACCTCGTGACGATGGTCGGCGAGAACCGCGTGCTGGCGCATTTCGGCCTCAAGCAGCTCAACGAGAATCCGTGCAAGGGCCTTGCGGCCATGATCACCCTGTCCAATCTGGAGCCCGGCCACATTTCCATCGACGACATTGTCTTCAAGATCGGCCCGCGCATCAATGCCGCCGGGCGGATGGAGTCGGGACGCCTCGCCGTCGAACTGCTCACTGCCACGGACGTGCACACCGCGATGCAGATCGGCGAGAAGATCAACGAGAACAATAACGAGCGCAAGAATATCGACCGGGAGATTACCCAGGAAGCTCTGGAGATGGTCCATTCCGGCAAGTGCCTGGCGCATGAGAATGCCACCATCGTCTATAATCCCAAGTGGAGCAAGGGTGTGGTGGGCATCGTGGCCTCACGCCTGGTGGAAGCCTACTACAAGCCGACGGTCGTGCTCACGAAGTCCAACGGCTTCGTGACAGGCTCTGCGCGCAGCATCGCCGGATTTGACCTCTACGAGGCGATCGAGAACTGTGCCGACCTGCTGGAGAATTTCGGCGGCCACGTCTATGCCGCCGGCCTGACCCTCAAGGAGGAGAATGTAGAGGAGTTCGCCCGCCGGATGGATGCTTTCATCGCCGGCAAAGTCACCTCCGAAATGCTGATTCCGATCGTGGAAGCGGACGCCCGTCTCGACTTTGCCCAGATCACGCCCAAGTTCTCCCGGATTCTCAAGCAGTTCCAGCCCTTCGGCCCCGGCAACAACAATCCCATCTTCATGACGGAGAATGTCTACGATGCCGGCTCCGGCCGCAAAGTGGGCGCCGGCGGCGTGCATCTCAAACTGGACCTGATCCAGGAGTCCCAGCCGTACCACCAGATTCCCGCCATCGCCTTCAACATGGCGGACTACTACGACTATATCCGCGAAGGCAATCCGGTCGATGTCTGCTACGCCATCGTGGAGAACTACTACCGCGGCAATTCCTCCATCCAGCTACGCATCCGCGACATGCGCGAACGCGAAGACATCCTTTAACAATCAGAACAGCGTCGGCTCTTCGAAGAGGCCGCCGGGGAAGTCAGGGACTTCATCGAGGTCGGCTGGGGTTTCCGGCTCTTCGGCCGGAATGACGACGGGCTCGTCAGGAAGCGGCTCGACGAACCGGACTTTCTTGACCTCGCCGCGCTCGGCGCATTTCTTCCCCTTGGCGGCGATGCCCTTCTTGGCGATCCATTCCTCGGCCACGACGGTCTCGGGCTCCTTGTCTGAGAGCTTCCAGATGATCTCGTAGCGCGGATGGACGTCGCCGCTGAGGCCCGCCAGGTAGGACTTGGCGGCGTCGGAGATGAAGCTCATCGGCGTGTTGTCGCTCAGCGGGAAAGAGAAGCGCTTGACGTAGAAACTCTTGACCGCGCCGTCCCAGTATAGGGCGGTGAAGGTCTTGTCGGGGTCGTATTTCTCCACGAACAGCACGTCGCCCTGATACTTGTTGACCAGGTCGAAGGAGGTCGTGTAGAAGGTGCCGTTCCGGAAGACGGCGAGCACCTTGTCGTCATCCTTGAACTGTCCGAGGTACTGGCCGTGGCCGTCCTCGTTGAGCTTCTGGATGTCGCCGTCGTACCAGATGTCCTTGCCGGAGATGGTGCTGACGCCCTTGCTCTTGAGGGTGATCCGGGAGATGATGTTCTTGCTCACCAGATTGCCGCGGGCCGTCTTGCTCTTGATGCCCAGGGTGGAGAAGTCGTACTCGAAGCAGGTCTTCTTGAGTTTCGGCTTGGGTCGCAGCTGCACGCGCACGGTTTCCGCCTCGCCGTTGTGGTTGACCGTGAACCAGACGATCTGCGAACCGGCGGCGCCGGTCGTGATGTCGTATTCCTTGTCGCGCGTCACGGACGTGACCGCGAAGCGTTTGGCATAGTAGATGGACGTCTTGCCCTCGCGGTAGATCACGTTGTAGACCGTGCGGGAATCGCCCCGGTTGAACAGGCCCACATAGAGCAGGTCCTTGCCGAAGAAGGCCTTGTCTTCGACTTTGGTGATGCGGTACTTGCCGTCCTTGCCGATGACGATGATCTCGGAGAGGTCGGAGCAGTCGCAGATGAACTCGCCGCCGTCGTCGCGCTTCAGGCCGATGCCCACGAAACCCTCGGCCAGGTTGGCCTGGAGCTTGGCGTTGTTGTTGATGACCTTGGTGGCGGTGATGGTCTCGAAGCCGGTGAGCTCGGTGCGGCGCGGGAAGTCCTTGCCGTATTTTTTCTTCAGGGCCTTGAACCAGTCGATGGTGTAGCGGTCGATGTGCTCGATGTCGTCGCGCACGACGGCCATCTGGTCCTCCAGCTGGAGAATTTTCTCGTCGATGGCCTTGGTGTCGAATTTGGAAATCTTTCGGACGGGCTTCTCCACGAGTTTGCGGATGTCGTCCATCACGATTTCGCGGCGGAAGAGATCCTGGTACAGTTTCATCTGGTTGAAGATGTCCTCGAGCTGGGTGTCCCAGTCCTTCTGGTCCTGCTCCAGGATCTTGTAGATGCGGTTCTCGAAGAAGATGCGCTCCAGCGAACTGTAGTGCCAGTCGGCCTCGAGCTCGTCCAGCTTGATCTCCAGCTGGCGGAGCAGCAGGTCGCGGGTGTGGTAGGTGCCGTACTCGAGGATGTCGTTCACGGTGAGGAACTGCGGCTTGTTGTCCTTGATCACGCAGGCGTTGGGCGCGATGTTGATCTCGCAGTCGGTGAAGGCGTAGAGCGCGTCGATGGTCTTGTCGGGCGAGACATCGTTGGGCAGGTGGATCAGGATGTCCACCTTGTCCGTGGTCATATCCTCGATCTTCTTGATCTTGATCTTGCCCTTGTCCTTGGCCTTGAGGATGGAGTCGATCAGGTCCTTGGTATATTTCCCGTACGGGATTTCCGTGATGGCGATCGTGTTTCTGTCGATCTTCTCGATCCGGGCGCGCACTTTGACGGAGCCGCCGCGTTTGCCGGCCATATACTTGCTGCAGTCGGCCGATCCGCCGGTCGGGAAGTCGGGATAGATCTCGTATTTCCTGCCTTCGAGGATGGCCACGGAGGCGTCGAGCAGTTCGTTGAAATTGTGCGGGAGGATCTTGGAAGCGAGGCCCACGCCGATGCCCTCAGTGCCCTGGGCGAGCAGCAGGGGGAAGCGCACCGGAAGCTCGGTCGGCTCCTGGTTGCGCCCGTCGTAGGAATTCATCCAATGGGTGATCTTCGGGTCGAACACCACCTCCTTGGCGAATTTGCTCAGCCGGGCCTCGATGTATCGCGGTGCGGCGTTGGAGTCGCCGGTGAGGATGTTGCCCCAGTTGCCCTGGCAATCCACGGTGAATCCTTTCTGGCCGAGCTGGACGAGGGCGCCGAGAATGGAAGCATCACCGTGCGGGTGGTACTGCATCGCCTGTCCGACGATGTTGGCGACCTTGGTGTAGGCGCCGTCATCCATCCGGTACATCGCGTGCAGGACACGCCGCTGCACGGGCTTGAGCCCGTCCACGATGTGGGGGACGGCCCGGTGCAGGATCACGTAGGAAGCGTAGTCCAGGTACCAGTCCTTGAACATGCCGGAGAGCTTGAACTTGCGCGCATCGCTCTCCAGCAGCCGGTCGTAGCGTCCGGATTCTTCGGCTTCTTCCCCGATGACCTTGTCGTCGTCTTCAATGATTTCTTCTTCGGTGATGATGTTCTCTTCTTCCATAAACTAGTCTTCGTATCCGAATTTGCGCAGTTCGCGCTTGCTTTCCCGCCAGTCGGGATCGACTTTGACGTAAATCTGCAGGAAGACTTTCTTCTGGAAGAAGTCTTCCATTTCTATGCGGGCCTGGGTGCCGACCTTCTTCAGGGCGGATCCCTGCCGGCCGATGATGATGCCCTTCTGCGACTCGCGCATCACATAGATGACGGCGCCGATGTCGTAGCGCTCCGCGCCTTCCTTGAAGGTCTCGATCCCGACCTCGCAGGAGTAGGGGATCTCCTCCTTGTAGTTGAGCAGGATCTTTTCCCGGATGATCTCCGAGGCGAAGAAACGGAGGTTCTTGTCCGTAAAGGCGTCTTTGTCGAACCACGGCGGACATTCGGGCAGCTTCGACACGACGGCATCCAGGATGCTCTCCAGGTTGAAGCGCTCCCGGGCGGAGGCGGGAATGACCGTCGCGGCCGGGAGCTGCTCCTGCCAGTAGCGGAGCAGTTCGACCACGCGCGCCTGGTCGCTGATGTCGATCTTGTTGACCACCACGATCACGGGGCATTCGATCCGGGCGAGTTTCGCCACGTACTCGCTGTTCTTGTCCGGCGTCTCGACCGTATCCGTCACATAGAGGATAATGTCGGCATCCCCGATGGCGCCGTCCACGAAGTTCATCATATTCTGCTGGAGGCGGTAGTTGGGCTTGAGGATGCCCGGCGTGTCGGAATACACGATCTGCCAGTCTTCCCCGTTGACGATGCCCATGATGCGGTGCCGCGTGGTCTGCGCCTTCGCGGTCACGATGGAGAGTTTCTCACCCACCAGCGCATTCATCAGCGTGGACTTCCCGACATTCGGGTTGCCGATGATATTGACAAATCCTGAACGGTGCGCCATTATACGTATGCTCCCATCTTCAGAATGTTGGCCTCTCCCTCGGTGAGGTAGCGCCATTCGCCTTTCTTGAGACCTTTCTTGGTCAGGCCGGCAAAGTACACGCGGTCGAGAGCCTTGACATTGTAGCCCAGCGTCTCGAAGATGCGGCGCACGATGCGGTTCTTGCCGGAGTGGATCTCGATGCCGAGCTTGCGCTTGTCTTTCTCGTCGATGTATTCCAGTTCATCGGCCTTGACCTCGCCGTCGGTGAGCACCACGCCGGCCATGATGCGGTCGAAGTCTTCCTGGCTCAGCGGACGGTCGAGGGCGACCTGGTAAATCTTCTTTTTGTCATAGGAAGGGTGCGTCAGCCGTTCGGCGATCTCGCCGTCGTTGGTCAGCATCAGCACGCCGGTCGTATTCTTGTCCAGCCGTCCTACCGGGTAAACGCGGGTCGGGCAGTTCTTCACCAGGTCCACGACGGTCTTCTCGGCGTGGGGGTCGCTGGCCGTGGTCACGAAGCCCTTGGGCTTGTTCATCACGATGTAGACCTTCTCTTCGCCCTTGAGACGCTCGCCGTTGAAGCGGATGTCGTCGGTGAAGACGTTGACCTTGGTGCCGAGTTCGGTCACCACCTCGCCGTTCACGGTCACGACGCCGGCCTGGATGAGGGTGTCGGCCTCGCGGCGGGAGCAAACGCCGGAGTTGGCAATGAACTTGTTGAGGCGCACGGTGTCGCGGATCGGGGTCGGATACGGCACTTCGGTGCTTTCGCTGCCGTTCACGACGGGGCGGCGGTTGATCATCCGGTTGATGCCTTCCGTGGATTCGCGGGTGAAATTGGGCTTGCGGCCTTTCGGCTTGCCGGGTCCCTTGGGCTTGCCGGGTCCTTTCGGTCCGCGCGGACCGGCTCCGTAGCCGCCGCGATGGTCGTTGTAGGGGCGGCTCTCGCCGTAAGGGCGCTGCGGACGGCCTTCGCCGTAGGAACGGCGCTCACCATAGTCGGAACGCTGCGGGCCGTAGCCGCCGCGGTGGTCGTTGTAGGGGCGGCTCTCGCCGTAGGGGCGCTGCGGGCGGCCTTCGCCGTAGGAGCGGCGCTCGCCATAGTCGGAGCGCTGCGGGCCGTAGCCGCTGCGGTGGTCGTTGTAGGGGCGGCTCTCGCCGTAGGGGCGCTTCGAGCGGCCTTCGCCGTACGGACGGTGGTGGGATTCGCTGCTGTGCACACCCGGGGTGTACTCTACTTTTTCGGAACGGGGATGCTGCTCCCCTGCGTTTTTCCGCGGTCTAAGTTTTCGGCCTTCTTTAGTAAACTGATCCATTACTACTTGAGATTAAAATAATAGGTAATCGTGCCCTCCTGCATCGCGGGTGCGTCGGCGCTCATGTTGAAATGCGTCTCCATCGCGGCCTTGCGCGCCGCTGCATAGAGGGTCTTGTCCAAAACGGTGGTACCGTCGCCTCCCGGCACGGCCTTGACTACGTTGCCGTAGTTGTCCACCCAGATATCCACTACTACTATACCGCTCTCCTGCACGTTGTAGACCGGCCGGGGGATGTTCCCCACGGTGTTGCGGCCCTGGACGTGGGCGTTCGGTTTGCCGTCGGTGCGTCCGCTGTCCGTGTTGCCGCGGGCCTGTCCGGCCTTGAAGCTCTCGGATGCTTCGGACGCGCTGTGGGGTGCGGTGAGCGAGGTGTCCTTGCGGGCCATGCCCGGGAACGAAGCGCGGGGATCCAGCGCGGGCTTCTCCGGCTCGGGGGCCGGGGTGTCCACGTCGCCGAACGTGTCGGGCTGCGTCTCGGGGGTCAGGTTCTCCCGGTCCGCCTCGGTGGGCGCCTCGCTCTTCTGCGCGAGTTCGACCGGACGCGAGAGGTCCACCTCTTCCGCCAACGGCTCCTGCCCGTGCAGCTGCTGCTCCACGACTTCCGGCTCTTCCGTGAAGTCGATCAGCATGCTTTGCTCCTGGGGCGGGGGATAGATGTATTTCAGACCGGAGAAAGAGACGAGCACGAGGGCGCACACGTGGGCGGCCGCCGTCATCACGATGCCGGTGATCTTTGCGTTGCGCTCGCGCTTCTGTCTGATTATCTGGTCTTCCTGCATATAGAAACTACTCTGGCTGCGTGGCCAGGATCACTTTGTAATGATTGCGCTTGGCGATGTTCATCACCTGCACGATCTCTCCGATCGGGACGCTCTCGTCGGAGAAGATCGAGAAGGTAGGATCCTCCTCGGTCTGGAGCAGGTCCACCAGGGAATCCTCGACCTCGGCGAAGGGCACGGGCGTCTCCTCCCCGTTGATGTGGTAGGTGTAGCGGTCCTCGCCCCAGTCCTTGATGGAGACGCTTACCGTGGCCTTGGCGCCCACCTGGCCCGTGCTCTTCGGCAGGAGGAGCTTCAGGGCGTTGGGGTTGACCAGGGTGGAGGTCACCAGGAAGAAGATGAGCAGCAGGAACACGATGTCCGTCATCGAGGACATCGAGATGTTCGGGTCCGCCTTCGTGATTCTCTTCAGGGCCATTGCTATTCGGATTTCGGATCCCCGGCGTTCTCGCCGAGCATATCCATGAACTTGATGGTCGCGCTCTCCATGTTGTACACCAGCGAGGAGATCCGCGCCGAGAGGAAGTTGTAGCCGAAGTAGGCGAGGATGCCGACGATCAGGCCGCCGACCGTGGTGATCATAGCGGTGTAGATGCCGCTGGAGAGCAGGGTGATGTCGATGTTGTTGCCGGCGTTGGACATATTGAAGAATGCCTGGACCATACCGATCACCGTCCCGAGGAAACCGATCATCGGGGCGCCACCGGCGATGGTGGCGAGGTAGGGGAGCCCCTTCTCCAGGCGGCCCACCTCGACGTTGCCGACGTTCTCGATGGCAGCCTGCACGTCGGCGGCGGGCTTGCCGATGCGGACGATGCCGGCTTCGACCATCCGGGCCACGGGGGCGTCGTACTTGCCGCAGAGCGTGCGGGCGGACTTGATCTTGCCTTCGTGGATGTAGTCGCGGATGTCATTCATGAAGTCCTTGTCGATCTTGCCGGCCTGGCGGATAATCCACCACTTCTTGCCGAAAATGTAGATGGCGATGATCGACAGGGCGAGCAGCACCCACATCAGGGCGCCGCCCTTGGCGGCCATTTCGATCAGGGAATAAGACATCTCCTGCTGCACGGGGACAGCCTGCGCGATGTCGGTCTGGAGGAGCGTAAACAACATATTGATGAACAGGTTTTAATACAAAACAAGCAAAAATACTGCCTATTCGGGCATAATCGTACAAATATACGACGATTTGCCCGAATCCGCAAGTAGAAAAGGCGGGATCGGTGATTTCCGGCCGTTGTGGGAGCTCCGCCGTAGAAGTAGTAGGTCGATCGGAAGGAGGACGCTCCGCTGATCCAGACGGGCGTGACGCCGGCATGGAACTCCAGATCGCTGAAGAGGTTGAGCAGGAAGGAGCCCAGGACCGAGCGCGGATCGGATGTGGCCACGGCCCCGGAGGCGCCCTGGGCTCCGGATCGCAGGCGAGCGCCTGTGCTCCGCGCTTTCGTCCGCCAGGCCAAGGCAAGGGGCAGGCCGAAATGATCCTCCACACCCGCAACCTGGGGTGCATACTGCAAGCCTGCCCGGAATCCCAGACCGGAGCTGAAAAACTGGCCATAACCCGCTCCCAGAAGGAGCGAACTGTCGGATCCGTTGTACATGGGGACATAGACGCCGCCGGTCAGTGAGACATCGCGTGTCTGCGCAGGAGCCTGCAGGCAGCACAGAAGCACCGGCAGGACTGTGATCAAGAATCTGTTTTTCATCATAAAAATCTTTTCCCCGCGCGCCCCGGAGCTTTGCGACGCAGTGGGTCTGGGGGAAACGTCCCCCAGCCATCAACCGGTAATCTGGGCTGCAAGCCTAGATTACCTCCAGGTTGGTCTCTTCCATCCAGCCCTGCCGCCCGTCGGCGAGTTCGATGTTGCGCCAGGAGCCCACGGCATCGAGGACCTTGACCCGGGTGCCTTCGTGGAGCACGAAGAGATCCTTGGCGGAGTCGCTGCCCGGAGAACTCCGGACGGTCGTGACGGGACGCACGATGACGGCCCCGTCCGCCTTGCGGTAGCCGGTCCGCTGCCAGAAGGCGAAGCCCAGGCAGGACAGCGCGAGCACGACGGCCACGATCCCGGCGATGAAGCCGGTCTTGCGCAGCGCCGTACGGCCTCCCAGCAGGAAGAGCAGCACGCAGCCCAGCGCGGCGGCGAGCAGGACCAGGAACAGCACGGCCCAGGTGTCCGAAGGGAGCAGCCAGCAGATCTTGCGGCCCCATTGATCCAGGAAGAATTCCGGCACGGCTTCGATCTTGTCCTGCACAAAGCCCTGGGCGAACGCGAGGTTGAACCGGGCGTCGGCATAGGACGGATCCAGTTTGAGCGCCCGCTCGTAGCCCAGGATGGCGTGGGCCAGGTCGTCCTGCTTGAAGCAGGCGTTGCCCAGGTTGTAATAGAGCTCCGGAGATTCCACGCCCAGAGAGCGCAGCTGCTCCCAGGCGTGCCGGGCGGCGGCCCAGTCGCCGTCGGTGTAGGCCGCGACGCCCGCCGTCCACAGCGAGTCGGTATAGGCCTTCTGCTGTGCCGGAGCCGGGTGCGCGGGCAGCAGGAGCAGCAGGGCCAGCAGGGCGGCAGCGGCGCCGGCGCCCTTGCGGGGATTTCTTCTCATGCTTTCGTCGATGGCGGAGATCACGGAGACCGCCTTTTCGTAATGGGTATTCATCGCCTCATGCCCCGCGTCGGGGGCATAGCGGGCATATTCGCAGGCGTCCAGCAGGCCGGTGAACTCGGCTGCGAGTCCCTCGGGCACGCCGCTGTCCGCCAGCCGTGCGGAGATGTTTTCCTTGCTCATGTCGGCCGCGTCGAGGTTGAGTTTGTCGGAGACGAAGCCGAGCAGGGCGCGGTGCAACTCCTCATAGAAAGCCGTGTAGAGGTTGCCCTTGAGGAAGATGCCCGCCTGCGCGAGGCGTTTGCGCGCCATCTTGGTGGCGCCGCGGTTCTTGCTTCCGACCACGTCGGAGCGGCGGGCGGCCATGCCCCGCAGGGCGAAATACAGCGCGGCGGCGAGCAGGGGCAGCAGGAGCGTCAGGATCCAGAAGGCGGTCGAGCCGACGAAGAAATGGCCCACGGGGGCGAGGCTGCCCGGCTTGCCGGAAATGAAGCGGATGTCGCTGCCCACGTCGCGCACGTCCTTGCGGCTGACGCCCGTGACCACCTGCCCGGACGCAGTGCCGCCGGTGTCGGCGCCTTTGTCCACCTTGATCGGGAGCGGCTGGCTCTTCAGGGTCACGTATTTGCGCGAAGCGATGTCGAAGTAGCTGTACTCCACGGGGCCGACGGTGAAGTCGCCGTGGCTGCGCGGGATGAAGGGATACTCGAAGACCTTGCCGCCCTGGGTGTCGGAGACCTTGGTGTCATAGACCTCGAAGTCCGGCGGGAAAGAGACCTTGGGAGCCTCCAGCAGGGAGGTGTTGCCGCTGCCGGTGATCGTGATGCGCAGCGAAGCGGCGTCGTGGGTCCGGAGCGAGTCGCGGGTCAGCGCGGCGCTCATCTTGAAGGAGCCGACTCCGCCGCCGAACGAGGCGGGCGCCCCGGCGGGCAGGGTGCTGACGTGCAGCGTCACCGGTTGCGTGGTCACGCGCTTGCGGATGGTCTGGTAGTCATCCTGGAAGAAACTGTCGAAAATACTGCCGGTCGAAGGCCGCTGGGTGCGGATGTTGACCAGGCACACGAGCTCGGCGCCGTCGATGGTGATGTCTCCGGCCTTCTGCGGCACCAGGGTCCAGCTGCGCAGCACGGCCGTGTTGTAAATCTTGTCGCCGACGTTCTCCCGGCGGAACTCGATATTGGTCGGGGCCTGGATCTCCTGGCTCCAGAATCCGTTGAAAGTCGGGAACTTGGCATCTTCGAAGCCGGCGATATTGACCCGCTGGTAGAGCTTGAGGGTGGCCGTCAGCGTCTCGCCGACCATGACGTTGCGCTTGCTGAAATTCAGGCGGAGGAACATGTCTTCGGCCGAGACGGTGCCGGTCTGGGCGGTGCTGCCCTGTGCTCCCTGTGTGCCCTGGGACCCCTGTCCCTGGCTGCCCTGGCCCTGGGCGGAGGCGGCCGCGCCGTCACTGACCACCTCGATGGTCGGCCGGGAGGAGACGAGTTTGTCGCCCTTGACCGTCGCTTCGGCCGCGGCCAGCTGGAAGCGTCCCGTGCCCTTGGGCAGCAGAACGTAGGTATAGGTGGTCTGCGAAGAACGCGTGCGCGATCCGTTCACGATGCTGACCGAGGTGGACGTGCCCTTCTGCGGGCCCCAGACCAGCTGGAAATCACTGCCCGGCTCCCATTTGAAGTCGGACGGGGCGTGCTCCCCGCTGATGATGAACGTGATATTGAACTGTTCGTTCACGCCCACGAGGTTCGGCGCCTGGACCTTGATGGAGGTCTGGGCGAAGGCGGCCAGCGCGAAGCAGAGGGCCGCGAGGAATATGATCAATCTCTTCATCACCAATTCTTTTCTTTCTGCCGGGACTTCAGCAGGGCGGCCTTCTCCTTATTCACCTTGTCCTGGGTCTCCTTCTCCTTGGCCTGGATGGCGCGCAGCATCTGCTGCGCCTGCTGGGGCGAGATCTGCGGCTGCTGGCCTTGCTGCTGATCCTGCTGCTGGTCCTGATTCTGTTGGTCCTGGTTCTGGTTCTGGTCCTGGTTCTGGTCCTGGTTCTGATCCTGATCCTGATTCTGCTGGTTCTGGTCCTGGTTCTGCTGGTTGTCGCCCCCGCCGCCCTGCTGGTTCTGGAGCATCTTCTTGGCATAGATGTAGTTCTCCTTCGCGTCCAGATCCCCCGGATCGCGCAGCAGCGCCTGCCGGAAGGCGTCCACCGCCGCCTGCCAGTCCTTCTGCTGCGAAGCGGTGTCGCCGGCGTTGAAATAGTACTGTGCGGGCAGCCCTTCCTGCTTCCCCACGCTCTCCAGGGACCGGGCCGCTCCGGCGTAGTCTTCCTGCCGGTAGAGGGTGGAGGCCAGATTGTACTGGGCGGCCACGGAGGCGGAGTCCTTGACCACGGCCTTGCGGTAGTCGATTTCCGCTTCCTTGAAACGGTCCTTGCGGAATTTGCGGTTGCCCGCGCGGACATCGTGCTTGTCTGCCTGTGCAAAGCCGGGCAGACAACTGAAAATCAATAGGATAGCCAGTATCTTAGTTTTCATCGAACAACCTCCTTTTGGCCCGGCGCTCACCGATCAGCATCTCCAGCACGAAGAAGAAAAGCGCCGCGGCAAAGAAATACATATACTGCTCGTCATACTCCTCGAAGACGACGGAATTGAAGCGCTCGTCCTCGAGTTTGCGGATCTCGTCGAGGATCGGATTGAGGCCGAATTCTTCGCCGCCGGCGTGGACGTATGCGCCGTTGCCGGCGGAAGCCACGCGCCTCAGCGTCTCCTCGTCCAGGCGGGTCACGACGATGTTGCCGTCCTGGTCTTTCATCAGGTCGCCGTCCTTGGGAATCGGCTGGCCGCGCAGCGACCCCACGCCGATGGTGTAAACGCGGATGCCCGTCTCCGCCACCTGTTTCGCAGCGTCCACAGGATCGTCTTCGTGGTTCTCGCCGTCGGTGATTACGATGATTGCGCGGCTCTTCTCGCTCTGGGTGCTGAAGCTCTTGGCGGCCGTCAGGATGGCGTCCCCGATGGCCGTGCCCTGCACGGGCACCGACTGGGTGTCGATGGAGCCGAGGAACATCTTGGCGGACACGTAGTCCGTGGTGATCGGCAGCTGCACGAAAGAGCTGCCGGCAAAGATAATCAGGCCGATGCGGTCTCCCTGCAGCTTGTCCACGATACGCGAGATCGCCAGTTTAGCGCGTGACAGGCGGTCCGGGGAGTAGTCCTGGGCGAGCATCGAGTTGGAGACGTCCAGGCAGATCATGATCTCGGCGCCCTTGGTCTCGCGCTCGACGAGCTTGGCGCCGAGCAGCGGCCGGGCGAGGCCGATGGAGAAACAGGCGAAGCCGATGCAGAAAAGCACGGTGCGCCACCACCCCTTCGCAGGGGACCAGGAAGGCATCAACGCGCGGACAAGCGCCTCGTCGCCGAAGCGGCGCAAGCGCTCCCTGCGCAGGCGGCGCAGCAGCGCATACCCGATCAGGATCACGGGCACGAGCAGCAGAAGCCACAGGAAATAGGCACGGGCAAACATCAACATACTACGGCATCCTCCTGATCAAAAGTCTGACAATGAGTTCGAGCAGCAGGCAGATGAGCGCCGCCAGGCCGAAACGCCCGAACAGTTCCTTATAGACGGGGAAGCTGTCCACGGACGTGCGGGCCTTCTCCATCTTGTTGATTTCCGAGTAGATCTCCGCAAGTTTGGTGTTGTCCGTGGCGCGGAAATACCGCCCGCCGGTGGTCTCGGAGATGTTCTTGAGCAGTTCTTCGTCGATCTCCACCTGGACCTTCTGGATCTCCACGCCCCAGGGGGTCATCACCGGGTAGGGGGCCATCCCGTTGGCGCCGACGCCGATCGTATAGACGCGGATGCCGTAGGTCTTGGCGATCTCTGCCGCCGTCTGCGGGGCCACTTCGCCGCTGTTGTTCACGCCGTCCGTCAGCAGGATCACCACGCGGCTCGGTGCGTCGGAGTCCATCATCCGGGCCACGGCGGTGGCGAGGCCGTTGCCGATGGCGGTGCCGTCCTCGATCAGGTCGGTCTGCACCTCCTTCATCAGGTTGATCAGCGTGGCGCGGTCGGTGGTCAGCGGGCACTGCGTGTAGCTCTCGCCCGCGAAGACCACGATGCCCATCCGGTCGGAAGGCCGCTGGGCGATGAACTCGATGGCGATATCCTTGGCGGCGCTGATGCGGTCGGGCGTGAAATCCCGGGCCAGCATACTCGTCGAGACGTCCATCGCGAAGACGATGTCGATGCCCTCGGAGTCGATCTTCTCGATCTCGGTCGAGGAGCGGGGCCGCGCCAAGGCGACGATGATCAGGCAGAGCGCGGCGGTGCGCAGCACCATCGGCAGGTGGCGCAGCACGGCGAGCGGCGACATTCCGCCCTGCAGCCAGGGCGCGGACGCGGATACGCGCAGGTGCGGACGCCGCTCCGCCAGCTCCCGATAGACATAGAGCGCGACGAGCAGCAGCGGCAGGACCAGCAGCCAGAGCAGGGCGGGATTCTCAAAGTTCATTCTCGCTCTTCTGCTCCTCCTCAAGCGTTGACTGGTAGGTGGTTGTGACGAAGCGCACGGCCGTCGGCAGCGCGCGGGCGTTCTCCTCCTCGGAGGCCACGTGCTTGGCGAACTTGACGAAGTCGGCGCACTCGAAGACCTCCCGGACCTCCTCGCGCAGGTCGGCAGGCAGGTCCTGCGCATCCTTCAGTGCGGCGAAGAGTTCGGCGGTGGTCATCTCCGGCGCGTCGATGCCGAAGCGGTCTTCGATATAGGTCTTGAGGGCATCGGTGATGCCCGAATAATAGGCCTTCTGCTTCTCGGGCATCCAGAACTTGTCGCCGCGCCATTTCTCCAGCTCGCGCAGCGCTACGATGTAGGCGGGGTCCTTTCTTGCGTCCGGGCCTCCGGCGGACTGTCGGCGGCGGATCAGCCAGACCAGCAGCCAGGCGAGGGCGGCGAGCAGCAGGACGCCCCCGATCCAGGGGAGCATTTCCTTGAAGGTCAACGGGTAGGATATCTGGCCCTTGATGTCGTGCAGCACGAAGGTGGCCGTGTCCACGGGCATCGTCTTCACCTCCATCTGCAGCCCCTCGAAGAGGAGCGTGTCCGCCTCGCCGCGCAGCACGGGGATCGGAGGGAGCTGGTAGGTTCCTTCCTCGAAGGGGGCCACGACGATGCTGCCCCGGATATTGTGGAGCAGGGTCCGGTCCTTGCGGCCGGGTTGCCGGACTTTCAGGGTGGCGAGCGTGTCGAGCTGCCAGCCGCGCACCAGGGTCAGGGTGTCGCTGGATGCCTGCGAGAAATCGGGCAGCCGCAGCGCGGTCCCGTCCGGCACGCTGTCCAGCTGGAATCCGTATTCGATCTGGTCGGCGATCAGGATGGAGTCCCGGGGCTGGAGCTGCCTGAGCCGGGCCTGCCCCGCCGGGACGATGTCC
This sequence comes from Bacteroidales bacterium, assembly GCA_017458145.1. GTDB lineage: Bacteria > Bacteroidota > Bacteroidia > Bacteroidales > UBA932 > Cryptobacteroides. The sequence continues at coordinate 3,312 of JAFTGA010000060.1, read as the reverse complement.
AGCATCGCCAGCCATATGAAGATCAACAGTTTCATCTGTGTGCAAACAGGGCCATCAGGCCCTTGACGTAGTCGGCGTCCGTGGCGATGTCCACGTGGTCGACCTGGTATTTGTTGAACAGGCCCGTCTCCCGGGCCGAGAGTTCGGCGAACCAGCGCTCATACGCGGAGCGTACCTTGCGGCTGTCCGTGTCAATCCACGCGCCGCGGCCGGTCTCGCTGTCCTTGATGTGCACCAGCCCTACGGACGGAAGCGCGCGCTCCCGCGGGTCATGCACCTTGATCACGCTGAGGTCGTGGCGGTTCACCGCCACCTTGAGCGCCTCTTCATAGCGGGGGTTGCCCGCCTCGTCGGCGTCGATCATGTCGCTGAGCAGGAAGGCGGTACACTTCTTCTTGATCGCGTTCGTGAGGAACTTCAGCGCCGCGCCGATGTCCGTGCCGTCGGAGACCGGCTGCAGCTCCAGCATCTCACGGATGATATGCAGCAGGTGTGAACGGCCCTTGGCGGGCGGGATGAATTTCTCGACGCGGTCGGAGAAGAACAGGGCGCCGACCTTGTCGTTGTTGAGGATGGCGCTGAACGACAGCACGGCTGCGATTTCGGCGATCCGTTCGCGCTTTGTCTGTCCGGCCGTGCCGAACAGCCCGGAGCGGCTCACGTCCACCAGCAGCACGACCGTCAGTTCACGCTCCTCTTCGAAGACCTTGACGTACGGGGCGCGCAGGCGCGCCGTGACATTCCAGTCCATCGAGCGCACGTCGTCCCCCCACTGGTACTCCCGCACCTCGCTGAAGGCCATGCCGCGGCCCTTGAAGGCCGAATGGTACTCGCCGGCGAAGATCTGGTGGGAGAGCGCCTTGGTCTTGATCTCGATCTTCCTGACTTTCTTCAGGAGTTCGGTCGCACGCGTATTACGGGACGATGACGGCATTGATGATCTGTTCGATGATCTCTTCCGGCGTCACGTTTTCGGCTTCCGCCTCGTAGGTCAGGCCGATGCGGTGGCGCAGCACCTCGGGGCACACGGCGCGCACGTCCTCAGGGATCACGTAGCCGCGCCGCTTGATGAAGGCATAGGCCTTTGCGGCCATCGACAGGCTGATGCTGGCACGCGGCGAGCCACCGAAGGAGATGAGGTCCTTCAGGTTCGCCAGACCGTACTCTTCCGGGGTGCGGGTGGCATAGACGATGTCCACGATGTAGCGCTCGATCTTCTCGTCCATATATACTTCGCGCACGATCTCGCGGGCGCGCACGATGTCGGCCGGGCTCACCACGGGCTGCGCTTTCGGGAAGGAGCCGGTGTTGTTCATCCGGATGATGAGCTTCTCCTCGTCCTTCTTGGGATAACCGACCACGACCTTGAGCATGAAACGGTCCACCTGCGCCTCCGGGAGGGGGTAGGTGCCTTCCTGCTCGATCGGGTTCTGCGTGGCCATCACCAGGAACGGCTCAGGGAGCTTGTAGGTCTCGTCGCCGAGCGTCACCTGCCGCTCCTGCATGGCTTCCAGCAGGGCGGACTGGACCTTGGCGGGCGCGCGGTTGATCTCGTCCGCCAGCACGAAATTGGCGAAAATCGGGCCCTTGTGCACTTCGAACTGTTCCTTCTTCTGGGAGTAGATCAACGTGCCGGTCACGTCGGCCGGCAGCAGATCCGGGGTGAACTGGATGCGGCTGAACTTGGCATCCACCGCCTTGGACAAGGTGCTGATCGCCAGGGTCTTCGCCAGACCCGGGACGCCCTCCAGCAGGATGTGGCCGTCCGCCAGCATCGCGATCATCAGGTTCTCCACCAGGTGCTTCTGGCCCACGATCACCTTGCCCATCTCCATGGTCAGGAGATCCACGAACGCACTCTCTTTCTGGATGCGGTCGTTGAGCTCCTTGATGTTTACACTTTCCATATAATTAACTAATTTTGCAGTCCGTTATGCGCTACTCGATCAAGCTCTCCTACCGGGGTGCGGAATTCTGCGGTTGGCAGATCCAGCCCGATGCTCCCAGTGTCCAGCAGACGCTCGAGGGGGCCTTGTCCACCCTGCTCCGCACCGCCGTGGGCGTGACCGGCGCCGGCCGGACCGACACGGGCGTGAACGCTATCGGCTACATCGCTCATTTCGACGCAGCCGAGGGGCTTGATACGGCACAATTGTGCTACAAATTAAATGCCATCCTGCCCCGTTCCATCGTCGTTCATGCGATTGCTCCGGCCGCTCCGGACTTCCATGCCCGGTTTGACGCAACGCGGCGCGAATATACTTATTTTTTACACAGGGTGAAAGACCCTTTCGTGGAGGATTACTCTTATCTCTATACTTTCCCCGGGGTGGACTTCGATGCGATGAACCGTGCGGCGCAGGCTCTGCCGGGCCGCCACGATTTCCGCTGCTTTGAAAAGACCGGCGCTGACTCCAAGACTTCGCTCTGCACGGTCACGGAAGCCGGCTGGCACCGCTACACCCCCACGCATCTCGCCCTGACGGGGCGGGAAGGCGGTGAGGACTACTGGTATTTCCGCATCGCCGCCGACCGCTTCCTGCGCAACATGGTCCGCGCTGTCGTCGGCACCCTGCTCGAAGTCGGCCGCGGCAAGCGGAGCGTGGAGGACTTCCGCGCCCTGATCCTGCCGCCGGATGACACGGCCTCCCCGTGCGTTGGTGCGCTGGCGCCGGATCGCGACAGCGATGATCCGGCCATCCCCCTGGAGGGGGTGCAGGGGGTGAAGGCTACTTCGTCGGCCTGGCGGAACCAGGCCGGCGAATCCGTCCCCGGCCACGCCCTCTTCCTCAGCAGCGTGGAGTATTAGCAGACGCTTTCCCCGCAGGCGTCTCCCGGATGTCGTGCAGACCGCCCCATCCGGAGCAGTGGGACTGTAAAACTCCCCTGTCCTGCAGCTCGAAAAGGCTGGAACAGGGGAGGGATTTACATTTGGACCTTGCGGAATGGCCGGTTTCGTGTAGAACTGTTTTCGAAATGGGATAAAACCGCCGACGGACGAGATGTCGGTAGCAGCTACTGAAGCGCCCGGATCTGCTCCTCATTGAAGCCGGTCATCTCCGCGATTTCTGCTGGTGGATAGCCCTTCGCCAGCATCCGCCGGGCGGTGGCGGCTAATCCCTCAGCGATCCCTTCTGCTTTCCCTTCTGCTTTCCCTTCTGCTTTCCCTTCTGCTTTCCCCCTCTCATATCCCCGGGAATCGCCCTTCATCTCGGCAAAGTCGATGGAATTCTGGTAATCCCATTTCTGCTTCATCGAGGCGATGTAGGCTTCCTGCTCGTCGAAGGTCATGTTGGAAAATGCTGCTGTGTC
>JAFTGA010000059.1 GCA_017458145.1 Bacteroidales bacterium | reverse complement strand
CCTCCTCCGCCTTCGGGGCGGCAGCGGTAGCGGCCTTGGCGGCGCGGGTCTGGCGACGATGCTCTGCATAAGCGACGGCGTTCTTGTCCAGGGCTACTGTGATGTAGCGCAGGATCCGCTCGTCGCGGTGATACTGTGTCTCGAGGGTCGCCACGAACTGCGGGTCGGCCTTGAACTCGATCAGGTAATAGAATCCTGACGTCTTGTGCTGGATGGGGTAGGCAAGCTGCTTGAGACCCCAGTCCTCTTCGTACACGATCTCACCACCGTTGTCGGTGATCAGCTTGGTGTACTTGGCAACCGCTTCCTTCATCTGGATGTCAGACAAAACGGGAGTTGCAATGAAAACGGTTTCGTACTGTTTGATCATTTTGTTAATAATTAATAAAAAACATAACCCCTTTCAAAAAGGGGCTGCAAAGATAGGCATTTTCTTTTGAAAAACAAATACTTTTGCGCGTCAGCAGGACGGCTGCGTCCCGGCGGTCTCTTCATCCAGCCACGCCTTCGGCGTCTTGCCGGTGGCTTTTTTGAACGTGATGTTGAAGGTGGACGCGCTGCTGAACCCGCTCGCCGCTGCGATATCCGCCTGCCTGGCGTCCGGGTGGTCCAGGATGTACTTCTTGGCGTATTCGGTCCGCAGGCTGTTCAGCAGGTCCGGGAAAGCCATCCCGTAGGTGCTGTTGACCAGCCGGGAGACGTAGGTCTTGTTGGTGTGCATCCGTTCTGCCAAAGAGGTGATGGTCAGGCCCGGCTCCCGGAAGATCTGCTCGCGGAGCATCAGCGTCTCGAACCGGGCGGGCAGGCTGGTGTCCTCGCGGCTGTGGGTGGACGGGATGATTTCCCCGCCGGCCGGCGGGGCGGGCTGCGGGATCCCGGCCAGGTCCGGAGGAGTCAGGCCGAAATGCTCCCGGATGTGCCTGCGGGCCGTTTCGGAGGCCTCGTCTGCCAGTTGGGTGACGATCTCTTCCATGACGGCATCCCGGCAACGGGGGTTGTAGTTGTAGCGCAGTCCCGTGGCCATCGCCCGGAGGGAGATGCTGTGAGCGGACCCGAACAGCGCGATGTAGGCGGCCTGGAACAGCAGGAGGGAGAATGCCAGGGCGAACACAGCAGGGACCCACGTATGCGCGGCAAAGACGCTCCTGGGGAGCAGGATCCGCAGCCCCGCCATCAGGGCTGCCGGCACGAAGAGGAAGACTTGCAGCTCCGCGACGCGGATGCTCCCGCCTCCCAAGAAATGGAAGAGGTGCCGCAGCCGGATCCGCTGCCTGACCGCCAGGATCAGGGTGGCGGCCTCGTAAAACAGAATCTCAGCCAGGATGACGCAGCGGAAAGCGACGACGGTCAGCAGATAATAATACCAGTTCACGCTCCCGGGATGCATCGGTGTCCCTTCAATCCCGCGGGTCCGGTATTGCCCGAGATACTTTAGGATGACCTCTTCCCCGACCGAATGGACCAGGATCCAGGCTCCGCAGGACAGGACGGCGGGGAGAAGCAGCCAGAGCAGATGCGCCTTCCGGGCCCGGCCGCCCCGGAAGAGCCGGCTCAGGTACTGCCAGGAGAGCGGAAGGAGGCAGGGGACGGTCGCCAGAGCAATCAGCCCGGTTGTCATCTGCTGCCGGTAATCCGCGCCGGTCAGGCCCTCGGACACATCGAACGTGAAAATGCCGGCGGCCGTTACCAGCAGGACTGCAAGGAAGATGGGGAAATGCGGCTCACGGAAGGCCATCATCGCATGGATGAAGGCCCAGAGGAGGCAGACCACGACAGGCAGATATAGGGCGGTTTCGCAGGGCATTGTCCGATGAGCTGTCGACAAAGATAGACAGAATTTTTTCGAAATAGAAAAAGAATCTTGCCAAATTAATAGTATATTTGTTATCATTGTTTTTCGTATGAATCTGGTCAATCTCTTCAAGAATATCCGGCCCTTCGTGCATCCCTACCGCTGGCTGGTGGCGATCACCCTCCTGCTGACGCTGGTGGGCTCCCTGACGGCGCAGGTCAACGCCATCGTGCTCGACCGTACCGTGGATGCGATCAACGCCCTGATCGGCACGGACTTCACATGGGCCGAGGCGGCCCGGATCCTGGTGATCATCAGCGCCGTACTCCTGGGCAAGGAGATCCTCTCCGCGCTGATCACTTTCGCGCAGAATTACTACGGCGAGCGGATGCGCATCTTCGTCTCCCGGGACCTCTCGCAGAGCGTCATCGAGAAGGTGCTGACTTTCCGGATGGCTTACTTCAACACGGACGAGAATGCCACCGGCAAGCTCCAGGCGCGCATCGACCAGGGCGTCAGCAGCCTGTCCCGCACGGTGCAGAACTTTTTCATCGACCTGCTGCCGCTTTTCACGAGCGCGCTGCTTGCCCTGATCCTGATGTTCGCGGCCAATGTCTACGTGGGCCTGGTGGCGTTGGGGATCGTCCCGGTGTATTTCTGGATCACCTACCGGCAGGCCAGGCGCCTCAAGGGCTGGCGCCGGGAGATGCGTTCCCACCTGGAGACCAAGAGTCAGGGGATCAAGAACATCATCGATTCGATCGGCGTGATCAAGAGCTTCAACCGTGAGCAGATCGAGGCCCGCAAGCAGCTGGATATCCAGAACCAGGTCACCGAGAACCAGATGAATACCCGCCGGGTCGCTTTCTACTACAACGGGCTCAAGAGTTTCGTCAGGCAGGTCGGGACCGTGCTGGTCATCATCCTGACGGCGTTTCTCGTGCTGAAGGAATACCCCGGAATGACGATCGGAAAGATCATGTACCACGTGATGCTGTTCAGCAACGTCATCGCTCCGATCACGCAGCTCCAGCGTATCTTTGACGACGTCAACGATGCGCTCATCTATGCGGAGGGATTCTTCGGCATCCTGAATTCGGACGGAGAGATCGAACCGTCCGGCGGCTACCGTCCGGAGACCGTGGCCGGGAAGTTCGAGATCCGCGGGGTGGACTTCACCTACCCTAACGGCAACCAGGCCCTCTACGATATCAATATGACCATCGAGCCGGGCAAGATCACGGCGCTGGTCGGCCTCTCCGGGGCGGGCAAGAGCACCATCGTGAACCTCCTGGACAAGTTCTATACGCCCCAGCGCGGGGAAATCCTCCTGGACGGCGTGGACCTGCGCGACTGGGATACCCGCTATCTGCGCGACCACATCGGGCTGGTCCTTCAGAAGAACCATATCTTCGACGGCACGATCGAAGAGAATATCCGCTACGGCAAGCCGGACGCCAGCTTCGAGGAGGTTGAAGAAGCGGCACGCAAGGCCTGTATCTACGATCAGATCGTCGCCCTGCCCAAGGGATTCAAGAACAAGGCTTCGGACCTGTCCGGAGGCCAGCAGCAGCGTATCGCCATCGCGCGGATGTTCCTCAAGAATCCGCCGGTCATCTTCCTGGACGAACCCACGGCTTCGCTGGACGCCATCGCGACCGAGCAGATCAAATCCAGCATCGACGCGATCAAGAAGAACCGCACCGTGATCATGATATCGCATTCCATCTCCCAGATTATCGACAGCGATTACATCTACGCCTTGCAGCAGGGCCGCGTGGAGCAGAGCGGCGATCCGGACGAAGTGTACCGGGCAGGCGGCATCTACAAGGATATCGTGGACGCTTCCGCGCGCAGTCTCAACATCGAGAAACTCGCGAGGACGCTCGACTCCGACGGAGACGGGAGAATGTTCGATTAAACGGGGCTGACGTGGACGCCGTCAGATGTTCACGTCCTCCAGCTCTTCTTCGGAGCGGAGGTTGGCGCGGATGAAGTTCTGCCTTTCGAGGGTGTTGTCGCCCATATAGAAGGACATGATGTCGGCGATGGACTCCTCCTCGGCCAGGTTCACCAGGTCCAGGCGCATCTCGGGACCGATGAAGTGTACGAACTCGTCGGAACTGATCTCGCCGAGACCTTTGAAGCGGGTGATTTCCACGCCGGTCTTGAGGGCGGCGATGGCTTTCTCCTTTTCATCCGGGGTGTAGCAGTAGCGGTTCTCCTTCTTGTTGCGGACGCGGAAGAGGGGCGTCTGCAGGATGTGGACATGCCCGCGGCGGATCAGGTCGGGATAGTACTTCATGAAGAAGGTCAGCACGAGCATCCGGATGTGCATCCCGTCGTCATCGGCATCCGTGGCCACGATAATGTTGTTGTAGCGGAGATTCTCCAGGTCATCCTCCACGCCGAGCGCCGATACGAGCAGGTTCAGCTCTTCGTTCTCGGCGACTTTCTTGCGGCTCTCCTTGTAGCAGTTGATCGGCTTGCCGCGCAGCGAGAAGACCGCCTGGAAATTGGCGTTGCGGGCCTTGGTGATCGTTCCGCTTGCGGAGTCGCCCTCCGTGATGAAGATGGAGGAGTTCTCGATGTTCTCCTGCGTTTTCTCGGTCACCTTGTCGTTGTAGTGGAAGCGGCAGTCGCGCAGCTTGCGGTTGTAGACGTTGGTGCGCTTGTTGCGCTCGCGGGTCTTCTTCTGGATGCCGGAGATCTCTTCGCGCTCCTGCTGGGAAGACTTGATCTTGTCCTCGATCACAGGGACAATCTCCTTATGGATGCGCAGGTAATTATCCAGGTTCTTGGCCACGAAGTCATTGACATACGAGCGGATCGTCGGGCCGATGTCGGTCTTGAGCGCGCCCGTCTCGTCGTGGATCTGCTTCTCCCACATATAGTTGGACCCGAGCTTGGTCTTGGTCTGGCCTTCGAAGTTCGGCTCCTGGATCTGGATGCTGATCGCGCCCACGACACCCTGGCGGCAGTCCGCCGGGTCGTAGTTCTTCTTGAAAAACTCTTTGAGCGTCTTGGCAATGGCCTCCCGGTAGGCCGCGAGATGCGTGCCGCCGTCGCGGGTGTTCTGGCCGTTGACGAAGGAGGAGATGTTCTCGCCGTAGGCATTGCCGTGGCTCAGGACAATCTCGATGTCCTCGCCCTCCAGGTGGATGGGCGGGTAGAGCGGCGCCTCGCTCAGGTTCTCGTTCACCAGGTCCAGCAGGCCGTTCTCGGACTTGTAGGGCGTGCCGTTGAGGTTGAGGGTCAGTCCCTTCTTGAGGTAGGAGTAGTTCTTGACCATCGTCTCCACGTAGTCCATGTTGTAGGCGTATTCGCCGAACATCATGGAGTCCGGGGTGAAGGTGACGAGGGTCCCGTTCTTTTCGCGGGTTTCGCCCTTGCCGCTATCCTTGAGCTCGCCGCGCTCGAAGCGGGCCCAGGAGCATTCGCCGTCGCGGTAGGAGCAGACGTAGAACTGCTCCGACAGGGCGTTGACGGCCTTGGTGCCGACGCCGTTGAGTCCGACGGACTTCTTGAAGACCTTGTCGTCGAACTTGCCGCCGGTGTTGAGGATACTTACGGCTTTGATCACGGAATCCAGCGGGATTCCGCGGCCGAAGTCGCGCACGCTCACGTCGTTCATCTGGATGTTGATCCGGATTTCCTTGCCGAAGCCCATCGCGAACTCGTCGATGGAGTTGTCCACGATCTCTTTCAGCAGGACATAGATACCGTCGCCCGGGTTGTTGCCGTTGCCCAGGCGACCGATATACATGCCCGGACGCATCCGGACATGCTGGACCCCTTCCAGGGTGCGTATGTTGTCGTCAGTATAACTGCTATTTGGCATTCTTCGTCACGGACCCCTTCAGGTGCAGGATGATCGGTTTCTTCTGGGCGGAGGTATAGACGGTCAGGGTCTTGTCGAAGGTGCCCGCGCCTTCGTCGTTGGAATAGGTCGCGGTGATCACGCCGGTAGCGCCCGGGGCGATCGCTTCGCGCGGCCAAACGACGTCGGTGCATCCGCAGGAGGGGACCACGGCGAAGATGCTCAGGGCTTCGTCGCCGTCGTTGGTCACCGTAAAGGTGCAAGTCTGCTTGCCGGCCTTGGTGCTGATCTCGCCAAAGTCGTGAACAGTCTTGTCAAACTGGATGGGAACTGCGAGTGCTGCAGCAAGCAAGATTGTCAAAATTGTCTTCATAACTGCAAATTTACGAAAAAATGATTACTTTTGTACTTGCAATTGCAAATAACACGCCGAAACACACACTAAATTTTATAAACAATGGCTTACAAGATTAATCCTGACACCTGCGTGGCATGTGGAACTTGCCAGGGTGAGTGCCCTTCCGGAGCGATCCAGGAGGGAGATGTCTACACGATTGACCCGAACATCTGCATTGATTGCGGTACCTGCGCGGACGCCTGCCCGATGGGTGCCATCGCTCCGGCCGAATAATCAGACAGATGAACAGACTTTTCATGGGGGCTCTCGCAGCCCTCTTTTTGTTCCCGGCCGTGGCCGGAGCCGGCGTTTTCCCGACGCCGGACAAGACCGTGCGCCTGTATCCGCAGGGGCAGGACGTGGATGCCGGAATCGTGGAAAACGGCCGCGCAGTGACGTTCGGGCCGGGTGAGTCCAACGGGCTCTCGGGCGAGGTGACGGACCGGGGCGGCCACCGTTTCGGCAACATCGGCGACCAGGCGTGGCTGGAGATTTTTCTTCCGACGGAGGGAAACGGCCAGATGGTCGTGGTCTGCCCCGGCGGCGGGTATGCCTATTGTTCGTACGAAGGGGAGGGGGCCTGGGTGGCCGACTGGTGCCTGCAGCGCGGCATCGCCGTCTGCGTCGTGCTCTACCGGATGCCCAACGCACACAGCCATGTCCCGCTGACCGATGTGCAGAACGCGTTCCGGTACTGCCGCGCGCATGCCGGCGAGTGGGGTGTACGGCAGATCGGCGTGATGGGATTCTCCGCCGGAGGCCATCTCGCCGCTTCCGCGTCGACGCTCTTTACGGATGAACTCACGCGTCCGGATTTCTCCGTGCTCGTCTATCCCGTCATCACGCTGGAGGAGTTCACGACCCACGCCGGCACGCGGGCCAATCTGCTGGGACCCCACGCGCGCCGCGAGCAGGTGGAAGCCTGGTCGCTGGACACGCGCGTGACGGAGCAGACCCCGCCTGCCATCCTGCTGCTCAGCGCGGACGACCGCGCCGTGCCGCCCGAGAACAGCATCCGCTATTTCCGGGCCATGCAGCGCTGTGGAGTCAGCGGCGAACTGCATATCCTCTCCTCCGGAGGCCACGGCTGGGGCTTCGGGACGGTCGAGACCACGGGCAAGGATGCCCTGGGCGACCAGCGTGCGGTTTTCTCCGCCACGCTGGAGCGCTGGCTTTCCGCAAGGCGGTAGGCGGGTCCGCCTACAGGACGATCTGTCCCCGGCAGAGGACGTTTCGGATCACGGAACTGTCCGCCGAGTAAACCCAGTTGGAAATCAGGTTATGCAGGGGCTGCATACGCGGAGCGTCCAGCCGGATCAGCAGGGCGTCCGCCTGTTTGCCGACAGCAATTTCACCGGCGTCGATTCCGAAGAAGTCGGCGCCGTTTTTCGTGGCCCAGCGGAAGACTTCCGCCGCCGGGAGCAGGGTGGTGTCCCCGCCCAGCTTGGCGAGCAGGGAGGCGAATTTCATTTCCTCGAGCATGTCGAGGTTGTTGTTGGAGGAGACGCCGTCCGTGCCGAGCGTGATGCGGCAGCCCGAGTCGAGGGCCAGTTCGTAGGGGAAGCGGCCGCTGCCCAGCTTCATGTTCGAACAAGGGCAGTGCGAGACGGTCACGCCGCGCCGGGCGAGAATCTTCCATTCTTCGGCGTCCACGTGGACGCAGTGGGCGGCGATTACGTCCTGTCCGAGGAAGCCCAGTTTGTCCAGGTAGCGCACCGGGGTGGTGCCGTGCTCGCGGAGGCAGTCTTCGACTTCGCGGCGCGTCTCAGACAGGTGGATATGCAGCAGCAGACCGTTGTGCCGGGCGAAGCTGGCGCAGCGCTTGAGCCGCTCCGCATTCACCGTGTAGATGGAGTGCGGCGCCATCACGAACTGGATGCGTCCGCCGGTGGGATCCTGCCAGTTCCTGATGTAGTCGCGGATCTCCTCGAAATGGGATTTGGGATGGCCGTCCATCACCGTGATGCCGATGGCTGCCCGCGTCCCGGAAGCCTCCACGGCGGCGATGCATTCCTCGAAGTCGAAATACATATCTGAGAAGAAGGTGCTCCCGGATGCGATCATCTCTTTGATGGCCAGTTTGTTGCCCTGGCGGATGTCCTCGGGCTGCATCTTCGCCTCGGCGGGCCAGATGTGCTCCTCCAGCCATTCCTGCAGGGGCAGGTCGTCGGCGTAGCCGCGGAGCAGGGTCATCGCGGCGTGGACGTGGGTGTTGAAGAAAGAGGGGAGGATGGCCGTACCGTCCGCCTCCAGGATTTTGTCGGCCGGGGTGTCGGCCGGCGCGTCCAGGTCGGTGAAACGGCCGTCGCGGATCAGGATGCAGGTCTTGCGCCCTTCGTGGAGGACGTTGCGGATCATGGTGGATTTCGGCGGGCGGAACGTGCTGTCCAGCCGGCGGTACCCCTCCAGGAGGCCCTTTGCCTGCTCGAGGAAGAGCTGTCCGCGTTCCGTCAGGCGGATCCGTCCGCGGCTGCGCTCGAAGAGCTGTCCACCGGCAAACTTTTCCAGCTCGGCGATGTTCTGGCTGATGGCAGGCTGACTGACGCCAAGTGACCGGGCCGCAGCCGAAAAGCTGCCGGACTCGGTCACCTGGACGAAAATACGTAATTTGGAATCTTCAAACATAAGCTATCCTTCTATTGCAAAGATAGCAAAATTTGAAGATTTACGCCTCTTTCTTCACCGTCTGGAAAGCGGACAGGTTCTCCGGGGAGAAATGCTCGATATAGGCGGCTTTCCCGATGACGTTCTCTTCCGCCATCAGGGAATAGACGCGGGCGCTGTCGGCGAACAGCTCCGGGGCGAGGCTGGCGTCGTGCAGCAGAAGCAGCGACATGATGATCTCTCCGGTCATGTCGTAGAGCCGGCGGGCGAGGAAGTCCTGGGCCTCCTGGTTGTCCAGGGCCTTGACGGCTTCGATGCTCTTCTCGTAGGTGTCCGCCAGGGCGGATACTTTCTCCTTGAGCGCGGCGAATTCGGGGGCGAAGGTCTCTTCCAGCATCTCGCGGATGATTCCCAGATAGGTGCCGTTGAAGATGTAGCGGGCGGCGGCGACTACCTGCAGCTGCGTCGTGCCTTCGTAGATCGAGAAGATGCGCGCATCACGCATCAACCGCTGGCACTTGTACTCCATGATGAAGCCGGAACCGCCGTGGACGGAAACGGCATCGTAGGCGTTCTGGTTGGCGTATTCCGAAGTCATGCCCTTGCAGATCGGCGTGAAGGCGTCCGCGAGGCGGTTGTATTTCTTGCACTCCTGCCGCTGCTCCGGCGTGAGCTTGCTTCCGCAGCGCTCCACATCCTCCAGAGACTTGTACACATCCACGTACGACGCGGTCTTGTAGAGGAGCGAACGGCTGGCGTCGAGTTTCGCCTTCATCCGGCTGAGCATGTCGTACACGCCCGGGAAGTGCTCGATGGTCTGGCCGAACTGGGCGCGGACCGCGGCATACTTGCGGGCTTCGTTGTAGGCCTCCTGGCTGAGTCCGGTGCTCTGGGCGCCGATGCCGAGGCGGGCGCCGTTCATCAGCGCCATCACGTACTTGATCAGGCCGAGGCGGGTGCTGCCGCAGAGTTCCGCCTTCGCGTCCTTGTAGGTCAGCTCGCAGGTCGGGGAGCCGTGGATGCCAAGCTTGTGCTCGATGTGGCGGACGTTGACGCCTCCCTGGCGCTTGTCATAGATGAACATCGAAAGGCCGCGGCCGTCCCGGGTGCCTTCCTCGCTGCGCGCCAGGACCAGGTGCACGTCCGAATCGCCGTTGGTGATGAAACGCTTGACGCCGTTGAGACGCCAGCAGTTTTCCTTCTCGTCCCAGGACGCCTTGAGCATCACACGCTGCAGGTCGGAACCGGCATCGGGCTCGGTCAGGTCCATGGACATGGTCTCTCCGGCGCAGATGCGCGGGATGAAACGCTCGCGCTGGTCGTCGTTGCCGAACTCATACAGGGTATCGGCGCAGCTCTGCAGGCTCCAGATGTTCTGGAAGCTGGCGTCCGCCGCCGAAACGATTTCGCTCGCCATGGAGAAAATCACGTTCGGGCAGTTGAGGCCGCCGTAGCGGCGCGGCATCGTGATGCCCCAGAGACCGGCCTTGCGGGTCGCTTCCAGGTTCTCGACGGTCTTGGACGCATATTTCATGCGGCCGTTCTCCAGATGCGGGCCTTCGAGGTCCACGCTCTCGGAATTGGGCTCGATGATATTGGCGGCCACGTCTCCGACGATCTCCAGGACGCGTTTGTAGTTTTCGATGCAGTCCTCGTGATTCACGGGGGCGTAGTCGAATTCCTTGCTCTCAGTGAATCCTTTCTCGCGGAGCTCCGTGATGCGGCGCATCAGGGGATCCTGCAGGTAGAAAGCGATTTCGGGATGGTCCGTATAGTAGTTTGCCATGGTTACTTGCTGTTCTTTTTGTAATACTTGATGAGCTTCGGGACGACTTCTTCGACAGTGCCCGTGATGACGTAGTCTGCAATCTGGTTGATCGGGGCATCCGGATCGCTGTTGATGCTGATGATGATCTTGCTGTCCTGCATGCCTGCGATGTGCTGGATCTGGCCGCTGATGCCGCAGGCGATATAGACCTTCGGGTGGACCGTGACACCGGTCTGGCCGATCTGCCGGTCGGCGTCGCAGAAGCCCGCATCAACGGCGGCGCGGCTGGCGCCCACCTCGGCGTGGAGGATTTTCGCGAGCTCGAACAGGCTGTCGAAGCCTTCCCGGCTGCCCATGCCGAATCCGCCGGCCACGACGATGGGAGCCCCTTTGAGGTTGTGCCTGGCCGCTTCTACGTGGTGGTCGAGCACCTTGACCACGCAGGCCTCGGGGCTGACGTATTTCCCGACTTCGGGATAGACGACCTCGCCGCGGGCTTTGCCCGTGTAGAGCGCCTTCTGCATGACGCCCGAGCGGACCGTGGCCATCTGGGGACGGTGTTCGGGGTTGACGATGGTCGCAACGATGTTGCCGCCGAAGGCGGGACGGATCTGGTAGAGGAGGTTCTTGTATTCCTTTCCGGTCTTGTTGTCGGTGTAGGAGCCGATCTCCAGCTGGGTGCAGTCGGCGGTCAGGCCGCTGGTCAGCGAGGAAGACACCCGGGGGCCCAGGTCACGGCCGATGACGGTCGCGCCCATCAGGCAGATCTGGGGATGTTCTTCCCGGAAAAGGCCCACAAGGATGTCCGTGTGGGGGGCGGAGGTGTAGGGGAAGAGCACGGGATCGTCAAAGACGAAGAGCTTGTCCACACCGTAGGGGAGGATTTGCGGCTCCACTTTCCCTTTCAAGCCGTCGCCGGCAGCGATGGCGTGGAGTTCCACACCCAGTTCGTCCGCCAGCTTGCGGCCTTTGGTAAGCAGTTCCTGGGATACCTCGGCGACCTGTGCGCCTTCTGTTTCGCAATATACAAATACGTTGTCCATAACTGTCAGCCAATAATTTTTTCAGCGAGCAATTCCTTGATCAGGCCCTCCACGTCGGCATCGGAAGCCGACAGGGTCTTGCTTTCCTTCGCCTGGAAGGCGATGTTCACGACGGACTTGACCTTGGTCGGCGAGCCGGCGAGGCCGCACTGGGCGGTGTCTCCGTCGATGTCGGCGACGCTCCACTGCGTCAGCGTGAGATAGGGCCGCTGCGCATAGAGCCCGGCGTGGGGATCCTCTGCGGGGCGCTCCAGCGGGCAGGTTGCATACTTGTATTTCATCACAAGCTTCGCGTGCTGGGGGCGGCAGGGAGCGGCGCTTCCGTTCACGGTCACCAGCAGCGGCAGCGGGGCTTCGACGGTCTCGGTGCCGCCGTCGATGTGGCGGCGGATCGTGGCCTTGCCGCCCGAGATTCCGAGGATTTCCTCGGCGTAGGTCACCTGGTTCAGGCCCAGTTTCTGGGCTACCTGGGGACCGACCTGGGCGGTGTCGCCGTCGATGGCCTGCCGTCCTCCGATGACCACGTCCACGTCGCCGATTTTCCGGATGGCGGTCGCAAGGGCATAGGAGGTCGCAAGGGTGTCGGCTCCGGCGAAGAGGCGGTCAGTCAGGAGCCAGCCTGTATCCGCACCGCGGTAGAGTCCCTGGCGGATGATTTCTCCCGCGCGGGGCGGGCCCATCGTAAGCACGCCGACCGTGGAGCCGGGGTTCTGTTCTTTCAGGCGCAGCGCCTGCTCAAGGGCATTCAGGTCGTCTGGATTGAAAATGGCCGGCAGTGCCGCGCGGTTGACCGTTCCTTCCGGGGTCATCGCGTCTTTTCCCACGTTCCGGGTGTCAGGCACTTGCTTGGCGAGAACGACGATTTTGAGTTTCATGGGTTTCAGTATACTTGATTAATTATTATCAAATTTGCGGAACGCCAGGCAGGCGTTGTGCCCGCCGAAGCCGAGCGAATCGGAAATGCCGAGGGTCAGCTCGCACCGCGCGGCCGTATTGGGCGTATAGTCCAGGTCGCATTCCGGGTCCGGTGCGTCGAGGTGGACGGTCGGCGGGACGATGCCGTCGCGCAGGGCGAGGAGGGTGGCGATGGCTTCCGCCGCGCCGGCCGCCCCGAACATGTGTCCGGTCATCGACTTGATAGAGGAAATGCGGGCCCTGTAGGCGTCCTTGCCGAGCGCCGCCTTGTAGGCAATGGTCTCGGCCAGGTCGTTGAGGTGCGTCCCGGTACCGTGGGCATTGATGTACAGGCTGTCCCGCTGCGGATCGTATCCGGCTTCCCGGAGGGCGATGCGGATGGCCTCGGCCTGCGTGGAACCGTCTGGGCGCGGCGCCGTGGCGTGGTGGGCGTCGCAGGTGTTGCCGTAGCCGACGATCTCGCCGTAAATCCGGGCGCCGCGGCCCAGGGCATGGCCGAGCTCCTCGAGGATGAGCACGGCGGCGCCGTCTCCCATCACGAAACCGCCCCGGTTGGCGTTGAACGGCAGCGAAGCGTACTGCGGGTCTTCCGAGCGGCTGAGCGCCTTGGCGTTGGCGAATCCGGCGATGCCCATCGGGGTGACCATGTGCTCGCAGCCGCCGGCGATGATGGCGTCGGCATAGCCGTGGCGGATGGCGCGGAACGCTTCTCCGATGCAGTGGGAGGAGGTGGCGCAGGCGGTCACGATATCCAGGCAGGGACCCTTGGCGCCGTGCCTGATGGCGATGTGCCCGGCGGCGATGTTGCTGATCATCGTGGGGATGAGCAGGGGAGAGATCCACTGGCCGGTGGGGTCTTCCACCATTTTGGCCGCCTCGCGGAACTGCGTCTCGAAGCCGCCGATGCCGCTTCCCACATAGACGCCGAGCCGGAAGGGGTCGATGTCGCCGCCGTCTTCCGCCGACAGGGCGGCATCGTGCATGGCCTGCCAGGCGGCGGCCACGCCATAGAGCGTGAACCGGTCCTGCTTCCGGGCGAAGCCCTTGTCCATGCCGTAGGCAAGCGGATCGAAGTTCCGCACCATGCCGGCTATCTTGACAGGCAGCCCGTCGGTGGGGAATTCACGGATGAAGTCGATGCCACAAACGCCTGCGACAAGGTTCTTCCAGAAAGTATCGACGTCATTCCCCACGGAGGAGAGGACGCCCATACCGGTGATGACTACTCTTCTCATTATCCTACAAAGGTAGGAAATTTTTTTACCATTCCAAAACGGCGGCTGCGGACAGCAGACCCGCTCCGAAAGCGCTGAATACCAGGATGTCGCCGGGCTTGAACAGGCCCTTGCGATTGCACTCGTCCAGCAGGATCGGGCAGGAGGCGGAAGAGGAGTTGCCGTGGTCTCCGATATTGGTCGGGAAACGTCCGGGATCCACGCCGAGCTCTTCGCGGATGGCGTCGATGATGCGCAGGTTGGCCTGGTGGATCATGAACCAGTTCACGCGGTCCAGCGTGAGCCCGCTCTGCTCCAGCAGGGCGCGGATGTCGCGGGAGGACGTGGTCACGGCGAAGCGGAAGACTTCGCGGCCTTTCATCAGCAGCGGCGTCTCCTGTTCTTCTTTCGTGACGTAAGGCGTGGGCATCAGGGGCCGCGTCTGGCAGATCTTGTCCGGGGAGGGCTCTGCGGTGAGCTTGATGCCCTTGAGCTTGTCGCCCCGGGTAAAGACGGCCGCGCCGGCGCCGTCGCCGAAGAGCACGCAGGTGCTGCGGTCCTCCCAGGAGGTCATCCGGGTCGGCTCCTCGGCGCAGACGATCAGTACGTTGTTCACCTTGCCGGCCAGGAAATAGGATTCGGCGATGTCCATCGCGTAGATGAAGCCGGGACACGCGCAGTTGATGTCGATCATCGGGCAGGCGAAGCCCATCTTGTGGGCGACGACGCAGCTCAGTCCCGGAGTCATGTATTCGTTGACTACGTTGGAGCAGATGAAGAAATCAATGTCCTGCACGCCCAGCCCCGCCATGTCCAGGGCCTTCCGGGCCGCCTCGACGGCAAGGTCCTCGAGCAGTTCGTCGGAGATGACGTGTCTGGAGTGGATGCCGGTCCGCGTGCTGATCCACGTGTCGTTGGTATCAAGGAACTGGGAGAGTTCGTCGTTGCTGACCTGCCGTTTCGGGAGGGCGCTCCCGGTGCTGATAAGTTTCATAATTTATTAATGCTCAATTTGATATACTTGTTAAACTCGATAGAGGAGCCCGTTCTTGAGGTCTTCCAGGGCGATCTCCTTGATCCGTACATGGAGTTTCTTGCCCGTCGCATTGAACGGGATCTGCTGCACGAAGCGGTAGTAGCGGGGACGCTTGAAATTGGAGACTTCGGGACTCTGCTTGCAGAATTCGTCCAGTTCTTCAGCCGTCAGGGTGTCGTCGCCGCGGACAATGTAGGCCGTGACGATCTGGCCGCGGATCTTGTCCGGGACGGACGTGACGATGCAGTCCTTCACCTTGGGGTGCTTGTTCAGCACGGCTTCGATCTCGGTGGGGTAGATATTCTCTCCGGAGGAGATAATCATGTCGTCCATCCGGCCGATGATGGTGATGAACTGCTTTTCGTCCCAGGTAGCCAGGTCGTGGGTGTAGAGGAAGCCGTTGTAGTATTTGTCGGCCTGCTGCTCCGGGTTGTTGACATAGGAGTAGGGCGACTTGGCGGGGGAGCGCATGATGACTTCTCCCACTTCGCTGCCGTCCATGGCGGCGAGTTCGTCGGGCTCGGCGTGCCGGCCCTCGAAGATCTTCACCACGCGGACATCGTCATCCACGCAGGAGGCCCCGGCCGTGCCGGCATTCTCCGGCAGGTCGAACGGGCGGAGGAAGGTGTTCCAGAAGGTCTCCGTCGTGCCGTAGCCGTTGAAAATATTGGGCGTGAGCACCCGCTGGTAGCGGATGCAGGCTTCCCGCTCGAGCGGGCTGCCCATCGTCACGATGCCGTGCAGGCTGGACAGGTCCCAGCCTTTCTTCTCCTGGGTGTCCGAGAGGGATTCCAGCACGGTCGGCACGCCGATGATGAAGGTGATCCCGTAACGGGAGACGTATTGCAGGGTGGTCTCGGCGTCGAATTTCCGCATCACCACGATCGTGGCGCCCGCATAGAAAGCCGGGCAGGGACCGGCGCAATGGAGACCGCCGCGATGGAACCAGGGGGTCGTGTTGATCGTGACATCCCGGTGGCTCATCGGGAAATGGATCATCACGTCGTGGGCGGAGAGGATTTCGTTGATGGAGGTCAGCGGGACGGCTTTCGGGCGGCCCGTGGTGCCGGAAGTGTAGAGGCGCGTGGTCTCGTCGAACGTGCTGAATTCCGGTCCGGGGCTGACCGGATCGTCGGATTGCCCGGCCGTATAATCCTCAAAGGAGATGTATTCCTGCGTGCTCTCGCCGTTCACGATAACCAGACGGGCCGGACGGTGCGCCGACAACTGAAGCGCCCCCCGGACGCACTCCTGGTAGGCGGCGTCAAAGAGCAGGATGGTCGGACGGGAATCGTCCAGGCAGAAAGCCAGCTCGCCGGCGGAAATCCGGAAGTTGGCCGGACAGCACACGGCGCCGTTCTTCTGGGCGGCGATATAGGAAAAGGCAAATTCGGGACAATTGGGGAGCATCAGCATCACGACGCTTCCGTGGACGGTGCCGTCGTTGCGGAAGGCCCGGGCCAGGCGGTTGCACGCATTGTCGAGTTCGCGATAGGTCCAGCTGCGGCTGGTCTCGGGATCGATCATCGCCGGTTTGCCGGAGAAACGGCGGACGTTGCGCATGTACCCTTCCAGCCAGGTGTAGTATTGCTCAAAAACCTGTTTAAATTCGGTGTTCATCTCGTCAAACTATTATCAGGCAGTTTTTTTCGGCTGCAAATTTACTCCACGCCTCACACACGCACAAATATAAGTGAGTGGCGGACAAAAAAAGTGACGAAAAGCCGATTTGGCGGGCAAATCGGCTTTTCTGCGGGATGAAAATCCCTTGATTCTGTGTTTCGTCCCTTATTCCTCAGGGCGCATTACGAGCTCGATGAAGTTGCCGTCGAGGACTTCCTGGGCGGCTGCCATGATCTTTTCGGGGGTCAGGGCGTTTACGGCCGCTTCGTATTCCGTGTCGTAATCGTAGCCGAAGCGGGCATTCGTCATGATCATCGAAGTCCAGTAGGAATTGCGCTGGCGGCTCTCCGGGATGTTCTTCTGGAGATTCTTGACGGCCTTGTCGAACTGCTCTGCGGTCGGACCGTTCTCGGCGAGGCTCCTGAAGCCGCTCTTGGCGAGCTCACGGAGTTTGTCGGCAGACTCGACGTTGGTCTGGAAGACCACCTGGATCATGTGGCGCTCGTCGGGCTTGTCGTTTACGGATGCGCTGGAACTGGCGCCATAGGTGCCGCCTTCCTCTTCGCGGAGGGTTTCCACATAGAGCATATCCAGGATGTAGGCGAGGGCATCGAAGGTGGCGTCGGCCTCCACGGTGTAGGGCTTCATCGCATTGTACACCTGCAGGACGGTGACCATCGGGGTCTGCATCTGGGCCTTGAAGTCATAGACGCGGTTGGCGGTGCTGATGCCGTCGCCGCGGTAGCTGGCCTTGGAGGCAGTCTTGCTCATCGGGATGGAACCGGCGTACTTGCGGATCAGGGGCATGATGGCGTCGGGATCGAAGTCGCCCACGACCACGAGGCGGGCGCCGGCGGCATCGGAGAAGAGGCGCTTGTAGGCGCTTTCCAGCGTTGCGAGATTCGCCTTGGCGAGGACGTCGTCGTCGAGCATAAAGCGGCGCGGGCTGTCATAGACATAGTCGTAGAGGGCCTTGTTGAGCTTGTACTGGGACTGGCTCTTGAGGTTGGGAAGGACCGCCTCAATTTGACTGCGGCCCTGGTTGTACTCCGCTTCGTCGAAGCGCGGCCGGGCGAAGTAGAGATAGGCCATCTGCAGGGCGGTCTCCAGGTCCTTGACGGTGCTGTAGCCGCTCACGCCATGGCTGTACTCATTGATATAGGGAGAGGCGCCGCACTGCTTGCCGGCAAGCATCTTGCGCTGCATCGTGGCGGGGAATTCCGCGATGCCGGTGTTCTGCAGGTAGAGCGTCCAGATATTGGAGTCGAAGGAGTAAAGCTCCTCGTCGGAGAGCAGGCTGCGGCCGCCGTCCTTGCTGATATTGAAGGTGATGCGGTCTTTCTCGTGGGCCGTCGGGAGGAGCCACACGCGCATGCCGTTCTTGAGCGTGAAGGTCTTGGACCCGTAGATGCCCTCCTTGATCTTGCCGTTCTTGCTGCCCTTGAGCGTCGCGGGATCGAGGAATGCAGCGGGGATGTCCTCGCCGGCAGCCTGCTCGATCTGGGCGTTCTCCACGGCGTCGATGACGGCCTGGATCTGCTCCACGGTCGGGTGAATGAGGCCTTCCTTCTCCGGGGCCTGGTAGATGACGGACAGGTTCTCGCGGGTGATCAGCTGCTGGGCCATCTGGTTGATGAGATCGGGCGTGAGCATCTGCATCATCTGCTGGACGAGTTCGAACTCCGCCTGCGGATCCATGAAGCGTTCGTTATCGAAGAAGTTGTAGATCATCGGCATCACGAACTCGGAGTTGGTGCGCGTGTCTGCCTTCTTGGCAGCGCTTTCATACTGGGAGAGGATTTCGGTCTTGGCACGCTCGACCTCGGCGTCGGTCAGGCCGAAGCGGCGGAGTTTCTCCGTCTCCATCAGACCGGCGGCAAAGGCGCTGAGGGCCTCGCCGTCCTTGCTGACCACCTCGGCGATCGTCACGTCGGCCGTCTCGCACAGGTTGGCGATGCCGAATCCGCCGCTGAGGAAGGGGGCGTCAGGCTTCGCGGCGATGTCCTCGAAGCGCTCGTTCATCACATGGCTCACGATGTCTTCCACAAGGTCGGTCAGCAGGCCGACCGGGGTGCTGTTGAGCTCTTCGGGCGTGGCCTGGCTGCGCCAGTAGGCGGTGACGCTGGTACTGCGGTTCTCCGGGTCGGTAAGGATGCCGATGAGCGGCTTCTCGTTGTCCGGGATGGTGATGACATCCTTCTGCCTGGGGTTGACGGCGGCCGGGATGTCGGCGAAGGTGCGCTGGATGCACTGCTCCACATAGTCCACGTCCACGTCGCCCACGACGATCAGGGCCTGCATGTCGGGATGATACCAGGTCCGGTAGAAGTTCACGAGGCTCTCCGGCTTGAAGGTCTTGAGCTGCTCCTCGGTGCCGATGACGGAGGTGGTGGAGTACTTCGTATTGTTATAGAGGTACTGACCGGCCTGCTCGCGCATACGCCACTGGGCGGTGTTGCGGGAGCGCTTCTCCTCCAGGATCACGCCGCGCTCCTTGTCGATCTCTGCGGGATCGTTGGTCACGAAGTGGGCGTAGTCGTGCATGATGAGGATGCAGGTGTCCACGACGGTCGGACGCACCAGCGGGATGTTGTTGAGCAGGTAAATGGTCTGCTCAACCCCCGTGGAGGCGTTCACGTTGCCGCCGAAGGAGGCGCCGATGCTCTCGAGCCAGTTGAGGATCCCCTTGCCGGGGAAATTCTTCGTTCCGTTGAAGCACATGTGCTCCAGGAAGTGGGCGAGACCGTCCTGGTCGGGCTCCTCCTGGAGGGCGCCGACGTTGGTGGCCAGATAGAATTCGGCCCGCTGCGCCGGCTTCTCGTTGTGCCGGATGTAGTAAGTCAGGCCGTTGTCCAGTTTGCCGACCCGGGTTGCCGGGTCATTGGGAAGCTGCTGCAGCTGCTGCGCATTTCCCAAAGCAGCAACGCCGAAGAGCGCTGCTGCAAGGATAAGCATTTTTTTCATATAGGTCATTGATGTTCCTTGCATGTTTCTCCAGTTGAGCGTACAAAGGTACGAAAACTGAGCTACGAACGCAAAGGTAATCAAAAATTATCGAAAAACAATAATTAAGTATTGAGAATTCAAAATTAATTATTCTTTTCCGGCAAGACGCTTGTATGTCCCGAGGCGGACCTTCGCAAACTCCTCGGTCTTCTGGAGCAGCTCGGTGGCGCTCTCCGGGAAGAGTTTGTAAAGGGAAGCGAAGCGGACCTCGCCCTTCAGGAAGTCCTGGAACTTGCTCCAGTCAGGCTCCTTGGAATCGAGCGTGAACGGGTTCTTGCCCTGCTCCTCGAGCGCCGGGTTGTAGCGGTACAGATGCCAGTAGCCGCAGTCGACGGCGAGCTTCTCCTCCTTCTGGCTTAGGCCCATGCCCGCCTTCAGGCCGTGGTTGATACACGGGGCGTAGGCGATGATCAGGGACGGTCCGTCGTAGGCTTCCGCTTCCTTGATGGCATTCATGTACTGGACCGGGCTGGCTCCCATCGCGACCTGGGCCACGTACACGTAGCCGTAGCTCATCGCCATCATGCCGAGATCCTTCTTGCGGATCTTCTTGCCGGAGGCGGCGAATTTGGCGATGGCGCCGACCGGGGTGGCCTTGGAGGACTGTCCGCCGGTGTTGGAGTAGACCTCGGTGTCGAGCACGAGGATATTGACATTCTCGCCGCTGGCGAGGACGTGGTCGAGTCCGCCGTAGCCGATGTCGTAGGAGGCGCCGTCACCGCCGAAGATCCACTGGCTGCGGGCCGGAATGAACTGCTTGATCTGCAGGAGGGACTTGCAGATGTCGCAGCCGCATTCCTCCATCAGCGGGACGAGCTGGTCGGCGACTTCGCGGGTCACGGCGTAGTTGCCCTTGTTCTCCAGCCACTGGGTGAAGAGGGCCTTGATCTGGTCGGAGCAGCAGTCGCACTCCAGTCCCTTCTTCATCAGGGAAGCGACCGTCTCGCGGATCCGCTCGGAGCCGAGGCGCATGCCGAGACCGAACTCGCAGAAGTCCTCGAACAGGGAGTTCTGCCAGGCCGGGCCGTGGCCGTGGGCGTCCGTGCAGTACGGGGAGGCCGGGAAGGAGGCGCCGTAGATGGAGGAGCATCCCGTGGCGTTCGCGATCATCATGTGGTCGCCGAACAGCTGGGTGATGTTCTTGATGTACGGGGTCTCGCCGCAGCCGGCGCATGCGCCGGAGAATTCGAACAGCGGCTGGGCGAACTGGGCGGCCTTCATGTTGGACTTGGGATCGAGCGGGGTCTTGTAGCCCACCTTCGCGTTGAGGAAGTCAAAGGCGGCCTGGTCGGCCTCACGGTCCATATACGGCTCCATCGCGAGGGCCTTGTCCTTGGCGAGGCACACGTCCACGCAGTTGCCGCAACCGGTACAGTCGGCCACGGACACGGCGATCGTGTACTTGTACTCCTTGAGGTTGGCCTTGCCGTCGGCGACCTTCACGCCCTGGGCGGCTGCCGCGGCGGCCTCTTCGCCGGTCATCAGGAACGGACGGATGGCGGCGTGAGGGCAGACGAAGGCGCAGGTGTTGCACTGGATACACTTCACGGGGTCCCAGACGGGCACGCTGACGGCCACGCCGCGCTTCTCATAAGCAGCGGTGCCGGCAGGCATCGTACCGTCCTGGTAGGGGAGGAAGGCGCTCACCGGGAGGGTGTCGCCGGCCTGCGCGTTGACCACGTCGGCGATCTCCTTGACGAACGGAGTCGCGAGGCGGCCGGCATTCGGGTTCGTGAACTTGGCGTTGATCTGGGCCCACTCGGCAGGCACCTGCACCTGGGTGTACTCGCCGCCGCGGTCGATGGCCGCGTAGTTCATGTTGACAACGTTCTCACCCTTCTTGCCGTAGGACTTGAGGGCGGCGTCCTTCATATACTTGATCGCGTCTTCGACCGGGATGATGCCGGTGATGCGGAAGAAGGCGCTCTGCAGGATCGTGTTGGTCCTGCCGCCGAGGCCGATTTCCTGGGCGATCTTGGTGGCGTTGATGATGTAGAGCTTGATGTTTTTGCGCCCGATCACGGCCTTGACGGCGTCCGGAATGCGCTGGATCGTCTCCTCTTCGTTCCACAGGGAGTTGAGCAGGAAGCTGCCGCCCTCCTTGATGCCCTTGAGCACGTCGTACTTCTCGAGGTAGGACGGGACGTGGCATGCCACGAAATCCGGGGTGCCCACCAGGTAAGGGGCCTTGATCGGCTTCTTGCCGAAGCGGAGGTGCGAGCAGGTGTAGCCGCCGGACTTCTTGGAATCGTAGTCGAAGTAGGCCTGGCTGTAGAGGTCGGTGTGGGTACCGATGATCTTGATGGTGTTCTTGTTGGCGCCGACGGTGCCGTCGGATCCGAGACCGTAGAACTTGCACTCGGTGGTACCCTTCTTCACGATGGAGATCTCACCCTTGGTCGGGAGGCTCTTGAAGGTCACGTCGTCCACGATGCCGATCGTGAAGTCGGCCTTCGGGCTCCTGCGCTCGAGGTTGTCATAGACGGCCACGATCTGGGCCGGGGTGGTGTCCTTGGAGGAGAGGCCGTAGCGGCCGCCGATCACCAGCGGAGCGTTGTCCTTGCCCTGGTAGATGGAGCGGACGTCGAGGTAGAGCGGCTCGCCGGGGGCGCCGGGCTCCTTGGTGCGGTCCAGGACCGCGATTTTCTTGACGGTCTTCGGGATGACCTTGAGGAAATATTTCTCGGAGAACGGACGGTAGAGGTGGACCGTCACCACGCCGTACTTGCGGCCGTGCTCGGAGAGGTAGTCGATCGTCTCCTTGATGGTCTCGGTGACGGAGCCCATGGCCACGATCACGCACTCGGCATCCTTGGCGCCGTAGTACTCGAACGGGCGGTAGGTGCGGCCGGTCAGCTCGCCGATCTCGCCCATGTAGCGGGCCACGATGTCGGGAACGGCCTCATAGACCTGGTTGCGGGACTCGACGGCCTGGAAGTACACGTCGCCGTTCTGCGCGGTACCGCGGGTCACGGGGGCGTCGGGGTTCAGCGCGCGGGCGCGGAAATGCTCCAGGGCCTTCTCGCTGACCATCTTCTTGAGCTCGCCCTCGTCGATGGCCTCGATCTTCTGGATCTCGTGGGAGGTGCGGAAGCCGTCGAAAAAGTGCAGGAACGGCAGGGAAGCCTTGATGGCGCTCAGATGCGCCACGGCGGCGATGTCCTGCGCTTCCTGGACGGAGCTGGAAGCCAGCATGCAGAAGCCGGTCTGGCGGCAGGCCATCACGTCCTGGTGGTCGCCGAAGATCGAGAGCGCGTGGGACGCCAGGGCACGTGCGGACACGTGGAAGACGGCCGGAAGCATCTCGCCGGCGATCTTGTACATATTCGGAATCATCAGGAGAAGACCCTGGGAGGCGGTGTAGGTGGTCGTCAGCGCACCGGCCTGCAGGGAGCCGTGCACGGCGCCGGCGGCGCCTGCCTCGCTCTGCATCTCGGTGACCTTGACGGTCTCGCCCCAGAGGTTCTTCTTGCCGTGGGCAGCCCATTCGTCTACGTTCTCCGCCATGGTGGAGGACGGCGTGATCGGGTAGATGGCAGCGTGCTCGCTGAACAGGTAAGCGATGTTCGACGCTGCCTGGTTACCATCACAGGTGATGAATTTCTTTTCTTTTGCCATAGTGATTTGAGATAGTTTTAGTATGTTTTATATCGTTTCGATCGGGATAAGTCCATAATCATACAAATATACAAAGAAATCCGATACCTTCAAATAAATCTTCCCTCCGTCATGCCCTCGTTCCTTCGTCATGCCCGGCTCGACCGGGCATCTCCCTCATCTGTTTCCGCTACAACAACCCGGCCTCGCGGGCCTTGGAGAGCATTTCGGCGGTGTTCTTGGCATCGAACTTCATCAGGAGTCGGCGCCTGTACCACTTGATGGTGGGGAGGGAGAGGAAGAGTTTGTCGGCAATCAGCTGACTGGTGAGACCCTGGGCGATGAGCGGAAGGATGTCGGTTTCGCGGTCGCTGAGGATGGACTTCTCGTCCTCTACAATGACTATCTTTCTCTTTCCGACAGGTTGCTGTTCTTCTTCCTCTTCCTTGGAGATGGAAGCGTTTATGTGCTCGGGGACCAGCTGGCCGATAGCTTCGTTGATGACGGCATCGGCCCCTTCTTTCTCCCGGCGGAGGCGCCGTTCCCGGAGGAGGATGGCCACGATGAGGGGGAGGATCTTCAGGAGACCGGTACACTGACGGTAAGATTTGTGGCAATTTGGCGGTAACAATTTTGGTAAAATGGCGGTAAGATTTGCGGTGGGATGGGGTTGAAGTAACCTATACCATATCGGGTATAAAAACCGGAATTACAAAATAATTTATCCCCGATCTGGTATAAAATCAGATAAAAACACTATATTTGCACCCGAAAGGGTATAATATGATGAATTTATCTGAACATATCAAGCAGAAAAGGAAGAAAAACGGCCTTACACAGGTCGAATTGGCGGAACGTGCCGGTGTGGGACTCCGCTTCGTCCGGGATTTGGAGCAGGGAAAACAAACCCTGAGAATGGACAAGGTGAATGAGGTTCTGGCCCTGTTTGGGGAATGCCTGGGGCCGGCTAAAATTGACATTGTATGAGACAGGCCGGTATCTACGTGAATGACACCTTCTGCGGGATCCTTTCGGAGGATGAGGAAGGATTTCACTTTGTTTACGAAAAAGACTACCTGGCCAGGCCCGGTGCCGTGCCGGTGAGTCCGACCATGCCGCTGCAGGAGCAGGCTTTCGAAAAGGAAATGATGTTTCCCGTTTTCGACGGACTTATCCCGGAAGGCTGGCTTCTGGATATTGCGTCTTCGTCCTGGAAGGTCGACCCCCGGGACAGGATGTCCCTCCTTATCGCCTGCTGTAAAGACTGCATCGGCAACATTAGCGTAAAACCGCTCGGCCATGAGTAAGTGTTTGTATTGTTATCAGGACCTGGAGGAAGGGCAGGTGGATTTCCATCCGGCTTGTGCCCGCAGTATCTTTGGCAGCGAAGCCGTGCCCCTTCTTCCGTACACCCGTGACAACATGTCCGAACTGGCCCGGAAAGTGATCCGTACCAGCACGTCCGTCACGGGTGTACAGGCGAAAATGTCGCTGGATGTGGATCGCGGCAAAAAGAACGAACCGTCCAGATTCACTATTGTGGGCCTCTGGGGCAAGTATATCTTCAAGCCGCAAAGCGGGAAATACCCTTGTTTGCCGGAGTTGGAAGACCTCACGATGAAGATGGCCCAAGCCGCCCATATCCGGACGGCCCGTCATACGCTCATCAGGCTGGCCGATGGGGAGTTGGGATATCTTACCCGCCGGATGGACAGGGGAGGGAAAGGGGAGAAGATATCCATGTTGGACATGTGCCAGTTGAGCAACCGTTTGACAGAACACAAGTATAACGGCACCTACCAGCAGTTGGCTGAAACGGTGAAGAAATACTCTTCCGCCCCCATGTTGGATGTGCAACGCTATTGGGAGGTGGTTTTGTTCTCGTGGATAACCGGAAACTCCGACATGCATTGCAAGAACTTTTCCCTGTTGGATACGGGAAACGGAGAATACGCCCTGGCTCCCGCATACGACCTGCTTGCCGTGTTGCTTGCCGCCCCTGCCGATTCGGAAGAAATGGCGATGAGTTTTACTGTGGGCGGTGGCAAGGCCGGTTTCGGCCGGGACACTTTTCTGTCCGCATTCACCCAAAGCGGCGTCCCTGCCCCCGTGGCAGACAAGATGATTGACCGTATGAAGGGTTGCCTTCCTATATGGAAAGACTTGATCGACAGCTCTTTTCTGCCGGAGAAAATGAAGGCGGATTACTGCCGGTTGCTTGAAAACCGTTTGGGGCGGCTATAGCTTCCCCTTTTTCAGACCTTGGGTACAAGTCGATAAAACAGTTCCCGGGCACGGGAGGGATGTCCACCGTGCCCGGGAAGCGCTTGTTTCAGCGAGTTAGCGCGTCAGTTTGCTGACCTCGCTGGCGGCCAGCAGGTAGCACCCCGTGCCGAAGTCCTCGAAGTCGGGGATGCGGTCCCAGGTGACGGGCTGGGCCTCCTTCGGCTCCTTGCCGGAGCCCTGGGAGTAGCCGATGAATCCGTTGGGATGGATGCAGATGCGGTTGAGGCCGTTCCAGCCGCGGGCGACCACCGGACCATAAGTCGCGGCGTCGAGCCGGCCGGTGTTCAGGCCCCAGGCCAGGCCGTAGAGGAAGAGCGAGGTGCCCGTGGCTTCGGGGCCGCCGAAGTCGTCAGGATCAGCCACGGAGGCGTTCCAGGTGCCGTCGGGGCGCTGGTACTTGATCACCGCCCGGCAGAAATCCAGGAAGTCCTGCTCATAGACGGCCTTGTGCGGATCGTTGGCGGGAAGCTCCTGCAGCACGCGCACGAACGCGGCGATCACCCATCCGTTGCCGCGGGACCAGTAGCACTCCTTGCCGTTCGGCGTCTTGTAGGGCGGGCAGAAGTCCTTGTCGCGCCACCACAGGCCCTCGGCCTCGTTCTTGAAGCGGTCGCGGGACCACTTGTACATCTGCCAGGCCTTCTCGAAGTACTCCGGCCTGTTCATGGTCACGCCGTACTTGATCAGCACGGGCATGCCCATCTGGATGGCGTCGATCCAGGTCCAGTCGGCGACGGCCTCCTCCGAGGCGAGGATGTTCTCCATGCACTTCGTGACGTTGGCGATCATCTTTTCCTCGCCGTAGATCCGGTACATGTCGATGTAGGCCTGCGAGCAGCAGTAGTTGTCGGCGTTGCGCGTGAGGGTCTGGCCGTTGCGCATGTTCCAGTCGAACTTGTCACCCCAGTCCATCGTGTAGTCGAGGTAGCGCTGCTGCGGATCCACGCCATAGAGGGCCATCAGCCCTTCGTAATAGACGCCGCGCGTCCAGATGTTGCCTTCATAGACCTTGTGGCGGGACGGGAAGGGGACCACGCGCAGCGGATCGGGGAATTTGTGCATGAAGTAGTCGTTGACCCGGCGCGCCTGGGCGATTACCTCCGCGGAGGAGGGGACGTCGTAGTGGACCGGGATCAGGTTGACCTCGGAGCACAGGCCGGACGGATCCGTCTGCCAGCCCTCGAAGGTCTTGGGGCCGATCGTGTTGACGTTGGCGTCCTTGAAGATGCGCCACTTCACCCCGCGCCGGTCGTAGTCCGCGATGCGGTTGCTCTGCAGGTTGGTCACATAGACCTCCAGCAGGTTGATGCCCGGCTTGAGGAATCTGCCGACCGGCAGGCGGAACGGCACGCTCCAGACGGTGCCGGCTTCCTGCCCGTTGATCACCACGCGGGCGCTCTCGCGCACGTCGCCCAGGTCGAGGATCCACTCGTCGGCCTCCTCGGGATGGAGCAGGTCGATGGCCGAGGAATAGAGGGCGGTGCCGAAATTGACCCTGGCGGCGTCCGCTTTGAGTTTCGTCCAGTCCTGCGGCTTGTCGGTGAAGAAGTTGCCGGGGATGGCGGGATCGCTCTGCGGGAAGGAGATATTCCAGGCGCGGTCGATGGCCACGGGCTCGCCGCAGGAGGCGGCATATTTCCAGTCGGGGGCGTCGATCTCCTGCGGGAAAGTCTTGATCAGCACGGATTCGCCGGGCAGGAGCTGGAGGCGCACTTCGGCGCAGCCGTCGGCGGCGGTGCGCACCTGGGCGCGTCCGGACGTACCCGACACGGCGTCAAAGAGCATCGCGGCGGCGGCCGGCGTGGCCAGCTTGACCCAGCCGTCCACAGCGTTGTCCCTGAGCATCGCGGCGAAGTAGTTCCAGCCGCCGCACTCGTTGCGCCGGCGGATCATCTGGCCGCCCAGTTCGCTCTTGAAGGTCTCGGGCTTGTAGGCGGCGAAGACCTTTTCCATGGTCGTGGGCTTCCCGAGGCCCTTCACGGCCTTCTTGAACTCCTTGCGGCGGGATGCCAGGTCATGCAGGCCGGGAACGTCCTTGGGCAGGTTGCCGATGATGTACACGGGCACGCCCTGCCTGCGCAGCTCGGCCAGGCGCCGGACCGTCTCCACGGGCATCACCTGCGTGGCGGGCACGATCACGGGCTTGGTGATCTCGCGCTCCCGGAGCTGCTTGTCGGAGATGTAGTCGGCGTCGAATCCGGCGGCGACGATGCCGTTCATCGCGGCCTTCACGTCGGGCATCGTGCGGCCCATCGAATGGATGTCGAACATCATATAGGCCTTCTCGGTCCGGCTGCTCCACAGGTCATAGACAGGGAAATAGAGATAGAAGTCGCCGTCCGGCTCTCCGGCGGTCAGGAAAGCCTGGCAGCGCTCGATGTACTTGAAGAGTGCCGGGGCGTCCTGCCACATCCCGCCGGTGGGGGACATGTTGATCGAGGCGTAGAACATCCAGCCGGGGAATTCCGCCCCCTTGGGGGAATACGGCGCGCCGTGGAAATAAACGTGGTTCACGCCTGAGGCGAACATCTGGTCGATTTCCGGCTTGCACTGGCTCAGGGAGGTGCGGAAATGTTCCGTCATCCAGGTCAGCGTCTCGCTGGAAGTGTATTTCTTGCCGGCCACGTGGGCGGCGGAGGAGGCGAGTTTCAGCACGGCGGGATCGCCGTCGTTGGGCCGTCCGATCGGATCCTGGCGCAGTCCGGGGATGTCGAAGACGGTGCGGCCGAAGGTCTCGCACTCGGGGATGTCCACGGCTGCGTAGACATCCAGCAGATTGGCGGGCGAGCCGTGGGACTGGTTGCGCACCAGCGCGCCGTGGCCGTGGCACCAGGCGATCCAGGGATCGATGAAGTTCTCGACCAGCAGGCCGCCCAGACACTCGCGGTAGTCTGCGATCGCGCGGTCATAGCTGTCCTCGCCCGGCTTGGGAGCCTGCAGGTACGGGGTGATGTCGTAGCCGTAGCGCTCCTGGAAAATCCGGGCGAAATCCGGCGTCCAGTCGGCTCCGTACACTTCGTAGGAATCATTGAAGAAGGTATGCGGCCACTTCGCGCCGCTCTGCGCGAAGGCCTTGTCGAAGCGGTCCAGATAGACCTTCAGGGCCTGCGGATTGTAGTGGTCCATCACGAAGCCCTCGCCGCCGGGGGCGGCGCGCTTGACCTTCTGGCCCGTCTGCACGGACTTGACGCCGTCCGGGCCGACCTCCATCTTCTGGGCGGCCAGTTCCGGAGTGATCTGCGGGCCGCCGAACGGCCAGCCCGTGCCGTTGTTGAGGTCGCATTCCAGGCCGAGGCGGGCGGATTCGGACACGAGATACTTGTACATCTCCATCCACTTCGGGGAGAGGTAGTCGATGTCGGCCGCTTCATTGCCCTGCACTCCATAGATCGGCGTGACTTCGTAGCCGCCGATGCCGGCCCGGGCGAATTCTTCGAGGTTGTAGGTCAGGCCCTCCTTGTCCACGGCGCTGCCGAGCCACCACCAGCGGACGAACGGTTTGTTCTCGCGGGTGGGGGCGTACCAGTCCGTGCCCTGGGCGAATGCGGCGGAAGCGCTGAGCAGTCCGAGTGCTGCGCAGAGTAGGAATTTGGTTCTCATATTGCTTTATTTCAGATAATTGGCAAGGGGATGGCCCAGCTTCCGGAGACCTTCGGCGAAGGACTTGGCGTTGCGCTCCGCGCCGAGGCGGGAAGTGTGGGTGTGGTCGTTCTTGTAGTAGGCTTTGGCGGCCTCCGGGCCGATCGAGTCGAACCAGTCGGCAGTGATGTTGTGCATATCGACGAAGTCAACGCCGGTCTTCCGGATGACGTCGCGCACCCAGATGCCGTAGGTGTCGTCGCGGCGCTCCATCCGGCCGTGCGGCCATTCGTTGCGCGGCGTCAGGCTCACCAGGATGGGGATGCCGCCCTTCTCGCGCACGTCATCGATGAACTTGCGCAGGTACCAGCCGTAGCTGCGGACGACCTCGTACTGCCGGGTGTTGGCCATGAACACGACATCGCTCTCGTCGGTGTCGCCCGCCAGTTCGGCCCGGTAGGGCGGTGCTCCGACGCGGCCCATGTCATTGTGCCCGAACTGGATGACCACGAAGTCACCGGGCCGGATGCTGTTGTAGACCTTGTCCCAGCGGCCTTCGTTCAGGAAGGTGCGGGCGCTGCGGCCGGCCTTGCCGGCGTTGACCAGCGTGATGCGGGACGGATCGAAGACCGTCTCCAGCACGCTGCCCCAGCCCCACATCCCGTCGGGATCGGAGTCGGTGTTCTGGATGGTGCTGTCGCCCGTGACGATAAGCGCAGGCTTGCCCGGCTCGCGGGTGAACTCCTGCTGCGGCGGGTCCAGCGGCTTGAGACAGGCCTTGAGCCCGCAGTCCGGCAGGGCGGCGATGCCGCGGGCCATGCACCAGGCATTGTGCGCCGCGCCGTATGCGCTGGAGTGGATGTTGTCGTTGTAGAACATATAATCTACCTTGAAGCGGCTCCAGGACTCGAAATCCCGGGCGGAGATCTCCTCCAGGCCGATCACGGGGACGTGCTTCTCGTCGGCCACCTCGCGGATCCAGATGTTGTAGGAGTCGTTCTTGCGGCGGACCTTGCCGTCGTCCCACTGGTTGCGGGGCGTGAGGGTGGAGAGCAGGGGCGTCGCGCCTTTCGCACGGACTTCGTCGATGTAGCGACGCAGGTACTCGCCATAGCTGCGGACCGTCTCCACGCGGCCGTCGCGCAGGGTGACCTGCACGGTCTCCGCGCCCGTACCCGGAATGGAGGAACGGCCGCCCGGCTGGTCGTAGGGGCCGCTGTCATTGTGGCCGATCTGGATGATCACCCAGTCTCCCTTCTGCACGCCCTTGATCACGTCGGGCCACCAGTCGCGGTAGAAGGTGCGGCAGGAGAGGCCGCCAAGAGCGTGGTTCTCCACCGTGATGCGGTCCTCGTCGAACCACTGACTGGCGTAATAACCCCAGCCCCACTGGCCGTTGTCGCCGTTGCCGCGGGTACCGGTGCGGGTGGTGGAATCGCCCACCAGGAAGAGCACCGGGTTGCCGCCCTTGCGGGAGCTCCCGGCCACGGGCCGCGCCGTCTTGGCGAGGTCGAGGGAATCGGGCGTGTTGTCCCGGTAACTGTTGTCCTGCGGGCGCGCCTGCGGCATGCCGGGACGGCCCTGCGGAGACATCTGGTCACCCTTCGG
>JAFTGA010000005.1 GCA_017458145.1 Bacteroidales bacterium | reverse complement strand
GCGCTCGTCGAGGTTCTCGCCGACGCAGAGGATCACGCCGAGGCCGGCGCCGAGGGCCAGCTTGACCTTCTCGACGAGCTTCTCGTCGGTCTCGCCGTAGTACTGGCGGCGCTCGGAGTGGCCGAGGATGGTCCACTGGCAGCCGACGGCCTTGAGCATGTCGACGGAGACTTCGCCGGTGTAGGCGCCCTTGGCGTGGTCGGCGCAGTTCTGGGCGGAGAGCTCGACCTTGGTGCCTTCGAGCTGGTGGCCGACGCAGCCGAGGTGGGTGAAGGGCGGGGCGACGATGAGGCCGACACCCTCGGGGATTTCTGCGGCGCGGGCGGCCACGGCCTTCGCCAGTTCGATACCTTCAGGTCTGGTGGTGTTCATCTTCCAGTTGCCTGCAACGATTTTCTTTCTCATAACAATTAATATTTAAGTACTTATTCTCTTGCACACCCTCTGATTGTCCGATCGGCAGGCACCCGCCGGAAAACCGTGGCCGCCCGTGGCCTCGTGAACGGGAGGGGCCCGTTGACGGCTGGCCGATTGGCGGAAAGCCTGCTTTCTGGCAAGCGGACAGACGGCAATGGGAGGGATAGCGCGAAGCGCGTAGTTTTCCGGGGGTGCCTGCTGTCGGCCAGAGGGTGTGCAAAATTACTAAATAATAACTAAATTTGCAGAATTATTAGTTTGCAATCAATGAAGAATTTTGTTGAAGAGCTGAAATGGCGCGGGATGATCCAGGATATCATGCCCGGGACGGAAGAGAAACTGATGGAAGGCCCGCAGGCCGCCTACGTGGGAATCGACCCGACGGCGGATTCGCTGCATATCGGACACCTCGTGAGCGTGATGATCCTCAAGCATTTCCAGAACTGCGGCCACAAGCCGTACGCGCTGATCGGCGGCGCCACCGGCATGATCGGCGACCCGTCGATGAAGAGCCAGGAGCGCAACCTGCTCGACGAGCAGACCCTCGCGCGCAACGTGGCGGGGATCAAGGCCCAGCTCGGAAAGTTCCTGGACTTCGACTCCGACGCGCCGAACAAGGCGGAGCTCGTGAACAACTACGACTGGATGAAGGACTACAGCTTCATCAACTTTATCCGCGACATCGGCAAGCACATCACCGTCAACTATATGATGGCGACGGACTCCGTCAAGAAGCGACTCTCCCGCGAGTCCAGCGAGGGCATGTCCTTCACAGAATTCAGCTACCAGCTGATGCAGGGCTACGACTTCTACTGGCTGTGGAAGCACAAGGGCTGCGTCCTGCAGCTCGGCGGCTCCGACCAGTGGGGCAACATCACCACGGGCACGGAGCTGATCCGCCGGATGGACGGCGGCGAGGCGTTCGCGCTGACCTGCCCGCTGATCCGCAAGGCCGACGGCTCCAAGTTCGGCAAGACCGAGAAGGGCAACATCTGGCTGGATCCGGAGCGCACGTCGCCCTACCAGTTCTACCAGTTCTGGCTGAACGTGAGCGACGAGGACGCGGAGCGCTTCATCCGCATCTTCACGATGCTGGACCGCCGGACGATCGAGGAGGCCATCGAGGCGCACCGCCAGGCCCCCGAGCGCCGCGAACTGCAGCGCCTGCTGGCCCGCGAGGTCACCGTGATGGTGCACGGGCAGGACGAGTACGACAATGCCGTGCGCGCCTCGCAGATGCTCTTCGGCAAGTCCACTTCCGAGGACCTTCGCAAACTGGACGAGCGGACCTTCCTCGCCGTGTTCGACGGCGTGCCGACCTTCGAGATGGAGCGCAGCGCCCTGCCGCTGGGGATCCTGGACGCGCTGGCCGTCAGCACGCAGATCTTCCCCTCCAAGGGCGAGGCCCGCAAGATGATCCAGCAGAACGGCTTCAGCCTCAACAAGGACAAGCTGACCGACAGCAACTACCAGCTCTCCGAGGCGGACATCATCGACGGGAAATACATCCTGGCGCAGAAAGGAAAGAAGGATTATTTCATTATCAAGATAAATGGATAAACCTGCAAGTACCAGACAGTTGAAGGTTGCGCGCGAACTGCAGCGCGATCTGGCGGAGATCATCCGCAGCAAGGGGATGGCGGTCTTCGGCGGAAGCATGGTGACCGTCAGCGAAGTGCGCATCAGCCCCGACCTGAGCATCGCGAAGGTGTTCGTGAGCATCTTCCCCTCCGACCGCGCGCCGCAGGTGATGCAGATCCTCGAGGAGGAGAAGCGCACGATCCGCGGCGAACTCGGCCGCAAGGTGGCCTCCCAACTGCGCATCGTGCCGGAGTTGGACTTCTATCTGGACAGCACGCTGGACTATGCGGAACATATCGAAGAATTGCTCAGGAAGTAGATCTTGAAGCCGGATTTTTATATCGCACGCCGCTATCTGGCAGCCCGCAAGTCCCTGGGCGTGATCCACGTGATATCCACCCTCAGCGCCGTCGGAATGGCCATTGGCACCGCGGCGCTGATCCTCATTTTGTCCGTGTACAACGGTTTCGACCGGATCATCGACAGCAGCCTGTCCGACCTGGATCCGGACATCCTCGTCACGCCCGCGGGCGGGAAATATTTCACGCCGGAGGGGCCTGCCTTCGAGGCGCTGCTGGACGATCCGCGCATCGCGCAGATTTGCAGCGTGCTGGAGGAGGAGGTGTTCGTCGGCTACGACGGGCGGCAGGGCCTGGCGCGCGCCAAGGGCGTGGATGCCGTGTACGAGCAGGAGTCGCGCCTGGCGGAGCACGTGCTGGACGGGACCTTCGCGCTGCACGCGGGCGATGTGCCGCAGGCGGCCGTGGGTGCCGCGCTGGCGCGCAAGATGGGCATCAGCCCCCGCTTCGTGGAGCCGCTGATGCTGTACTACCCGCGCCGGGGCGCCCGGATTCCGCTGGCCGGTCCGGCGGCGGCCCTGGGCAGCGTGCGGGTCTCCCCCGGCTGCCTGATCAGCGTCAATGCGACCGTGGACGAGGAGCTGGTGGTCGTGCCGCTGGAGCAGATGCGCACGCTGCTCGGGCTCACCGACGAGGTGAGCGGGGTCGAACTGCGTACGGCGGGCCGCGCCGGCCGACGCCTGCTGCGCGAGGTCCGGGACCTGCTGGGGCCGGACTTCACGGTGCGCGACCGCTACCAGCAGCATCCCGCCATCTACAAGATGATGCGTTATGAGAAACTGGCCATCTATCTGATCCTGCTGTTCGTAGTGATCATCATTGCGACCAACATCTTCGGCTCCCTGTCGATGCTGGTGATTGCCAAGCACGAGGACATGCAGACGCTGCGCGCGCTGGGCGCGAACGATGCGTTCGTACGCCGCGTGTTCGTCTGGGAGGGCTGGCTGGTGTCGCTGTGCGGGCTCGCCGCCGGACTGGTCCTCGGCGTGGGCCTGGCGCTGCTCCAGCAGCGTTTCGGCTTCGTGAAGATGCCTGGAGGGTTCTTCCTCCAGGCCTATCCTGTCGTCTTGAAATTCACCGATGTCCTGTGGACCATCCTCGGCGTCGGCGCCATCGGCACGCTGGTGTCCCTGCTGGCGGCACCGCACCCAACCACCCGCTGACCCGCCGGCGTGCGGGAGCGTTGCGGAGGGCGGAGCGGAAACTGGTTTTCCGGCAAACCTGTCCGGAAAATAATTTCCTGCCGACCGCCGGGAAGAGCCGACGGCGTGCAGGAAGACTAGCGGGCCAGCGCCTGAGTCAGGTCGGCGATGATGTCGCGCGGGTCCTCCAGTCCGATACTCAGCCGCATCAGGTCGGGGTCCACCCCGGCCTCGCGGAGTTGTGCGTCGCTGAGCTGGCGGTGGGTGTGGGACGCCGGGTGGAGGATGCAGGTGTAGCAGTCCGCGACGTGCGTCTCGATGGTGACGAGGCGCAGGCCGTCCATGAAGCGGTTGGCCGCGGCGCGGTCCCCTTTGAGAGCGAAGGCCATCACGCCGCAGGAGCCGTCCGGGAGGTATTTCTGCGCGAGCGCGTGGTCCGGGTCGTCCGGGAGGTCGGGATAGCAGATCCATTTCACGGCCGGATGGTCGTGGAGGAACTGCGCCACCTGGCGGGCCGAGCGGCAGATGTGCTCCATCCGCGCGCCGAGCGACTGCAGGCCGAGGTTGAGGTAGAAGGCGTTCTGCGGGCTCTGGATGGCACCCAGGTCGCGCATCAGCTGGCTCGTGGCCTTGGTGATGTAGGCGAGGCGGCCGAATTTCCGGGTGTAGGTCAGGCCGTGGTAGGAGGGATCCGGGGTACACAGGCCGGGGAATTTCTCCGCATGGGCCTCCCAGTCGAAGTTGCCGCTGTCCACGATGGCGCCGCCGACCGCAGTGCCGTGGCCGTCCATGTATTTGGTGGTGGAGTGCGTGACGATGTCGGCGCCGTGCTCGATGGGGCGGCAGTTCACGGGCGTGGGGAAGGTGTTGTCGATGATCAGGGGCACGCCGTGGGCATGGGCGATGCGGGCGAAGCGCTCGATGTCGAGCACGCGCACGCCCGGGTTGGTCAGCGCTTCGCCGAAGAAGAGCTTGGTGTCGGGCCGGAAGGCCGCCTCGATCTGCTCGTCGGAGGCGTTCTGGTCCACGAAAGTCACCTCGATGCCCATCTTGGGGAAGGTCGTGCCGAAGAGGTTGTAGGTGCCGCCGTAGAGGGCGGAGGTGGCGATCATATGGCCGCCGGCTTCGCAGATGTTGAAGCAGGCGAAGAAGTTGGCGGCCTGGCCGGAGGAGGTCAGCATCGCCGCCACGCCGCCCTCCAGGGCCGCGATCCGCGCGGCGACCCGGTCGTTGGTGGGGTTCTGCAGGCGGGTGTAGAAGTAGCCGGACTCTTCGAGGTCGAACAGGCGGCCCATCTCGTCGCTGGTGGTGTACTTGAAGGTCGTGCTCTGGATGACCGGCATCTGCCGGGGTTCGCCGTTCGCGGGGTCGTAGCCCGCCTGGACGCATAGCGTGGAAGGATGGAGCTTCTCTTTCATATTGTTGTGTCTAACCGTAGCGACAAATATACGGCATTTTTTGCTATTTTTGTGCCCTATGGAAGAAGAGAAAAGACTATACCCTTTCAAGTTCTGCTCCCAGCAGGACGAATATCCCTGGGGCACGGAGGAGTTCCAGGTAGCGGACCTGGGCTACCGGGATTCGCTGGTACGCGAGGGCTGGCTGGCCGGCAACAGCCTCTCAGAGGTGATGGATACCTACCTGGACCGCGTGGTCGGGGACGATGTGTACGCGTGGTACGGGCGGCAGTTTCCGGTCTGCGTGCGGCGGCTGCGGGTGCACGGGCGGATGCCGCTCCGGGTGCATCCGGACGACGAGACCGCGGCGCAGCGCTATGATTTCCTGGGCAAGGAGAAGATCTGGTATGTGCTCCGCGCCGGGAAGGACGCGCGCGTGATGGCCGGGTTCCGCTGCGACACCGACGCCGCGGCGTTCTATGCCGGCTGCCTGGACGGCAGCGTGGAGGGGCTGCTCAACGTGATCGCGCCCCACGCCGGACAGTGCCTGCACATCCCCTCCGGCACGCCGCACGCCGCCGCGGGCGATATGGAGATCCTGGAGATCGGCGAGGCGTCGCCGATGGATTTCTGCCTGTGCGGCTGGGGCGAAGAGGTGCATCCGGACGAGTTCGACACGGCCCTGACGCTGGTGGATGCGCTGGATTTTATTGATTATAGGAAATATTCGCAGCCGTTCGCCCGGAGTGAAACGACGCAGGGGAGCTTGAGGGGGTCCGCCCCCTCAATCAATGGCGCGGAGCCGTTCGCCAGCGAACGGCTGGTGGACCTGCCCCAGCTCCGCGTGGACCGGATCCGCCTGAACGCCCCGCTCGCCATCGCGCACGAGGCGTCGGCGCCCTTCCTGCTGTACTCCTGCGTGAAAGGCGCGGCGGAGATCCAGCTCCCCCTCGCCGACGGCCGGACGCTGAACTTCGCGCTGGGCTGCGGCGAGACGCTTCTCGTGCCGTCGGAGTGTACGGAGCTGCGCTTGCTGCCCACGGACCGCGACACCGTCCTGCTGGAGACCACCGTGGTCCGCGACGATCCCGACCCGTACATCAACCCGGACGCCGCCCCGTCCCTGCCAGAAGACCAGTCGCTGTAACTCACCATCAATCCGGCGACAGCAAAAACGGGCGGTGCCGCAGCAACGGGCTAGGCCAGCGGAGAGAGAACGAAGGTCACGGTGCCGGAAGTGGTGGAGCCTTTCAGGCTGCCCTCGACCTTGAGGATGCATTTTCCGTCCAGGTATTCGATGGTCGCCTTGCCGTTCTGGAGCTCGAAAAGGCGGGTCTCCCCCTGCCAGGAGAAGCTGACGTCGGAGCCGCTGATGGTGCAGTCGCCGAGGTCGGCCGTGTTGTCCGAGTAGGCGAACACGATGGAGCCCGTGCCCGTGAAGGAGATGGAATTCAAGCTGCCGGAAGGGAGATATCCTCCCTTGTGGCCGTTGTCTTCCAGGAATTTGGAGATCTCCGCGAAGTTGCAGCCCTTGAACTCGGCCGTGACCGGATCATGGAAGCCGTTGACGGTCGCCCGGATCTTGTCGATGGACCATCCCCGATAGGCGACATTGGCCCCGGAAGCCTGCCGGAAAGAGGCCGTGAAGGACGCTCCGGAGGCGGGATTGACCGTGGCGGAGGAGCCGCTGAGCTCGATGGTGCCGAAGCCGGGCAGGGTGTAGGTGCTGCCGGAGACACTGTAGGCACCCGTGTTGAAAGTGAGCTTGCCGTCGGTGCGCGTGCCGACCACAAAGAGACCGCTCTCGGTGAGTTCGATGCTCTCTACCAGGGCCTCCGGAGCATCTGCCTTGGTGCCCGTGGGAATGAGCCGGCCGGCATACTGGATGAAACGGGGATCCTCGAAACGGGTGTCATCGCCCTTGCTGCAGGCAAAGAGGACCGGCAGGGCCGCTACGGCGGCCAGGAGAAAAGTTTTCTTCATATCGTATTGATTTTCCGTCAGAACAGTTTGACGTACACACGGAAGTTGAGCGTGGGCCAGAAAGTCGCGTAGGAGGCGTACTTGTCCACGTCCTTGAGCGAGGAGAATTCCTTCTCCGTGAGCCGGACGGTCCGGGTGCGTCCAGTGACGCCCTCGCCTCGGGCCCACAGGCTCACCTTGCCCTGGTACTGTGCGCCGAGGTCGAAGGTGAAACTGACGCGCTTGCCGTCGCGGATGGCACGGCCGAAACCGATGCCAACATACGGCTTGACGGCAAAGGTCTCGCCGCCGAGGCCGACGCCGCCGAGGCCCGCCTTGAGCGTGCCGGAGGAGGCTTTGACCAGGTAGCCGCCGACGTCAATGCCGACGTTGTTGTAGTCAGACGGCATATTGGTAAATTCGGTGCGGGCGACATTCGGCGATCCCAGGAAGGCGCCTACCGTGAAGTGGAATCCGCCCTCGGCGGAGGGATAGATATTGAAGAGCAGGCGGGCGTCGCTCATCCCGAAGTTGACCTTGAGGGGGACATTGACGTTGGCGCTGGCGGAGTTGCCGGGATGCTCCGGGACGGAGATGTCCTTGACGGTGTAGCCGATCAGGCCGAGCGCCGTGCCGTAGCCGGCGCGGACCTGGACGTGTCTGCCCAGCGGGGCGGCGACTTCAAAGGCGAGGCCGTCCGTGCCGATGCCGGCTCCGAGGGCGAGGTGGTTGAAAACCTGTGCGCCGGCGACCGGACAGAAAGAGAGGGCCGCGGCAAAGGAGAGGAATAATAACTTTTTCATTTTTCAGCCTGGAAAAGAGTTCTGACGGATACAAATATACAAGATTGCGGGGGAAATCCGATAGGGATATCTGCTTATTTTGTTATTTTTGCACGATATGAAAGGAGTCTATATCTTTTTGGCAGACGGCTTCGAGGATGTCGAGGCCCTCGCCACCAACGACGTGCTCCGCCGCGGCGGAGTAGCCACCACGCTGGTCGCCCTGACGGACGATCCCCAGATCGAGTCTTCCCACGGCGTGATCGTGACCGCCGAGGCGTTCCTGCCGGAGCTGAATACGGACCACGCCGGCACGACGGAAGAGGACGTGATGATCTTCCCGGGCGGGATGCCCGGCTCGAAGAACCTGGCGGGCTGCGCCCCGCTGATCCGCCTGATGCGCGAGCATTATGCCGCCGGCGGCACCGTGGCCGCGATCTGCGCGGCACCGGGCCTCGTGCTCAGCCAGTTGGGCGCGGATGACCTGCAGGGGGCGAAGTTCACCTGTTTCGAGGGCTTCCAGGACGCGCTCCTCGCGAAAGGCGCCCTCTATACGCCGGCTCCGGCCGTGCGTGCCGGACGCATCGTCAGCGGCCGCTCCGCCGGCCACGCCGTGGCCTTCGCGCTGGAGATTCTCCGCGGACTGAAAGGGGATGAAGTCGCCGGCCAGGTCCGGCACGCGCTGTATCTGGACTAGCCTTATTCGACGGTGACGGATTTCGCCAGGTTGCGCGGCTGGTCCACGTCGCGCCCCTTGGCGATGGCAATGTGGTAGGCCAGCAGCTGCAGGGGGATGATGGAGAGGATGGGCTCGAAGCACTCCTCGGTGTCGGGGATCTCGAAGTACCAGTCGGACAGGGCCTTGACGTCCTTGTCGCCTTCGGTGATCACCGAGATGATGCGGCCCTTGCGCGCCTTGACCTCCTGGATGTTGCTCAGGATTTTCTCGTAGTTGCCCCGGCGCGGGGCGATCACCACCACCGGCATCTCGTCGTCGATCAGGGCGATGGGGCCATGTTTCATTTCCGCCGCCGGGTAGCCCTCGGCGTGGATGTAGGAGATCTCCTTGAGCTTCAGGGCCCCTTCGAGCGCCACCGGGTAGTTGTAGCCGCGGCCCAGGTAGAGGCAGTTGCGGGCATAGGTAAAGACCTTGGCGAGGTCGGCGATCTGAGCGTCGTGCTCCAGGATCTTGGAGATCTTGTCAGGGATGCGCTGCAGTTCCGCCACGAGCTCGGCGCGGCGTGCGTCGGTGACGGTGCCGAGCTGCTCGGCAAGGCTCATCGCGAGCAGGAAGAGCGTCGTGACCTGGGCCGTGAAGGCCTTGGTGGAGGCGACGCCGATCTCCGGACCGATGTGGGTGTAGCAGCCGGTGTCCGTGGCGCGGGCGATGGAGGAGCCGACCACGTTGCAGATGCCGAACAGGAAGGCGCCCGCCTCGCGGGCCAGGTTGACGGCGGCGAGCGTGTCGGCCGTCTCGCCGGACTGGGAGATGGCGATCACAACGTCCGTCGGGAAGATGACCGGGC
Organism: Bacteroidales bacterium; assembly: GCA_017458145.1. Taxonomy (GTDB): domain Bacteria; phylum Bacteroidota; class Bacteroidia; order Bacteroidales; family UBA932; genus Cryptobacteroides. The sequence continues at coordinate 19,810 of JAFTGA010000005.1, read as the reverse complement.
GCCGGTAGCGGAATTCGGAGGCGTATTCCACCTCCACGGGCTTGCGCGTCAGTTCTTCAATCATGTATTTGCCGATCAGGCCGGCGTGCCAGGAGGTGCCGCAGGCGCAGATTACGATGCGCTGTGCACCCAGCAGGCGCTCGCGGTTGTCGATCACGCCGGAGAGCTTGACCTCGCCCAGTTCCGGGTGCAGGCGGCCCTTCATCGAGGCGCGCAGGGTACGCGGCTGCTCGAAGATCTCCTTGAGCATGAAATGCGGGAAGCCGCCTTTCTCGATCTCGCTCAGCGACATCTCCAGTTCGATGACTTCCGGGGTCAGCGGGGTGCTGCTCAGGTCGGTGATGCGCAGCTCCTTGCCGCGCTCGATGTAGGCGATCTGTTCCTCGCCCAGATAGACCACCTTGTTGGTGTATTCGATGATCGGGGAGGCGTCGGAGCCGACGAAATACTCGTTCTCCCCCACCCCGATGATCAGCGGGCTGCCCTTGCGGGCGGCGATCATCTTGCCGGGCTCGTCCTTGTCCATGATCACGAGCGCGTAGGCGCCCACGACGTGGCGCAGGGCCATCGGGACGGCCGCTTCCCAGCTCACGCCGCGGGAGTCCATGATATACTGGATCATCTGGATGACGACCTCGGTATCGGTCTGGCTCCGGAAGTGGTAACCCTTGCGGGTAAGCTCGGTCCGGAGGGCCTGGTAATTCTCGATGATGCCATTGTGGATCAGCGCGAGGCGGTGGTTCTCGGAGTAGTGCGGGTGGGAGTTGACGTCGCTGGGCTCGCCGTGCGTCGCCCAGCGGGTGTGGGCGATGCCGATGCTGCCGGACACGTCCTTGTCGGCGGCGAGTTTCTCCAGGTCCTTGACCTTGCCCTTGGTCTTGTAGATGACCAGGTCCCTGTTGTCATTGATGAGCGCCACGCCGGCGCTGTCGTAGCCCCGGTACTCAAGCCGGGTCAGGCCTTTGATGAGGATCGGATAGGCCTGGCGGCCTCCGACATAACCTACGATTCCACACATAATATATCGTCAGTTGCTTGGTTTTTACTCAAAATCCATCGCGTCCATCAGCTCCTCCAGCTGGCGGCGGTCCTTCTTGGTCGGACGGCCCGCGCCGCGGTCCCGCTGCAGGACGATGGTCTCCCTGGGGGCGTGGAGCTTGGCGCGCTCGCTCTCGGGCGTGAGGTCCTCGGCGAAATCGGGCACGAGCGGGGCACCCATGCGGCTCTCCGTGACCTTGAGGATGCGGTAGGTGAAGAGGGCGGAGCCTTTGCGGATCTCCAGTACGTCACCGGCCTTGACGGCCTTGGACGGCTTGGCGTTGACGCCGGCGAGCTTGACCTTGCCGCCGTTGCAAGCGTCGGTGGCGTCGCTCCGGGTCTTGAACACCCGGATCGCCCACAGGTATTTGTCAATTCTTACACTGTCCATCATCAATACAATTCACAAGTTGAAAGAGATTCCGGGTCAGGCACAGCCTTTCCCGGACCTGTGCCACCCTCGGCACCATAAGAGGGAGGGGCCGTTGCGGAGCAGCGGCGGTCCGGGAAAGGTTGTGCCTGACCGGCGGCATATCGTTGCTATCTGCGGTTGTTGGCGATGGAGATATAGTAGAACAGGGTGGCGAGGGAGCCCAGGGCGGCGATGATGTAGGTATAAGCGGCCCACTTGAGGGCGTCCACTGCCATCGGCCGGGTCTCTACGTCCACGATGCCCGCCTGGTCCAGCCACTGCACGGCACGCTGGCTCGCATTGATCTCGACCGGGAGCGTGACGAGGCTGAAGAAGGTCGTCAGCGCGAAGAGCCCGATCCCGATCCAGAGCAGCGAGGGGAAGATACTGAAGAAAACCACCCCGGCGAGCAGCACCCACTGGACGGTGTTGTTGGCGAAGGTCACCACCGGCACGAGGGCGGAGCGCAGGCGCAGCGGGGCATAGCCCGTGGCGTGCTGGATGGCGTGGCCGGTCTCGTGGGCCGCCACGGCGCAAGCCGCGATGGAAGCGCTGCCATAGACGTTCTCGGACAGGTTCACCGTCTTGTCCTGGGGGTTGTAGTGGTCGGTCAGCCGGCCGGCGACGGACTGGACGGTCACGTCCGTGATGCCGTGCTGCGCCAGCATCATGCGGGAGATGTCCGCGCCCGTGAGGCCCCGGGGCGAAGGCTCGCGGGAGTATTTGTCGAAACGCCGGTTGAGCATCATCTGGATGATGTACGAAGCCACCATCACCAGAATCATCAGAATCCAAATATTCATAGGTAGTCCGTTTTAAAGTTTACCACATCTGCGAAGATACGCATTTACGGCGAGATTGTAATCCATTTTGCGGTCGATCCGCTCCTCTTCGGCCGTGCGGACGGCCAGTTCGGTCTGGAGCAGGTCCGACATCGTGACCTGGCCGGCATCGTAGCGCGCGCGGGCCTTGCGGGCCGCGTCCTGCGCCGTACGCACCGCCTCCGAGGCCAGTTCCAGCTGCTCCCAGGCGGACTCCATGTCCAGCCGCAGCTTGTGGCCCAGCAGGGCGAGCTGGGCGTCGAGGTACTCCTTCTGCACGCGGGCCTTCTCTATCCGGCTGTCGTAGCGCCGCGCCCGGGCGGCCGCCTTGCCGATGTCGGTGATGGGGATCTGGAGCATGGCGAATCCCAGGCCGTTGAGGCGGCCCTGCCCCCGGCCTCGCAGGTCGCTGTAGCCGTAGCCCACGCCGACGGACAGCTGGGGCAGGTACTCCCCTACCGCAAGGCGCTTCTGCAGCCGCTCCGCCTCCACCTGCAGCGAGAGCAGGCGGGACTCGTCCGTCACGGGCTCCTCAATCTCCGGAATGAGGTAGGCCGACGGGGCGGACAGATCGGCGAAAGAGCTGCCCTCCAGGGTGTAGGAGTCGATGTCGAGATAGGTATATTCCAGGCCGACGGCGTTGAAAAGGTCCATCTTTGCGAGCTTGAGGGCGCTGCGCAGGCGGGCCAGCCCGGAGGAGAGTTCGCGCTGCTTGAGGCGCACCTGCAGCAGATCGGAGTCGGAGATCAGCCCGGCATCGACCGCCGCCCGGGCGTCGCGCTCCAGGGAGTCGAGCAGCTGGCGCGTCTGCCCGAGGGTCTGCATCTTCTCCTGCAGGGACACGCCCAGGGAGTATTTCTCCTCGATGCCGGCGGCCGTCTCGCGCTGCTTGACCGCGAACTGCAGTTCACCGGCCTGCACGCCCAGCGAGGCCAGGCGGTTGCCGTTGGCGATCCGGCCGCCGGCATAGACGGGCTGCACGGCTGAGGCGAAGGCGCCCCAGCCATACTTGAAGCTCTCGAACCAGGGCTGTACGCCGGCCTGCAGGGCAGCGTCCGTGACCATCTGCGCCAGGACGTTTTTCCAGTAGCCGCCCAGAATGTCCTCCGGGGCGATCTGGAGCAGGGGTTTCAGGGAGTAGTAGCCGCCCGAGACCAGACTGATCCGCGGAACGTACTCCCAGCGGGCCTCGGCGCGCTGGGCGCGGGCGGACTCCAGGTCCAGCCGGGCCGTGCGCACGCCGGGGTCGTACTCAGCGCCCTTCTCCAGGCACTCCGCAAGCGTCACCACACGCTGGGCGCGGGCGGCGGGCGGCAGCAGGAGCAACGCACACAGCAGCGGCAGAAATCCTTTATGCAGCTTGTATTTCTTCTTCATGGTTCTGTCTTTTGTCCGCACCGCGGAAGATAATCCAATAGGACACCGGCATCACGAGCACGATCAGCCCGATGGAGAGCAGGGTGCCAAAGCAGATCACCACGCCCATCGGCATCCAGAGAAGGTCGCCGCTGATGATCATCGGCAGCACGCCCAGGGCCGTGGTGCAGGAAGTCAGGAAAATGGGGCGCATCCGGCGCGCACCTGCCTGGAAGGCGGCGTCCCGCACGCTCAGCCCCTGGGTTGCGCGCAGTTCCTCGGCATATTCGAACATGATGATCCCGTTGCGCACGATGATGCCCACGAGCGAAATCAGTCCGAGCACGGCCGTGATGCTGAAGTCCAGGCCGAAGATCCACAGGCCGAAGGAGGCGCCGAACAGGCACAGCAGGCTCAGGACCATCGTCAGCGCCGCGAGCGAGCCCTTCTTGAAGTGGAGCAGCAGGAAAACGAATAGCACGGCCACCGCCGCCACGAAACTCCACAGAATCTGCGGGATGAAGTAGTCGTTGGAGGCGGACAGGCCCCGGTAGCTGACTTCCACGCCTTCCGGCAACCGCGGCTCGATGCGGGTCCGGACGTATTCCTGGATGGGCTTCATCGCCTCTGGCTGGCTCTTGCCGAAGCGCATGTCGGCGCAGATGCTGACGGCGTCCTGTCCGGCGAAGCGGACCAGCTGGCCCGGCCGCCAGGACGGGGCGATCTCCGCCACCTGGCGCAGCGGCACACCCGTCAGGCTGCGCAGCGCCGGGACCTTGACGTCGCCGAGGGCTTCGTAGGTCATGCCGCGCGTGACGCCCTGGCTGTAGAGCCGCACGGGGACCTGCCGGTCGCCCTCCCAGACCGTCGCCACGGGCATGCCGCCCAGCAGACCGGCCAGCGAGAGGGAGAGCACGGATTTGTTGACGCCCAGCCGGGCGGAGGCCTCGGGGTCGAGCGTGATCTCGACCGAGGGCATCATCGCATCGCAGTCGCTGTGGACCCAGGCCAGGAGGTCGGGCATCCCGTACATATAGTTCCGGATGCTGTCGGCGTAGGGTTTGAGGACCTCGGCGGGAGCGCCGCGCAGCATCACTTCCACGGCCGTGACAGCCTGGTAGTCCATCTGCCGGAAGTGCACCAGCGCCTCGGGGAACCAGTGTTCGTAGCGGTCGCCGTAGTCGTTCAGCAGCACCTCGGTGTCGCGGTCGGAGGTGGTGCCCACGATCAGCTGGGCGATGTTGCGCCCGGGCATCGCCGGGGAATAGGTGGCGTGGAAACGCGGGGCGTTGGTGCCCACGAAAGCCGTCACGCCCGTGACGCGGGGATCGTGCAGGAGCAGGCGCGTGAGCGAATCGCTGACGGCCGCCGTCCGCTCCAGGGAGGCGTCGTCGGGCAGGAAGACCTCCACGGCGAACATGTCGCGGTCCGCCTTGGGCATCATCATGACGTTCAGGCGCGTGAACATGAACACGCCCAGCGCCACGGCGATCACGCCGATGCCGGCAGTCAGCCAGGGGACGCGGAAGCAGAAGGCCTCCAGGCGGTCGTAGATCCGTTGGATGAAGGCGAAGAAGGAGGCCTGCGCGCGGGACAGGAAATTGCCGCGCGAGGGATTGGGGGCCTGGATGAAGCGCACCTCCAGCGAGGGCACGACCAGCATCGCGTAGGCCAGCGAGGCGGCCAGCGCGAAGGCGATGATCCAGGGGAAGGTGCGGATAAAGTCGCCCAGGTAGCCCTTGATGATCCCGAGGGTCGGGAAGAACATGGCGGTGATGGCGAAGGTGGCCATGAACATCGGCATGAACAGCTCGCGCCCGCTGGCCACGGCGGCTTCCTCGCGCCCCAGTCCACGGCCCAGCTTGTCCATATAGCCATCCATCGTGATGATGGAGTCGTCCACGATCATGCCGAGCACGACGATCAGGGCGGCCAGCGACACCACGTTGACCTGCATCCCGGTCACGTACATGATGGCGAGGGCCGCGGCCGTGCACACCGGCACGCCGGAACTGGCGATCAGCGCCGAGCGCATCGGGAAGAGGATCAGCATCACCATCACGACCACGAGCATCGCGATCAGCAGGTCGCGCATGAAGTTCATCACCGACTGGTGGACCACCTTGGGCTGGTCGGTGATGCGGTTGAGCCGCACGGAGGCGGGCGCCGCGGCGGAGAATTCCGCAAGCACGCGGTCCACCTCGCGGCCGAAGTCGGTGATGTTGTTGTCCGGACGCATCACCACGCTGAGCACCAGCGCGGTACGTCCGTCATAGGAGACAAACGACTCCGGATCGGCATAGCGGCGCTCGACCGTGGCGATGTCGCCCAGGCGCAGCACGCCGCCGTCCGGAGAGGAATAGACGATGCGGTCCGCGACTTCCTCCTCGGAGGTGACCGGATTGGTCACGTGGACCGGCGAATAGGTGTAGTCCGTGTGGAAAAAGCCGCCCGGCGCGGCCAGCGCGGCGCTCTGGTACTCCAGCATCAGGCTCGAGGGGCTCACGCCGTAGGAGGCGAGCCGGTCCATGTCGAGCGTCACGGCGATCTCCTCCTGCTGCAGGCCGTAGACGGTCACGTTGCCCAGGGTCGGGATCTCGCGCAGGCGCCGGGTCAGGTCCTCGGACAGGGAGCGCATCTCGCTGTAGCCCTTGTCGTCCGACTCCATCGTGATGAGCAGCGAGGAGGTCTCGCTGAAATCGTCCAGCACCACAACGGCGAGCACCCCCGCCGGAAGCGTGAGTTTGGCCGTCTGGAGGCGGAGCTTGATCTTGGACCAGACTTCGTCCTTCTTGCGGGCGGGCGAGGTCAAGTCCGTGAGGATGTAGCAGATGCCGTCTCGCGAGGTGGAGCGCAGGGTAGTGCGGTCCACCTCCGGGAAGGAGAACAGGACCTCCTCCAGGGGTTTCGCCACCTGGTCGCGGACCTCTTCGGCCGTGGCGCCGGGATAGACGGCGGCGATCATGCCCTGCTTGAGCTGGAACGTCGGGAACTCGTCCCGGTTCATCCGGAACAGGCCGACCAGGCCCACGGCAATCAGCGCCGCCACGAAGAGGTAGATCACCTTCTTGTGACGGATGGCGCCCATCAGGACGCCGCCTTTGGGGAGGGAAGGCAGTTTCGGTCCGGCCATACTGCTATAGTGTTTCGGCGACGGTCATCCCGGTGGATACTTTCTGCCAGCCGTCCACGATCACGCGGTCGCCCGGGAGCAGGCCCGAACGGACCACGACGCCGCGGCCGCTGTAGCCGCCGAGCGTGATGCGCGTCTTCTGCACGCGTCCGCCCTCCACCGTCCAGACATACTTGCCCTGCGTGTCCATCTGCACGGCGGCGGCCGGCACGACGATGCGGTCGTCCTCCGGCAGCGGCGCCGCGAAACTGGCCTTGACGGCCATTCCGGGCATCAGTCCCGGGACCGGATCGGCCAGGCGAAGCAGGCACGCGTAGCTGCGGGACAGGGGCGAGGCCACGTAGCCCCGCTCGGTGACGACGGCCGGAAGGTCCTCCAGGCCCAGGGCCGGGACGGACACGACGGCGGGCGTCCCCACGACCACGGAACTGATGTCGTTCTCGTGGACGTCGATCCGGACGCGGATCTCGCTCAGGTCCATCAGCAGCGCGATCCGCTGGCCGGGCAGGACTTCCTCGCCGCGGTTGACGTACAGTTCGCCGACCACGCCGCGCCAAGGCGTCTTGACGGTGCCGTCGGCACGTGTGCGCCGGGCGGCGCGGGCGGCCGCTTCGGCCTTGGCGAGCTGGGTCTCGATCTCGATCTTCTGCACTTCCGGGATGGCTCCGGAAGCGAATACTTTCTGCAGGCGGGCGTGGGCGTCCTGCGCCTGGGAGAGCGTGGCCTCGGCAATGTCCACGGCGCTTTCCACGCTCTGCGAGCGGACCACGGCCACGGCCTGGCCGCCGGAGAGCCGCTCCCCCTTGGTGACGGGCAGGGCCGTAAGAGTGCCGCCGTAGGGCGCCGTCAGCAGGACGGAGCGCGCCGGCTCCGTCTCGCCGGTATAGACCTGGCCCGGCAGGGTCTCGGCGCGGCCGGCCGCCACGGTCCGCACGACCACGGGCGGGCGCTCTCCAGCGGCTTCCTGCCTGCGCAGGCCATCGACCAGGCCGGAAACCTGCTCACAGGCGCAAAGCAGCGGCAGGGCCAGCAACGGGATAATCAGTCTTCTCATGGGGCTGCTCAGTTTTTGGTGGCGCTGCAGACCATGTCGAGTCCCCGGGCGCGGTATTCCTTGCCGTTCACGGTCACGGGGCCGGTGCAGGTGAAGTCCAGCACCATCGTGCGCCCGTCATAGAGCCGCCCGGAAGCGCTCACGGTGAGGGTCCCCTCCAGGTCGATGCCAGAATACGGGATCTCGAAGGAGCCGACCGTGACCGCTCCTCCGGCAATCCCGCCGGTATAGATGAATTCGCGCGGGAAAAGCGAAAGCACCTCGCCGCTCACACGACCGTGCCATACCTGCGCGTCGCCCAGCAGGGCGTTGAGCGTCACGATCACTTCGTTCCCTTCCCCTACGGACGCAATGTCCATCCGCCCGTAGGTGGAGCGGACCGGGAGGGTGATGCGGGTGTCGGGATTGTCAACCGCCTCCAGGAGCAGCGTGCCGCCGGTCTTGTAGGTGTAACTGCCCGTAATCTGCTGGAACGGGGTTTTCGTGCAGGCGAGGGCCGCGAGGGCCGTCAGCGCAAGCAGGAGATATCGTGCGAGAGGTTTCATTTCAAATAAAAATTTGGCGGGACTTTCACTGCAAAAATCCCGCCAGCAAATGCACATAGAATGTTCCTCAGGGACGGGTCTATTTCTCGAAGAGGCGCTTGTAGAGGCCCTGGAAGCCGGCGCCGTGGCGGGCTTCGTCCTTCGCCATCTCGTGGATGGTGTCGTGGATGGCGTCATAGCCGAGGGCCTTGGCGCGCTTGGCGATGGCGAGCTTGCCCTCGCAGGCGCCGCACTCGGCCTCCGCACGCTTCTTGAGGTTGGTTTTGGTATCCCAGACCACCTCGCCGAGCAGTTCGGCGATGCGGGCGGCGTGGTCGGCCTCCTCGAAGGCGTAGCGGCGGAAGGCGTCGGCCACCTCCGGGTAGCCCTCGCGCTCCGCCTGGCGGCTCATCGCGAGGTACATGCCCACTTCGGAGCACTCGCCGTTGAAGTGGTCGTGCAGCCCCTGCATGATCTCGGCGTCGTCGACAACGCCGTCGCCCAGGTGGTGCTCGCAGGCCCATTCCAGGCCCTCGCCCTTGACCTCGGCAAACTTATCGCCCTTCGCGTGGCACTGCGGGCACTCGGCAGGAGGATTCTCACCCTCATAGACATAGCCACAAACAAGACATCTGAATTTCTTTTTCATAATGATCGGATAAAAGTATTTGTCCCGCAAGATAGCAATTCTACCGGGATTCTGCAACTAGTCGTAGCTTCCCGCGGGGTGTGCCGGATCGTGGACGCACACGTCCCAGATCTTGCAGCAGCGGTCCTCGCCGGCGGGGCCGGAGACGTAGAGCGTGACCACGTAGTGGGTGCCGTCGTTCTTGTATTCGTGGACCGGATTCTGCTCGGTGGAGGTGGTGCCGTCGCCGAAGTCCCATTTCCAGGAGGTCACGGGGCCGTAGCTCTTGTCGGTAAAGACGATGCGGCGCGTGTCGGGCACGACGTAGTGGTCCCACGCGGCTTCGACCGGGCGGCGGAAGCGCTCCTCGAGCGGCATCAGCGTGAAGAGGCGCTCCATCGAGGCGTTGCCGAACATCCGGTGGTGCTTGGAGAGGTTCCAGAAGCCGTCGTTGCCGCGGCCGCCGTCGTAGTCGATCACGGCCCAGCACAGGCCGATCTTCTTGCCGGGATACAGGCGGCTCTCCGTGGAATAGGCCGGACCGTCGGGGCTGGCGTAGTCGAACGGGGTAATGTAGAACTCGAATTTCAGGGTGCCGGCCTCGCCGTGCCTGAAGTCGTAGGAGTAGGCGTAGTTGGCGTAGGGCAGCTCCTTGAGCCATTGCTGGACGCCCCAGACCATCGTCCAGGCCTTGCCCGGGGTGGGCGGGGTCATGATGTGGTAGTTCTGGGCGTGGACGTTCTGCAGGGCGAAGAAGGCGTCGATGCGGCTCTGGACCTCGCTGTTGAGGCGGAATTCGTCGGTGTGGGGACCGCCCGACAGGTCGGCGTCCACGACGATCTCGAAGGTGTCGTTGCGCAGGTCGAGCTTGTCGAACTCCCAGTAGTTGTCGTAGGCCTCATAATAGAAGTACAGGCGGTTCAGGCCTTCGACCCAGCCCACCTTGACCTTGATGTCGAGGGTGGACTTGTCGATGCCGGCGTGCTTGCCGCTGTCATCCCACATCTCTTCCATCGGGACGGTGTAGCTGTCCGGGACGATGTCCCAGTCGGAGAAGTCGCCGTCGATGCGCGGGATCTGGTTCTTCGGGAACTGGAACACCTGGAAGCCCGGTTCGGTGACCTGCACCGTCAGGTCCAGCGGCGTCTTCGGATACTGCGCCCAGCCCGCCAGGGGCAGCAATAACAATCCAATAGCAAAAAACTTTTTCATATTTCCATTATTTGGCCGGCCCCGGCAGGCAGTTGCCCCTCAGGAACCCGTAGCCACCCTCGGCTCCGTAAGAGGGAGGGGCCTGCCGAGGCCGGTCATATTAGTACTGGTAAAGCTGGACTTTCATGAACTCGGGAGACGGACGGCCGAAGTCGAGGCCCTGGCCGGAATAGTGCTCCTCGATGGCGGGGAGAATGTCATAGCGGAGCTGGATCTCGTCGCCGTTGAGCCAGCGGCCCTCCACCCACTTGCCGTCGGGGGTGTAGTCGCCGGTGGTGACCTTCGCCAGGCCGACGGTCTTGGGACCCTCCTTGGGCTGGAAGACCACGCGGATGTTGGAGCCGAGGAAGGTGAAGCAGTCGGCGCTGTCCTGGATCACGATGGCATAGCCCTGGGCGTCAGGGGCATAGGTGCCGCCGGTGCGCTGCGGGGCGCCGCCGTTGCGGCGGCCGCTGGACACGAGCTCGAACTGGATCCTGTAGTCCCCCATCACGACCTCGTCCTTGACGCGGGTGGGATCAAGGGCCTTGACCCAGGTGCCGTGGATGCGGCCTTCGGCCTGCGCGGCGAGGATCTCCCGGGAGAAGGCGCCCGCCTTGTGGTAGAACTCCGCAAAGGTCTTGTTCTGCTCGGTCACGGCGCCGTTCTCCAGCCCGAACGGGCTGTAGCCGATGCCGCCCATCTCGCCAATCGTGAACGCGGCATTGGCCGCGCCGCCCTGGCCGGCCCGGGACTCGGGCACGAAGACGGGATTGCCGCTGCGGGCGTACATCCGCAGGATCGTCGGATAGTCGGACAGGTAGATGTCCGGGCTGAGGATGTCGATCGCCGGAGCGGCCGCCCGGTAGATATCGTGGTTCTGGGCCTGCGGGCCGCCGGAAGGATAGTTGCCGGGGCGCGTGTCCTCGGGCTGGACGATCCAGGCGTTGACGAAGGTCGGCAGGTCATACTCAGCCTTGCCGGCCGCAGAAATCTTGTTCATATAGGAGGCGTAGTGCCAGGCCATGAAGATCTCGTCGGTGCGGTCGCCCTTGCCGAAGACCTCCTCCCAGGTGCCGCTGGTGCGGCAGCCGCCCTTCTTCCAGGCCTCGAGGGTCTCGGGCAGCAGGCTGTCCCTGTGGGCGCTCAGCCAGGCGGTGAGTTCGGCGGGCACGGGGCCGGCAAAGGCGGCGTTGGCGGCCGGGCAGTAGTCGCGGGTCCAGCCGTGCAGGCCGACTTCGTTCTCCATCTGGATCATGATGACGGTCTGGTCCACGCGGTCCACCTGCGCGAGGTGCTTCATCATCGCGGCGTAGGCGCGGGCGTCGGCGGCTGCCGTCTCCTCACCCAGGGTGCTGAGGATCGGGAGCTTGCTGCCGTCCTTGGTCTGCGCGAGCGGGTACTTGGCGTCGTTGGTCTTGACCCAGACGGGGTGGTAGGAGCTCATGCCGTTCTTCCAGCTGCCGAACCACAGCAGGGCGAGCTTGAGGTCATGCTTGCGGGCGGCCTTGAGCAGTTCGTCCACGACCGTGAAGTCGAACTGTCCCTCGACGGGCTCCACCTGCTCCCAGGTCACGACGGCGAGCACGGTGTTCATCCCGCCGGCCTTGAGGTTCTCCCAGAGCGGCTCCATGTAGGCCGGGCTGGAGGCGGAGGAGTTGCGCAGCTCGCTGGCGAGCGCGAGGAAGGGCTCGCCCTTCACGATCAGCTGCGTGACCGGACCGCGCTTTTCGAGATGGGGCTGGAGCGGCAGGCTGGCCGCCGGGGTGTTGTTGGCAGTGTTGGGGGCGCAGGCGGCGGCGAGAAGGGCCGCGGCGCCGGCCAGGAAGACAGATAAACGGTTCATAAGTCGATGTGGTTTGTTTTGGTAGGTAAAGATAGGAAATTCCGGCGGGAATTCAAACCGCCCGGCATCGCGGATCGGTCATTCATGTATAGCTTCCCCGTCAAAAAAAAGAAAGGCGCCTATTCGAGCGCCTTTCCATTCTCATCCAGGATTTCATACTGCAGGATGCTGTGTTCGGTCTGTTCGACCAGATCCAGCTTGCATTTGTACTTCCGTCTCCATTTGCGGACGAACGAATTCCATCCGCGCGTCAGGTAGGCGCCCAGGATGGGGCTTACCTCGACAGTCATCGTCTTCTGTCCCTTCTCGACCTGGTCGGCGATCTTGCGCTCGATCTCTTCGTCGATGACCACGGTGGAGGTGATCCTGCCGGTGCCGTGGCAGAGGGGGCATTTCTCTGTGGTGTTGATTTCCGTCACGGGACGTATCCGCTGACGGGTGATCTGCATAAGGCCGAACTTGGTCAGGGGCAGCACGTTGTGCTTGGCCCTGTCGTCGGCCATCAGGTCCCGCATGTACTTGTACAGGTCGTTGCGGTGCTCGGGCTTCGACATGTCGATGAAATCGACGATGACGATGCCGCCCATATCGCGCAGACGCAGCTGGCGGGCAATTTCCTCAGCGGCGAGCTTGTTGACCTCGAAGGTGTTCTCCTCCTGGTCCGTGGTCTTGGCCCGGATGCCGCTGTTGACGTCGATGACATTGAGCGCCTCGGTGGTCTCGATGACCAGATACGCCCCCTGCTTCATCGGTACCACCTTGCCGAAGGAGCTCTTGATCTGGCGGGTCACTTCGAAATGGTCGAAGATCGGCTCGCGCGCCTCGTAGAGCTTGACGATCTTCTCCTGCTCGGGAGAGATCAGGGAGATGTACCGGCGCGTGTCCTCATACACCTTCCTGTCGTTGACGTGGATGTTGGAGAACGAGTCGTTGAGCAGGTCGCGCAGCACGGTCGTGGTCTTGGAGTACTCGGTGAAGAGGAGTTTCGTCCCCTTGGATGCAGCCACCTTCTTCCAGGATCCTTCCCACTTCTCGATCAGCAGGCGCAGCTCGGCCACCAGCACGGCGGCCGTCTTGCCCTCCGCGGCGGTCCGGATGATCGCGCCGTAGTTCTTGGGGAGAATGCTCTGGACGAGGGTCTCAAGTCGTTTTTTCTCCTCCTTGGAGGAGATTTTCTGGGAGACGCTCACCTTCTGGGCGAAGGGGAGCAGTACGATATTGCGTCCTGCCAATGAAATCTCCGCTGTCAACCGGGATCCCTTCGTAGAGATCGGCTCCTTGGTGATCTGGCAAATGATCATCTGACCCACCTTGAGATGCTCCTCGATGCGTCCCTCCTTGGCGAGGGCCGGACCGATCTTCATCTGCGCATAGAGCTTGCCGAGGTCCCGGTTGGGATTGCTCTCGCGCACGAACGTGTCGAACGCGTTGAAGTACAAGCCCAGGTCAAGGTAGTGGATGAACGCTTCCTTGCTGTCGCCGATATCCACGAAAGCAGCGTTCAGGGCGGGGAGGATTTTCTTGACCTTGCCAAGGAAAACGTCGCCGACCGTGAAGCTCTGACCCTGGTTCGATTCGCGGTTCAGCTCGATCAGCCGGTGATTCTCCAGCAGAGCGATCCGCACCTCGGCGGGCGAGACGTCCACCACCAGGTCTTTTTCTGTTTTCGCGGTTTCCATTGTCATTACACATAATATCAAGAAAAAGCCCGCCGGATCTCCCGTCAGGCTTTTCTCGACTACTTCTTCTTGTGGCGGTTCATACGCAAGCGCTTCTTGCGCTTGTGCGTGGCCATCTTGTGTCTTTTATGCTTCTTTCCGTTGGGCATATTGATGATTTTTAATTATTTGGTCTTGACTGCCGCGACGAAAGACTTGGAGGGCTTGAAGGCCGGGATGTCGTGGGCCGGGATGGTCATCGTAGTCTGCTTGGTGATGTTGCGGGCAGCCTTCTGGGCGCGGTGCTTGATGATGAAACTGCCGAAGCCGCGGAGGTACACGGGGTTGCCCTTGATCAGGGAAGACTTGACACTTTCCATGGCAGCCTCGACCACAGTCTGGACGGTCACTTTCTCAATACCGGTGGCCTTGGCCACTTCGTTCACGATTTCTGCTTTAGTCATAGCTCTTTATATTTAAAACATTGATACTGCGATTTTGGAGTGCAAAAATAGGTTTATTTTTTTATTAATCAAAATGATATTTGCAGTTTTTGTCAGTGGCACGGAGATTGACTATATTCGCAGCCGGAATATGATGTTCCGTTTTACTGACATTTTGGCAAATTATGAGACAAGATAAAGAATTCACCCTCCCCGCTGGCGCCGAAGTCAGCATTATTCCCGTTATGCAGGGAGAAGGCCTGCTGAAAATCGACGAATCCGAACTGCCGGAGATCCTCCCGGTCCTGGCGCTGCGCAATGCCGTACTTTTCCCGGGGGCCGTCTTCCCGATCACGATCGGCCGCGAGAAGTCCGTCCGCCTGATCCAGGACGCCGAGAAGGAAGGCTTCTTCATCGGTGCAGTGCCCCAGAATGACGTGATGGTCGAGGAGCCGCAGGAAGAAGACCTCTGCCACTACGGCTCCGTCTGCAAGGTCCTCAAGACCCTGGAGATGCCGGACGGCACGATCACCGCGATCCTCCAGGCCTTCAAGCGCCTGGCCCTGGACGCCGTGCTCGGCTACGAACCTTATATTACCGCACGTGTGCATTACCTGCCCGACCTGCTGCTCGAAGACGCCCGCAGCACGGACATCAAGGCCATCAGCGAGTCGCTCAAGGACAAGGCGATCCACATCCTGCGCGCCAGCAACATCGGCACGCGTGAGACGGTCGGCGCCCTGAAGGCCATCGACGACTTCCGCTTCCTGGTCAACTTCATCGCCACGACCATCGAGGTCGAGAACTTCGAGTCCAAGATCCAGCTCCTTGAACTGGATGACGTCAAGGCGCGCGCCCTCAAGTTGCTCTCCATCCTGGAGGTGCAGGTGGAGCTGATGAAGATCAAGCAGGAAATCAACCAGAAGGTCAAGAGCGAGATCGACCAGCAGCAGCGCGAGTACTACCTCAACAACCAGCTCCGCACCATCCAGGAGGAGCTCGGCATGGACGACGCCGAGGAGTTCGACAAACTGCGCGAGCGCGCCGCCCGCAAGAAGTGGCCCAAGGAGATCGGCGAGGCCTTTGCCAAGGAGCTCGCCAAACTCGAGAAATACAACCCTTCCTCGCCGGACTACAGCGTCCAGTACAACTACCTGCAGTTCATGCTCGACCTCCCGTGGGGCGAGATGAGCCAGGACAACCTGGACCTCCAGCACGCGCAGAAGGTCCTCGACCAGGACCACTACGGGCTCGACACGGTCAAGGACCGCATCATCGATTACCTGGCCGTCCTGAAACTCAAAGGCAAAATGAAGTCGCCGATCCTCTGCCTCTACGGCCCTCCGGGCGTGGGCAAGACCTCGCTCGGCAAGTCCGTCGCCAAGGCCCTGGGGCGCAAGTACGTGCGCATCGCCCTGGGCGGCATGCACGATGAGGCGGAACTGCGCGGCCACCGCAAGACCTACGTGGGCGCCCTTCCGGGCCGTATCCTGAACGGCATCGCGCGCGCCGGCACCTCCAACCCGGTGATCGTGCTGGACGAGGTGGACAAGCTCGCCGCCGACTTCAAGGGCGACCCTTCGTCCGCCCTGCTGGAGGCGCTCGACCCCGAGCAGAACGCCACTTTCCATGACAACTACCTGGACCAGGACTATGACCTGAGCAACGTCCTGTTCATCACCACGGCGAACAGCATCTCCCCCGTCCAGCCGGCCCTGCTGGACCGTATGGAGCTGATCAACGTGACCGGCTACCTGGCCGAGGAGAAGATGGAGATCGCCAGGAAGTTCCTCGTGCCCAAGCAGCTGGAGGAGCACGGCATCGACAGGCACGCGCTCCGCATCGACAAGGCGGCCCTGACGGCCATCATCGACGAATACACCCACGAGTCGGGCGTGCGCGGCCTCGAGAAGCAGATTGCCAAATTGGCACGCGTCACTGCCAAGAAGATCGCGATGGGGCAGGAGTATCCCTCCGTCATCAAGAAGGAGCACCTCAAGGAGTACCTCGGCCTGCCGACCAATTTCCACGACCTGCAGAAGGGCAACGAAGCCCCGGGCGTGGTCACGGGCCTCGCCTGGACCCAGATGGGCGGCGAGATCCTGTTCGTGGAGAGCTCCGTCTCGAACGGCAAGGGCGTGATGAGCATGACCGGCAACCTGGGCGACGTGATGAAGGAGTCGGCGACCATCGCCTACCAGTTCATCAAGGCCCACCCCGAACTCGCGAAGATCACTTCCGAGGAGTTCGCGGCCAAGGACATCCATGTCCACGTCCCCGAAGGCGCCACTCCGAAGGACGGTCCTTCCGCCGGCATCACGATGGTCAGCTCGATGGTGTCCGCGCTGCGCGGCGAGGCCATCCGGCACGGCATCGCGATGACGGGCGAGATGACCCTGCGCGGGCGCGTACTGCCCGTCGGCGGCATCAAGGAGAAGATTCTCGCCGCCAAGCGCGCGGGCGTGACGACCATCGTCATCTCCGAGGACAACCGCAAGGACGTCGAGGACATCAAGGAGATCTACATCAAGGGCCTGGAGTTCCACTATGTCAAGAACATCCAGGACGTGATCTCCTATATCTTCCGGGACTAGAACAGTTTCGGGTGGCTCTCCTCGAGACCGGAGAGCACCCGCTCCATCACCGCCTGGCGGATCAGCGCCGAGCGCGAGGAGACTTTGAAACGTTTGCAGTACGCATCGATCGCCGCAAGCTCCTTCTCGTTGAAGAGAACGGACTTGCGGTGAATGCGTTTCAGCGAAGCCCGCTGCTTGTCGAGGTAGGCGGGATCCACGCCGGCGAATTTCTTGTTACGCTTCTTTGTCCTGGCCATAGAGCAAATTGATATATTGAATCATTTGTTGCAGACTGTCCATTTCCAGGCGCCGCCCGAGGATCTCGCCGTCCTCCCAGACGAAGAAGACCTTGGGCGTGGAGAACACGCCGTAGTCGAGCAGCATCGTCGAGTCCGAGTCCGGGTCCCACAGGTGGATCATCCGGACATTCCTGTTGGAGGTCCTGAGCGCCTTGCGGAAGCGTCGGAACTCCCGCCGGTCCGTGTCCACGTCGATGGCGTAGAAATCCATCTTGAACGCCGCCTCGGCCAGCACGGCGGGCAGCGCGTAGGTCTCCAGGCGGCATTTCGAGCAGCCGGGCGAATAGAAGAACAGCACGGCGGGGCGCTTGCCCTCCGGGATGGTCCGGCGGGCGCCGCAGGGCGTGCGGAGCGTGAGCGGCGGCGCCGTCATCCCGATCTGCGTCTTGCGGTTCTCCAGGGCGAAGCGGTCGGCCTCGAAGCGTTCGAACTCGCTGCGGGGCTGCACCTTGCCTGAGGCGATCCAGGCATCATAAATGTGCAGGGCCACGGCCTCCTCCCCCATCACGCGGCTGTAGCGGTAGTGGTCAAAGACGGCCAGCGTCACGTGCTGGCGCATCAGCGAGTCGGAGCAGCTGCCGATCAGGGTATCGAACTCGGCGTTCTTGACCGGGGTCTCCTCACGCTCCAGGGCGCCGTAGAACTGCGTCAGCAGGCTGTCCAGCGGCGCGAACCGGGCGGCGGAAAGGGAGTCGGCGGCCGCCTGCGCACGGAGCGGCAGGCAGCAGAGCGGCAGGACCGCCAGCAGGAGGAGCAACCGGCGCATCATCGGACTTCGGGGAGGACGACGCCCTCGGGAAGGAACTGGCTGGTGTCGCCGCGGTGCCGCAGCACGTCGCGCACGGCCGAGGAGGAAATGTGGGCGAACTCCTGGGCCGTCGGGATGATGATGGTCTCGATCTCGGGGGCGAGACGGCGGTTGGCGTCGGCGATCGCCTTCTCGTTGTCGAAGTCCATCATGTTGCGGATGCCCCGGACGATGTGGCGGATGCCGAGCTGGCGGCAGATGTCGATGGTCAGGCAGTCGTAGGAGACCACCCGCACGCGCCCGCCCAGCGGGGCCGTGGCCTGGCGGATGATGTCCAGTTTCTGCTCGTTGGTGAAGAAGCCACGCTTGTCCTGGTTGATGCCCACGGCCACGACGACCGTGTCGAACATCGTGAGTGCACGGCCGAGAATATTGAGATGGCCCGCGGTGAACGGGTCAAAAGAGCCGGGAAATAAAGCTATCGTATTCATATCGAACAAATATAGCCAAAAAATACGTATATTTGGATGATGACAGTAAAAATCGAACCCTCCTGGCTTGAAGCCCTCCAATCTGAATTCGACCAACCCTACTTCGCGGAGCTGGCGCGCTTCCTGCACGCCGAGAAGGCCGCCGGCAAGACCGTCTTCCCGCCGGGCGGGCAGATTTTCCGCGCTTTCGACCTCTGCCCGCTGGACCGGACCCGGGTCGTGATCCTGGGCCAGGACCCCTACCACGGCTTCGGCCAGGCGATGGGTCTGTGCTTCAGCGTGCCGCAGGGCGTCCCGGCGCCGCCCTCGCTCAAGAACATCTTCAAGGAGATCGAGAGCGATCTCGGCGTACGGATGTCGGGAAGTCCGGACCTGACGCCATGGGCCCGGCAGGGCGTGCTGCTGCTCAACGCGGTGCTGACCGTGCGCGCAGGAGAGCCCGCTTCCCACGGCGCCATCGGCTGGCAGACCTTCACCGACGCCGTGATCCGCACGGTCTCGGAGCGGCGCGACGGCGTGGTATTCCTGCTTTGGGGCGCCTACGCCCGGAGCAAGGCGCAGCTGATCGACCGCTCGCGCCACCTCGTGCTCGAAGCGGCGCATCCCTCTCCCCTCGCCCGCGGCGCCTTCTTCGGCTGCCGCCATTTCTCGCAATGCAATGCGTATCTCGCCGACCACGGCTGTGCGCCGGTCGACTGGAAGTTGTAGCCGTTTATCTGTTTGGATAGCAGCGCCTACTTGCTGTGGGGAAGCACGAGGCGGACCAGCAGCAGGGCGGCGAGCAGCAGGAAGAGCAGCGTGCAGATACGGCCGACGATGTCGCCGTGGCGCACGAAGGCGGTCTGCTCCGAATTGAGGTTGATCTCGCCGGAGAGCGTGCCGCGCGTCCACCACTGCGTCTGCTCCAGCACTTCGCCGCGCTGGTCGATGAAACAGGAGATGCCGGTGTTGCCGCAGCGGGCGATGTCGCGCCGCAGTTCGATCGCCCGCAGGCGGGCGTAACTGAGGTGCTGGCGGTAGCCCGGCGTGTCGCCCCACCAGGCGTCATTGGTGATGATGGTCATCGCCCGGGCGCCGGCCCGGACGTATTCGGCGCAGTATTCTCCGAAGACGGACTCATAGCAGACGGCGCAGCCGAGCGGCGTGCGCTCCGGCCCGAAATGCAGCAGCGAGACTTCGTCCTGGCCCACGCAGCGGCCCATCAGGCCGCCGACATCCAGCTTCCGGGACAACCAGTTGTCCAGCGGGACAAAGATGCGCGGATAGGGCGTGAGCTCCGTCCCGACAACGAGTTTGCTCTTGTGATAGAACTCCAGCGGCCCCTCGCCCGGGGCCAGCACGGCGCTGTTGTGCGAGAGGATCCAGCCGGCGCCGTAAGGCCGGGCGAGGATCGTGGGCGCCGCGTGCGTCTGCACGACATCGTAGGTGGAGGCGCCGAAGAGCAGCTGCGCTCCCGGGCGCGCGGCGAGGAATTCGCGGACGGCGTGTACGGTGGGCGAGGACTCGGGGGCATTGAGGAAAATGTCGCCGGTGAAGGTCTCGGGGGCGAGCAGCAGGACGGGCCGCCCGGCAGGCCGGGCTTCGAGCGCGGC
>JAFTGA010000058.1 GCA_017458145.1 Bacteroidales bacterium | reverse complement strand
GGATCTGGGTAATGGCGACCTTCATCTTGGAGGAAGGAACTTCCACGACCTTCTTGCCGGCCAAATAGGCGTTGCGGACCCTGGTGAGATAATCTGCGATCGGATCAGTCATATCGTTAATTTCTTTTAATTTTTACCAACTAGCCTTCTTGACACCCGGGATGAGACCGTTGCTGGCCATCTCGCGGAACTGGATACGGCTGATGCCGAAGGCTCTCATATAGCCCTTCGGACGGCCGGTCAGGGAGCAACGGTTGTGCAGACGGACAGAAGAGGAGTTCTTGGGGAGCTTGTCAAGGGCAGCCCAGTCACCGGCCTCTTTGAGGGCCTTTCTCTTCTCAGCATACTTAGCAACCATTTTCGCGCGTTTCACCTCGCGGGCTTTCATTGATTCTTTTGCCATAGTATCTTATTTGTTATGTTTCTTGAAAGGCAGACCGAATGCGGCGAGCAGCGCGTGGCACTCCTCGTCCGTGCGGGCGGTGGTCACGAACGTGATCTCCAGACCGTGGATCCGGGGGTTCTTGTCGATGTCGATCTCCGGGAAGATGATCTGCTCCTTGAGCCCGAGGGTGTAGTTGCCGCGGCCGTCCATGTTCTCGGCGACACCGTTGAAGTCACGGATACGCGGGAGGGCGACGCGGATGAGCTTCTCGAGGAACTCGTACATCTTGACATTGCGGAGGGTCACCTTGGTGCCGATCGGCATGCCGCGACGGAGCTTGAAGTTGGAGACGTCCTTCTTGGAAAGGGTGATGACGGCCTTCTGGCCGGTGATGATGGAGAGCTCCTCAGCGGCCTCCTCGACGATCTTCTTGTCCTGGGTGGCGTCGCCGACACCTTCGTTGATCGTGATCTTGAGCAGACGGGGAACCTGCATCGGGGTGGTATAGGAGAACTGCTTGGTCAGCTTCTCCACGATTTCCTCTTTGTAGACCTTCTTAAGGGCAGGCACATATCCTGCGGGCACCTTCTGGGCCTCTACGGGTGCATTTTTCTTTGCCATAATTACTTGATCTCCTCCCCAGATTTTTTAGCGAAACGGACCTTCTTGTCACCGTCCATCCGGTAACCCACGCGGGTCGGGGTGTTGGTCTTGGGGTCAAGAAGATTGAGATTGGAAATGTGAATGGGGGCCTCCTGCTTGATGATGCCGCCCTGCGGCTGCTTGGAGTTCGGCTTGGTGTGCTTACTGACCATGTTGATACCCTCAACCACGGCGCGGTCGGCCTTCGGGTCGACGGAAAGCACCTTGCCGGTCTTGCCCTTGTCGTTACCGGCATTTACATACACGGTGTCGCCTTTCTTAATATGTAATTTTTTCATAATGCTTATTAATTAAAGGACCTCCGGTGCCAGTGAAACGATTTTCATATAATTCTCGCGGAGTTCGCGGGCCACAGGGCCGAAAATACGCGTGCCGCGAAGTTCGCCTGCATTGTTCAGAAGGACACAGGCATTGTCGTCGAAACGGATATAGGAACCGTCGGCGCGACGGATCTCCTTCTTCGTGCGGACCACGACAGCCCTTGAGACGGTGCCCTTCTTGGCGTCGGCGCCAGGGATAGCACTCTTGATGGCGACGACGATGGTGTCGCCGACCGTCGCATAACGGTGGTGGGTACCGCCAAGTACGCGGATGCAGAGGACTTCCTTTGCACCGCTGTTGTCGGCCACCTGTAAACGAGTTTCCTGCTGTATCATATACTATTTTGCTTTTTCAACGATTTCAACTAATCTCCAGTTCTTGGTCTTGCTCAACGGACGGGTCTCCATGATGCGGACGGTATCACCCTCACCGCACTCATTCTTTTCGTCCTGGGCAACGAACTTGGTGGTCTTCTTGACGAATTTACCGTACAAGGGATGTTTCTCTTTTCTTTCAACGGCAACGACGATGGTCTTGTCCATCTTGCTGCTGACCACCACTCCGATTCTTTCCTTACGAAGATTTCTTTCCATAAGATTGCTCTGATTTAGTTCTGTTTTTCTTTCTCAGCAAGGATAGTGATCATAAGAGCGATATCCCTTCTGGTCTTACTGATTTTGGAGGTGTCCTCCAACGGAGAAATCGCGTGATTGATTTTCATGGTGTCGAGATTGTCCTTCTCGATCTGGATGCGGTCGCGCAGGTCTGCTACAGACATTTCGCGGGCTTCAGCTGCTTTCATTACTCTTTCTCCTTTAATTATTCGACATAGTCTCTGCGCACGACGAACTTCGTCGCGATCGGGAGTTTGTTGGCGCCGAGGCGCATGGCCTCCTTGGCGGTCTCGAGAGACACGCCCTCCGCCTCGAAGATGATGCGGCCCGGGGTGATCGGAGCGACGAACGCATACGGATCGCCCTTACCTTTACCCATACGGGTATCGAGCGGCTTCTTGGTGATCGGCTTCACAGGGAAGACGCGGATCCAGATCTGGCCTTCACGATTCATCCTACGGGAAATAGCCTGACGTGCAGCTTCAATCTGCTGGGCGGTAAGCCAACAATTTTCAAGGGTCTTGATGCCGAAGGAACCGAACGCGAGCTGGTTGCCGCGCTGGGCATTGCCCTTCATGCGGTTCTTCTGTTCCCTTCTAAACTTTGTTCTCTTAGGTTGTAACATCTCAGTATTACTTTTAAAATAAATTCAACTAAATTCCTAAAAATCAACTCCTTACGCGGACAGAAGCCATTTTTTGGGACTGCAAATTTAGTAAAAATTCTTGAAATAACATCACTTTTCAGAAAATATTTCAATCTTTTTCGACACGGAATCCGCACACCCAACTCCTGACTTCTCAACCACTTACAAACTCTGTTGAAAAATATTTTCCTGTATTTTCGACCGGATTCCCGACAACCTAATCGAAACTCCTTCCGGCCACCCGTCTGGAAGACTCCGTCCGCCGCAGCCGCTGCGCAAGCCTGCCCACGTTGCAGGCAATAGCACGGAATTTGCTAACTTTGCGACCGGAATGCGACGCGCAAAGGTTATAGGGATCCTGTTCGTGCTGGCGGCGGAGATGCTGTCGGCCGGAACGGCATATGCGCAGAGCGAGACGGCCCGGGAAGCCCTCCACGAGGCCCGGCAGCAGGCCCGCCGTCCCGTTCGCGGCACGCCGATGTACTTCGAGCGGGACGCCCAGGGAGACACCGTCTTCATGGAGACGCTCGACCCTGTGTGGATCTTCCCGAAGGGCCGCAAGATGAAAGGGAACGACTGGCGGAAATACTACAAGCTCGTCTATAATTTCAACAAGGTCTATCCCTACGCCCTCGTGGGCCGCAAGATGATGGCCCAGGTGGACAGCACGCTCGCCGCCGACGTCAGCAAGCGGTCCGAGCGCAACCGCTACATCAACGATGTCGAAAAGGAGCTCTTCCGCATCTTCGAGAAGGACATCCGCAATATGACGATCAGCCAGGGCCTCGTGCTGATGCGCCTGGTGGACCGCGAATGCGGGATGAGCGCCTTCAACATCATCAAGACCTACGAGAACGGCTTCGCGGCCAATTTCTGGCAACTCGTCGCGCGCATCTTCTCCCAGAACCTCAAGACCCGCTACGACCCCACGAAGGGCGAAGACGCCAAGCTCGAGGAGTTGTGCAGGATCTGGGATTCCGGACAGTGGGACGCCTTCTACTATTCCGTGTTCATGGAGCGGCCCAAGCAGACGGTCATTCAGCGGGAGACGCTGGAGAGCGAAGTGAAAAAGAAGTCCCGTTGAACACGCCGCAGGGCATTCCCCCGCCCATCCAATCCTTCAGGACGTAGAGTTTCGCCCCCGTCGGCAGGGTGAGGTCCACCGCGTCGTGGAAGTGTCCGAAGACGAAATAGTCCACGTGGCGCTTCCGGGATTCCTCCAGAGCGAAGCGGTAAAGCGGCTCGTCCGCGCCGCGGAAATGGTAGGGCGTGTGCTTGCGCCGGTTGGAATGGGACCAGCCCAGGCCGAAACGATAGGCCAGCCAGGGATGGAGCGTGCTAAAGAGGCGCTGCGCAAAGCGGCAGCGGAAGATCTTGAGCATCAGCGTATAGCCCGCGGGGGCGCCGCCCAGCAGATCGCCGTGGCCCAGGCAGAAGTCCTTGCCCTCCAGCCGGATATGGAACGGCTGGTCGAAACGCCGCATCCCGAGATTCTCGAAATAGGAATAGGTCCAGATGTCGTGGTTGCCGGGGCAGAACCAGACTTCCACGCCGGCGTCCATCAGGCCCACCAGGGCCGCCACGACCCGGCCGCCGATGCGCGGTACCACGTCGCGGTATTCGTACCAGAAATCCCAGATGTCGCCGAGCAGAAACAGCGCCTTCGCCGACTCCGCCGGGATCCCTTTCAGGAAGGAAAGGAAACGCGCCTCGCGCTCCTGCGGATCCGCTATCTGCAGGCCGAGGTGCACGTCGGAGACGAACCAGATGTCCTTGCGCTCCGCCATCAGGCCAGGAATAACAGGACCAGCACGCCGGCCAGGGCGCAATAGAGTCCGAACCACTTGAGCTGGGCCTTGCGCACGAGGGCGATCATCACCCGGCAGGCGAACAGCCCGGAGAAGAATGCCGCCAGGAAGCCCAGCAGCAGCGGCATCGCGCCGATGGACGAAGAAGACATCCCGCCGCCGACCAGATCCAGGAAAGTCTCGCCCAGGATCGGCACGAGCACCATCAGGAACGAGAACTGCGCCATATTCTCCCGCTTCACGCCGCAGAGCAGGCCCGTGGAGATGGTCGTGCCGGAGCGGGACAGGCCCGGCAGCACCGCGAGGGCCTGGCCGATGCCGATTACGAAGGCCTGCCAGAAGTTGACGCCGTTGCGGGAGGCCTTCACCGCGGCAGCCACGCGCGGAGCCATCCAGTCGGAGAAAGCCAGCAGCACGGCCGTCACGAGCAGGCAGACGCCCACCACGGCGAGCGAGCCAAAGGCCGCTTCGACCTTGTCCTTGAAGAACATCCCGACCACGAACACCGGGATCATCGAAACCACGAGTTTGGCGATATAGTCCGTCTCGTCGTTGTATTTGAACTTGAACAGGCCGCAGAGCAGCTTCCAGATCTCTTTGCGGAAAACCACCATCGTGGCAAGGACCGTGGCCGCGTGGACCGTGACTTCGAAAATGAGGTCGCCGGAGGGCTCGACGCCGAGCAGGGCCTTGCCGATGGCCAGGTGGCCGCTGCTGCTGACGGGCAGGAACTCGGTCAGGCCCTGGACCAGGCCGAGGATGATCGCTTCAAACCACTCCATATCACTTCTTCCTCCCCACGATCGCCACGATCTCGATCACGATGCCCGCCACGATTACCACGGGGGCGGCCACGAGCCGGCGGAAATCAAACATCGCATAGTTGAACACCTGCGGGTCCTTCGAGCCGCCGCCCATCATCAGGATGTAACCGGCGATCATCACGAGCAACCCCGCGAGCATCAGTCTCAACCCCTTCGAAGACAGGGGCATCTTGTCCATCTTGTCCATACAATCAATAGTATAAGTCATCTTTCGACGCGGCGACCAGCTTGTTCACCACGAAGAAGGTGGATATCACACAAAGGAGCACGCCGCATACCACGACGAATCCGCACACGTACAGCATCTGGCGGAGATCCACCAGCGAGGCCAGTTCGGGGAAGGAACGGCGCGCCGCTTCCAGCAATGCCCACAGCATCCCGACAGCCAGCGCGGAGGCAGCCAGACCCTGCAGGACGGCGGCCCGGACGAAAGGCCCGCGGATAAATCCGCGCGTGGCGCCGACCAGTTTCATCGTGTGGATCGTGAACCGGCGGGCAAACACACTCACGCGGACGGTATTGTTGATCAGCACGAAGGAAATGAAGAGCAGCAGGAGGATGAACACGCCGAGCACGACGGAGATCCGGGCCAGGTTGGTGGTCAGGGCCTCCACCAGCGACTGCTGGGCTTCGACTTCCCCCACCAGGGGCGATTCCATCAAGGCACGCGTCACCTTCGACAGGCTGTCCGGATGCACGTACTCCGCATTCAGCGTCATATCGACGGACAGGGGCACGGGAGAAGTCTCGAACACGTCCAGGAAATCTTCGCCGAGCATCGCCTTCAGTTCGTCGGCGCCCTCCTCGCGCGTGACCACGCGCGCGCTATGTACAAAAGGACGGGCGGCCAGCGCTCCCGCGAACGTGCGGGCCTGCTCCTCCGTGGCCTCGTCCTTGAGCAGGACGGAGACCTGCATGTTCTCCTTCAGATAGCGCGTGACGCTGCCGGCATTGACGATCAGCAGCGCCGCGATGCCTGTCAGCAGGAGCACCAGGCTGATGCTGATCACACTGGACAGGTATGCGTTGATGATGCGTTTCCTGATTAACTTTTTCTCCTGTCGGGGCATATTCCACCAAATTAGACCTCAAAGATAGTGAAAAGACGAATAATTGGAAAAAAATTCTTATCTTTGTGGTTATGAGCGATATTAAGCAGAAAATACTCTTCGTCAACTCCGAGATCTTCCCGTATCTCCCGGAGTCCGATATCGCCAATATCGGCCGGTACCTGCCCCAGGGCATCCAGGAACGCAAGCGTGAAATCCGTTCCTTCATGCCCCGGTACGGTTGTATCAACGAGCGCAAGAACCAGCTGCATGAAGTGATCCGCCTCTCCGGAATGAACATCATCATCGGAGATGTCGACCGTCCGCTGATCATCAAGGTCGCCTCGATCTCTTCGGCCCGCATCCAGGTCTACTTCATTGACAACGAAGACTATTTCCGCCGCAAGCAGCCCTTCTGCGACGCCTCCGGGAAGTTCTATGAGGACAATGACGAGCGCGCCATCTTCTTTGCGCGCGGCGTCCTGGAGACGGTCAAGAAGCTCCGCTGGGCGCCGGATGTCATCCACTGCCAGGGCTGGATCTCGCATCTGGTCCCCGCCTACCTGAAGAAATCCTACAAGGACGATCCCATCTTCTCCTCGAGCAAGGTGGTCCTCTCCCTGTATGACGACACCCCCACGGTCCCCTTCCAGGCCCATTTTGCCGACAAGGCCGTTTTCGGCGGCCTGACGAAGCAGGACCTGGCCCTCCTGGAGGACCCCACTGGCATAAATCTTGCTAAAATCGCCGTCCAGTATGCCGATGGCATCGTCCTGGGCGCGGAGAAGATTGCTCCCGAGATCGTGGAGCACTGCAAGTCGCTCGGCCTGCCCATCCTTCCCTTCGACCGGAAGGCCCTGGAGGATGGCAGTTATATCGACGGCTACGGCAGTTTTTACGATGAACTTTAAAATGAAAACCAGATTCCTTGCCCTGGCGGCAGCACTTTTCTGCTGCCTTTCCTGCATAGAGACCAATAGCCTGCTCGGCGGCAGCTTCGTTCCTCCCGTCGAGACCTACAACTTCTACTCGGTGTCCATTCCCCTGGAGGGCATCTCGATGCAGATGGCCGACGACCTCTCCGGCTATTCCGACGACCGGATCACGGTCGGCGCCATCCGTGAACCCGAGTTCGGGCTGACCACGCGCTCCAGCGCCCTGACCCTGATCCCGCTGCTTCTGGACTACGAGAACTTCGAGATCGGCAAGGACCCAGAGTTCATCAGTTTTCATTTCGCAGCGGCGCGCGACACCCTCTCCTTCATCGACGAGAGCCAGGAGCACATCCTGCAGACCCTGCGCGTCTATGAGCTGGAGCAGGCCCTGGATCCGGAGAAGAGCTACAACTGCAACCAGACGGTCGCCCACCGGACGGAGTCCATCGCCAAGGGGACGCCGGTGTACAACGGATCCGACTCGCTGGCCTTCGACTTCTCCGCCGATTTCGGCCGGAAATACCTGCAGCTCACCGCCGCGGACCTGAAGGACATCAAGACCTACCTGGCCAAATTCCCCGGCATCTATATCGAATCCGAAATCCCCGAGGGCGAGGGCGGGCGCATCAACATGCTCGATGTCCAGCTCAGCTATGACGTGGATTACTCGATGGTCATGGGCAATATGGCCACGCTTTATTATTCCGCCGAATTTGACGGCGAGCGCAGGGACACTTCCCTGAACTTCTTCTACGGCGCGACGGCCCTCTTCGACATCGACTCGCTGCTGAACGCCTATACCGGCACCTTCCCGCAGTATGCGCTCAACCTCACGGGCCAGCAGACCCGGGAGCGCGCCGGCCGGGCCGGTGACAAGATCTGGATCGAAGGCGGCGGCGGGCTCAAGCCCGTCATCTCCGCTACCAGCCTCAAGCGCCAGGTGGAAGAAGCTGTCATCCGGGCCGGAGGCAACCCCAAGGACGCCGTGATCAACAAGGCATCCCTCGTCTTCCCCTTCGAGTTCCCCCAGGATTATACGGAAATGGACCGCTGGCCCTACCGCCTCTCGCCGACCTGCCGCTTCATCGGGACCTCCTCCACGACCTTCATGGGCCTGACGGATTCGAGTTCGAGCGACGAGAACCAGGGCGACGTGAACCGCTCGCTGGGCGTCTATGCGCCGGACATCACCTACCACATGCAGGAAATCCTGAAGATCGACGAGACCGACACGGAGAAGAGCACCACGCAGAACCTGCTGAAGGGGAATTACGACATCTGGCTGCTGGTCATGGCCCAGGAACTCCTGACGACCGTCAACACGACCAGCCAGGAGCAGCAGGAGATGCTCAACTACATGGCCTACTCCAGCTACTACAACAGCATGTACGGCGGCTACGGCTACGGCAGCGGCTACGGCAGTTCCTACAGCAACTACCTCAACTATGCGATGATGGCCCAGATGGCCAGCCAGTCCACCACCACTGTCTCCACCACCGTCGAGCTGGACAAGGACCGCTTCTACTGCGCTGCCCTGAACGGCCCCGAGGCTGCGGGCAAGGTCCCGACCCTGGAAATCACCTTCGCGCTCCCGAACGAAGAATAGTCCCGGACCCGGGATATAATAAATCAGGACCGGCTCCCGCAGGGGAGTCGGTCCTTGTTTTGCGAAAAATCTTTCGGAATTAGGCGAGCTTCTCAGCCACCTTGTCGCAAGCGTCCTTGACGGTAGCGATCGTGCTGGTCTCCTCATCGGGAATCTTGATGCCGAACACCTTCTCGAACTCCATAAGAAGCTCCACGGTGTCAAGGGAATCAGCGCCCAGGTCATTGGTGAAACTGGCGGTCTCGGTCACCTCGGAAGGCTCCACGCCGAGCTTGTCGACGATGATCGCTTTCACTTTTTCTACGATTTCTGCGTAATCCATAATGAATTAAAATATTAAGGTTTTTTATTAGTACATTCGGTCTAAAACCGTGCAAAGTAACACAAAAAAAATCACATTTGCAAACATCCGCGCTCATTGCGCTTCAGGGCCCCTGCTCAACTGTATCCAGATGCGCAGGCCGTTCAGGGCGTTGAGCAGGTAGAAACTGTATTTGACGACATAGATGGCGGCGAAGGAGGAGTCCGGCGCCTGCCGCAGCGTCAAAACCCACATCACCACGGAAGCGACATTCACCCCGATCCAGAAGATCCACTGCTCCATATAGGCCGTGCTCATCAGGAACTGCCCGAGGATGTTGCACATCATCGCGAGCGCATCCGTCAGGACCAGCCAGCGGATCACCCCGGCGGCCTCCGTCTTGTCCAGCGCGGAAAGAATGAAATACGCGGCCACCAGCCCGGCCAGGAACACCGCCCCGGCCAGCAGCCACTGGCGGCCGTCCAGGCGCCGGGCCCGGACGCGTTCCCCCTCGGATGCACCCCGCCGGCGCCACTGCAGGAATCCGACCACCTGCATCGGAAGGAAATAGAGCAGGTGTATCGCGGCATTGCCATACTTGGCGCCCAGCAGGCACATCACGCCATAGATGGACACGTCGATCAGGCCGAAGAGAAAGGTCAGGATCCGGCCGTTGGCCGAGAAGACATTGGCGAGCACGCCTGCCAGCGAACCCACGGCGGCGATGACCAGCATCGCCTGGCCCCCGTCCGCGTCCCGCAGCCGGAACGCGGTCACGAGGACCGTCACGATCGTCATTCCCGCGAGGATGAAGACGTTGAACCACTTGTTGAATTGCTCTGACTTATCCATTGTTCAGTTGTTCGTGTATGCGCGCAGCCAGCACGGGGCCGACCAGGGCGGACAATTCTTCCGGCGGGGCGGCCGCGATGCGCGCCACGCTCCCGAAATGCATCAGCAGGCGCTGCTCCGTCTGCTCCCCGACGCCCTTGATCCCGCGCAGCGCGGACTGGATGGCGGCCTTGCTGCGCAGCGAGCGGTGAAAAGTGATGCCGAAGCGGTGCGCCTCGTCGCGGATCTGCTGCAGGAGCTTGAGCGCCCGGGAATTGCGGTCGATGAAAAGCGGGTACGGGTCACCCACCCGGATCACCTCTTCCAGCCGCTTCGCAAGGCCGACCACCGTCAGGCGGTCCTGAATGCCCAACTCGCAGAGCGCCTGCCAGGCGAACTCCAGCTGGCCCTTGCCGCCGTCGATCACGACGAGCTGCGGCAGGTCATCCGGCGCCTCTTCCAGCATCCGGGCATAGCGCCGGTTCACCACCTCCTTCATCGAGGCATAGTCGTTGGCCCCCACCACGGTCTTGATCTTGAATTTGCGATAATCCTTCTTGGAGGGCTCCGCACCCCGGAAGACCACGCACGACGCCACCGGATTCGTGCCCTGGATATTGGAGTTGTCGAAGCACTCCATGTGCACAGGCAGTTCCTTCATCCCGAGCGCCTTGCGCAACTCTTCGAGCACCGCGGCGCGATACTCGTCGGGGTTGGTGTGCTCGCGCATCTTGAGCGAATTGGCGCGGAACTCCCGCGCATTCTTGGTCCCAAGTTCGAGCAGAGCCAGTTTATCCCCGCGCGCGGGGATCCTGAATTCGACGCCTTCCAGCTGCACGTCCGGCAGGAAAGGCACGATCACCTCGCCCCGCAGGGCCCCGAACTTGGAAGCGATCTCGGCGATGAATTCGCTCAGCACGGCCGCCCGGTCCTCCTCGATGTTCATCTTGAAGCCGAGGTTCAGCGACTGGATGATCGCACCGCCCCGGATGCGCAGGAAATTGCCGAACGCCTCCGCGCCGTCCACCTCCAGGGAGAACACGTCCACGTCGCGGTCGCCCGCCGCCGTGATGATGGACTTGGCATAGTGCTTCTGAAGGGCGTCGATGCGCTGCTTGTAGGCCTGCGCCGTCTCGAAGTCCAAGGCGTCGGCGGCAGCCGTCATCCGGGCCTTGTAGTCGCGGATGATGCTGTTGACCCCGCCCGACAGGAGCCCGACAATGTCGTTGATATAGGAGGCATAGGTCTCCCGGGACACTCCGCCGATGCAGCAGCCTTCACAGCGCCCGATGTGGTAGTCCAGGCAGGGGCGGAATTTCCCGCGCAGGACGGCGTCGGAGCTGATCTTGAGATTGCAGGAGCGCAACGGGTACGTGCTGCGGAAGAACTCCAGGAGCGCCTTGGCGTGCATCACGGAACTGTACGGGCCGAAATAGCGGGAACTGCCCCGGACCACCCGGCGCGTCAGGAAGACTTTGGGGAATTCGTCGCCGGTGACGCAGATCCAGGGATAGGTCTTGCTGTCCTTGAGCAGGATGTTGTAGCGCGGCTTGTACTGCTTGATCAGGTTGTTCTCCAGCAGCAGCGCATCTGCCTCCGTGTCCACCACGGAATACTGAACATCCGCAATCTTGGATACCAGGATGCGGGTCTTGACATTGAGCCGCTCCGGATCCACGAAATACTGCGCGACGCGCTTCGACAAGTCCTTGGCCTTGCCTACATAGATCACATTCCCCGAAGCGTCGTAATAGCGGTAGACGCCCGGGGAATGCGGTAAAAGTTGTATTTTCTGCTTAACGTCCAAGGACCTCGGCCACGGCCTTCGCCGTCTTTTCACCGCGCAGGTCATCCCCGCGCTTGAGGATCGTACCGTCCTTGTCGAACAGGATCATATGGGGGATGCCGTCGATGCCGTAAAGGGAGGCCGGCTCGCGGTGGCCGTTGTTGAGCTGCAGCCACTTCATCCCGTAGAAGGCGGCCGTGTCGATGGTGTTATGCCAGTCCATCTTGCGGCTCTCCTCCCAGACGGCGACGCTCAGCACGTCGAAGTCCTCGCCGTGGTACTTCTCCCAGACGGCTTTGATGTTGGGGATCTCGGCCTTGCAGGGCGGGCACCAGGGGGACCAGAAGTCCACGAGCATCACCTTGCCCTTGCCGACAAAATCGGACAGGCTCTTCTTCTCATAGACCGGATTGCCGTCCTTGTCCACGCCGGCCACGTGATCCACCGTGAAATCCGTGAATTTGTTGCCCACTGCGGTGGCCTTCTTGGCAGCCAGTCCTTCGATCAGGCTGGCCACGATCTTGTCGCCCTTGACCTCCTCACCCAGTGAATTCAGGAGCTTTTCGAGCTCCGCTTCTTCCATATACGGATAGATGTTGCCGAGCACGGAAGGGACCACCTCGACATTGTTGGGATTCTTGTTGATGACTTTGGTGCCGGTGGAGACGATCTGCTCATTCAGTCCGTCCGCCAGGGTCTCGAACTGCGCCTCCTTCTGCTCGTCGGTGAGGGTCGTATCAGAGTCGATCTTCTCTGCAGCGGCACGGTAATCCGCCACATAGGTGTTGAGGCTCTCCTCGAACGCAGCCAGGATTTCCTCGTTGGTCTGCTGCTTGCAGCCGGTCAGTGCCACCAGCACGGCCGCTGCGATCATCATAACTTTCTTCATATACACTACTTGTTGAAAATAAAGCCGGTTTCGGAACTCCGAAACCGGCCGTAAATATAGTAATTTTCTTGAAAAATCAATCAATTACTTGTTGTCCCGACGACCTCCGCGGCGGTCACCGTCCCGGCGGGGACGACGGTCGCCACGGCCGCCACCACGGTTCTGGCCCGTGGCCTGGGCGTTGGCAGCAGCCAGGGCGGCAGGAGTGAGATCCTGCTTGCCATAGCGCTCGCCGTTGCAGATCCAGACCTTGATGCCAAGGGTACCGACCTTGGTGTTGGCGACTGCGAGAGCGTAGTCGATATCGGCGCGGAAGGTGTGGAGCGGCGTACGGCCCTCCTTGAACATCTCGCTGCGGGCCATTTCGGCGCCGCCGACACGACCGGCGATCTGCACCTTGATGCCCTCGGCGCCGACGCGCATCGTGTTGGCGATGGCCATCTTGATGGCGCGGCGGTAGGACACGCGGCCCTCGATCTGGCGGGCGATGCTGTCGGACACGAACCGTGCGTCAACCTCGGGGCGCTTGACCTCGTAGATATTGATCTGCACTTCCTTGCTGGTGACCTTCTTGAGCTCTTCCTTGAGCTTGTCGACCTCGGTGCCTC
>JAFTGA010000020.1 GCA_017458145.1 Bacteroidales bacterium | reverse complement strand
GGTGATGAACCACCTCTACCCATTCCGAACAGAGAAGTTAAACTCACCAGCGCCGATGGTACTGCCCCACCAGGTGGGAGAGTAGGCCGCTGCCGCTTTTCGGGATGCCCGGTTGACGATGTCAGCCGGGCATCTTTCGTTGGTGCCCGCACGCGTTTGTAGGAATGGGCCCGATGGCGGTTGTTTGGATGTTTCTTTGGCAGGCTGGTGTTCAGTTTTACCATAAATTTGCTATATTAGCAACTCCAAACTAATACCAAGACCAAGATGCCTGCGATCAAGGGACATATTTCTCAGATTATCGGTCCGGTCGTGGATGTGCATTTCGACCTCAAGGCGCAGGAAGAGAAGAGCCTGCCCGCCATCCACGACGCCCTCAAGGTACAGCGGCCCGGAGGCCGTGAACTCATCATCGAAGTCCAGCAGCATATCGGAGAAGATACCGTCCGTTGCGTGGCGATGGACTCGACCGACGGCTTGAAGCGCGGCTTGGAGGCCGTCTGCCTCGGCTCGCCGATCGCGATGCCGGTGGGATCCCAGATCCGCGGCCGCGTGATGAACGTGACCGGCGACTCGATCGACGGCCTGGGATCGCTCTCCGAGGAGGGCGCCCTGCCGATCCACCGCGAGCCCCCGAAGTTCGAGGACTTGACCACTTCGCAGGAAGTCCTCTATACGGGCATCAAGGTTATCGATCTGTTGGAGCCCTATCTCAAGGGCGGCAAAATCGGCCTCTTCGGCGGCGCAGGAGTAGGAAAGACCGTGCTGATCAAGGAGTTGATCAACAATATCGCCAAGAAGCACAACGGTTTCTCCGTGTTCGCCGGCGTGGGCGAGCGTACCCGCGAGGGCAATGACCTGCTGCGCGAGATGATCGAATCCGACGTCATCCGCTATGGCGAGGCGTTCAATAAGGCGATGGAGGAGGGCCACTGGGACCTCTCCAAGGTGGACCGCAAGGAGCTTGAGAAATCGCAGGTGGCGATGGTCTTCGGACAGATGAACGAACCGCCGGGAGCCCGTAGTTCCGTGGCCCTGAGCGGCCTGACCCTTGCGGAGTCTTTCCGTGACAGCGGCAGCGCCGACGGTCCCAAGGATATCCTGTTCTTTATCGATAACATTTTCCGTTTCACGCAGGCCGGCTCCGAAGTTTCCGCCCTGCTGGGCCGTATGCCTTCGGCGGTGGGCTATCAGCCCACGCTCGCCACGGAGATGGGCCAGATGCAGGAGCGCATCACTTCCACGAAGAACGGCTCCATCACCTCCGTCCAGGCGGTCTATGTGCCGGCCGACGACCTGACCGACCCGGCACCGGCCACGACCTTCTCGCACCTCGACGCGACGACGGTCCTCAGCCGCAAGATCGCCACGCTGGGTATCTACCCGGCCGTGGATCCGCTGGAGTCCACCTCCCGCATCCTGGATCCCAACATCATCGGGCAGGACCACTACGAGACGGCGCAGCGCGTGAAGCAGATTCTCCA
This sequence comes from Bacteroidales bacterium, assembly GCA_017458145.1. Lineage (GTDB taxonomy): Bacteria > Bacteroidota > Bacteroidia > Bacteroidales > UBA932 > Cryptobacteroides. Next base: position 26,806 of record JAFTGA010000020.1, on the reverse strand, counting down.
GAAATACAACGAGCTCCAGGACATCATCGCCATCCTCGGCATGGACGAACTCTCCGAGGAGGACAAGGTGACGGTGAACCGCGCCCGCCGCGTGCAGCGCTTCCTCTCCCAGCCCTTCTCCGTGGCCGCCGCCTTTACGGGGGTGCCGGGCGTGATGGTGGAGATCGAAGATACCATCAAGGGCTTCCGCAAGATCCTCGACGGCGAGGTGGACTACCTCCCGGAGCAGGCGTTCCTGAACGTCGGCACGATCGAGGAAGCCATCAAGAAAGGCGAGGCCCTGCTCGCGCAGGCCAAATAGCGTATGGCAGAGAAGACCCTGGCAGTCCGGATTCTCACCCCCGAGGGTGCCGTCTTTGAGGGCACGGCGCAGGCCGTGTTCCTGCCGGGCGTGGTGAGCGCCTTCGAGGTGCTCCCGGGCCACGCGCCGATCATCTCCGCCCTACAGGCGGGGCCGATCCGCATCGTGGGGGAGCAGGAGCAGCGGTTCGAGATCCGCTCCGGCGTGGTCAAGGTCCGGGACAATGAAATCACGGCTTGCGTGGAGATGGCATGAAAGCGTGGAAAGTCATACTGAGCCTGCTGCTTGCGACGGTATTCGTGCCGGCGCGGGCAGAGGAGAAATTTGATATGACCGGATTCATTTTCGGCCATATCGGGGACGCGTATGAGTGGCACATCACCGAGATTGGCGGGAAGGAAATCTCCATCCCGCTGCCCTGCATCGTGATTGATGACGGCCTGCACGTCTTCTCTTCGCACAAGATGGCCGAACACGGTTACACGCTGAACGAAAACGGCAAGCTGGTCAACGCCGTGACCGGGGAGCGCCCCCTGGACATTTCCATCACCAAGAATGTCCTGGGCCTGCTGTTCGACAGCGCCCTGCTGGTGCTGCTGATCCTGCTCTGCGCCGGCTGGTATCGCAAGCACGACGTACTGAAGGAGAAACCGACGGGCCTTGCGGCCCTGCTGGAGCCCGTGATCGTGATGATCGAGCAGGACGTCATCAAGGACGCCGTGGGCCCGGAATACAAAAAATTCTCCCCCTATCTGCTCACGGCCTTCTTCTTCATTCTGATCAACAACCTGATGGGCATCTTCCCGGTGTTCCCGGGCGGGGCCAATATCACGGGCAATATCGCCGTGACCGGCGTGCTGGCCGTCTTCACCTTCTTGATGGTCAACCTCTTCGGCAACAAGCACTACTGGAAGGACATCCTCTGGCCGGACGTGCCGGTCTTCCTCAAGGCCATCCCCGTCATGCCGCTCATCGAGATCCTGGGCATGTTCACCAAGCCCTTCTCGCTGATGATCCGACTCTTCGCCAACATGCTCGCGGGCCACATCATGCTCCTGAGCGTGATCGCGCTGATTTTCCTCACGGCGTCGATGGGCCCGGTGCTGAACGGATCGATGACCCTGGTCGCCGCCCTCTTCGGCATCTTCCTGGACTGCCTCGAGATACTCGTGGCCTTCATCCAGGCCTATGTATTCACGATGCTGTCCTCGGTCTTCATTGGCCTGGCGCATCAGACACCCGAACACGAAACCAATTAAAAATGATACAATTATGTTAGGAACTCTTCTTCAAGCAGCAGCGCTCGCCAAGTTCGGCGGCGCCCTCGGAGCCGGCATCGTGGCCATCGCGGCCGGTATCGGCATCGGCAAACTCGCCCAGTCCACGATGGAGGCTTCCGCCCGTCAGCCAGAGATTGCCGGCGGCCTGCGGACCACGGCCATCATCATCGGCGCCCTCATCGAAGGTGTCTGCCTCTTCGGCGTGATCGTCTGCCTGCTCGCTGTCCTTCAGTCGTAGTACCATGTCGCTGATAACACCGGATTTCGGGCTGCTTTTCTGGATGGTCGTCATCTTCGGGGCGGTGTTCTTCCTGCTCGCGAAGTTCGGCTTCCCGATCATCACCAAGGCTGTGCAGCAGCGCTCCGACCACATCGCCGACTCGCTCAAGGCGGCCGAGCAGGCCCAGGAGCGCCTGGCAGGCATGACCGAGGAGCAGAAAAAGATGATCGAGCAGACCCGTCTGGAGCAGAGCCGCATCCTCAAGGAAGCCTCCGAGACGCGCGAAGCCATCATCGCGCAGGCTAGGGAAGAGGCTGCCGCCGAGGCGGCCAAACTGCTTGAGCACGCCAAGGTGGAGATCGCCGCGGAGCGCGAAAGCGCCATCCGCGACATCCGCCGCCAGGTGGCGATGATTTCGGTGGAAGTGGCGGAAAAGATCGTACGCAAGGACCTCGAAGACACCGACGGCCAGCTTTCCCTGATCGACCGGATGGTCGATGAGGCCGCGCAGGCCCGGATCCCCAATTGATGACAGGATGAACACGGGAATCATCTCCTCCAGGTATGCCACCGCCCTGCTGCGCTACACGCAGGAGACGGGGGGTGGAGCGCGCGTGTGCGCCCAGGTGCGCCGCCTGCTCGAGCACCCGGAGCAGAATCCCGGTCCGCTCGAGCCCGAGCTGGAGCGCTTCGTCCGCCTGCTCGTCAGCAAAGGCCGGATGGAGGACGTACGCTTCATGTTCCGTTCTTTCCTCACGATGTACTACCGCTCCAAGGGCATACTGGTGGCCCGCCTGACCACCGTTGTGGCCTCGGAGGAGCTGGAGCGCAAGCTCCGTACCATGCTGGAGAAAAAGTTCGGCTCGGAGGTGCTGATCGAGACCTCCGTGGATCCCGGCCTGATCGGCGGATTTACGCTCGAAGTGGGAGACTACCTGCTTGATGCGAGCGTCCGCCGCCAGATTGAGACCATCCGCCGGCAATTTGTCATCCGAAACAACAGAATCGTATAATGGCGCAGAATACTATCAAGGCGAGCGAGATCTCCGACATCCTCCTGGACCAGCTCCGGGGGATTGACAACTCGCTCCAGTTCGAAGAAGTCGGCCACGTGCTGACCGTCAGCGACGGCGTGGCGCGTATCTACGGCCTCACGGGGGCTGAGGCCGGCGAATTGCTCGAGTTCGACAGCGGCGTGAAAGGCGTCGTGATGAACCTCGAGGAAGACAATGTGGGAGCCGTCCTGCTGGGCCCCACCGACCAGGTGGGCGAGGGGATGAACGTCCGCCGGATGGGCCGGATCGCCGGCATCCCGGTGGGCGAAGGGCTGGTGGGCCGCGTGGTCGATCCGATCGGCACGCCGCTCGACGGGATGGGCCCCGTGTCCGGGGAGACCGTGCGGATGCCGCTGGAGCGCAAGGCGCCGGGCGTCATCTTCCGGGAGCCTGTGACCGAGCCGCTCCAGACCGGCCTCAAGGCCATCGACGCGATGATCCCGATCGGCCGCGGCCAGCGTGAGCTGATCATCGGCGACCGCCAGACCGGCAAGACGGCCGTCGCCATCGACACCATCATCAACCAGCGCGCCGAGTTCCTCAAGGGCAAGCCGGTTTACTGCATCTATGTGGCCGTCGGCCAGAAAGGCTCCACCGTGGCTTCCATCGTCCAGACCCTCCGCGCCAGGGGTGCGATGGACTATACCATCGTGGTGGCTGCGACGGCGGCCGACCCTGCCGCCCTGCAGTACTATGCGCCTTTCGCCGGCGCTGCCATCGGCGAGTATTTCCGCGACACCGGGCGCCACGCCCTGGTGGTGTATGACGACCTGTCCAAGCAGGCGGTCGCCTACCGCGAAGTGTCCCTGATCCTGCGCCGTCCGTCCGGGCGCGAGGCCTATCCGGGCGACGTCTTCTACCTGCACTCCCGTCTGCTGGAGCGCGCTGCCAAGATTATCAGCCAGCAGGAGGTCGCCGAGCAGATGAACGACCTGCCGGACTGCCTCAGGGGCAAGGTCAAGGCCGGGGGCTCGCTGACGGCCCTGCCGATCATCGAGACGCAGGCCGGCGATGTGTCGGCGTATATTCCGACCAACGTGATTTCCATCACGGACGGCCAGATTTATCTGGAGTCCTCGCTCTTCAATGCCGGCTTCCGCCCGGCCATCAACGTGGGTATCTCCGTGTCCCGTGTGGGCGGTGCCGCCCAGGTGAAGTCGATGAAGAAGGTGGCCGGCACGCTCAAGATCGACCAGGCCCAGTACAACGAACTCGAGGCCTTCTCCAAGTTCTCTTCCGATATGGACAAGGTCACGGCGATGACCCTGGACAAGGGGCGCAAGAACAACCAGCTCCTGATCCAGCCTCAGTACAGCCCGATGCCGGTCGGCGAGCAGGTTGCCATCCTGTATTGCGGCACGCGTGCGCTGATGGCCGATCTGCGGATCGACCAGGTGATCGAATTCCAGGGCTTGCTGCTGGACCGGATGCGTGCTTCGCACCAGGATATCCTGGACGCGCTGTCCGTCGGACAGTTGCCCGACACCGCCACCGCCGTCATCGAACAGGAAGCGGTGGATTTGTGCAAGCTATTGACTCACAAAGAATAAGGATAGAGCACCGTGGCTTCACTTCGGGAGATCAAGGATAGGATCGGATCGGTCCGCAGTACGCTGAAGATTACTTCGGCGATGAAGCTGGTGGCTTCCGCCAAGCTCCGCAAGGCGCAGAAGGCCATTGAAGCGCTGCGGCCGTACGAGCGGACGCTCGCGGATATCCTCGCTGCGGTCGGATCTGGTATGGAGAGCTCGGCGGCGGAGTCTTGCAGACGCGCGGGCTCGCCGAACCGTCAGGCGGTGACGGCCATTGTAGCGATCGCTTCGAATTCATCGCTGTGCGGCGGATTTAATGCGAATGTGGCGCGCAAGGCGCTGGAGACGATCCGGGCCTGCGAGGGGGAGGTGGAAGTCTATCCGCTGGGCCGCAAGATGGCAGAGGCACTGCGCCGTGCCGGGTACGTGGCCGGAGCCGACTACAACGACCTGGTCGCCCATCCTGCCTACGAGAAATCCTCCGCGCTGGCCCGATCGCTGTCCGGGCGCTTCCGCGCCGGGGAGCTTTCCCGGGTGGTGCTGGTCTATACCCGTTTCGTCTCGGCCTCTTCGCAGGTGCCCGTGGCGGAAGTCTGGCTCGGCACCGAGGTTCCGGGTCAAGCCCGGGATGACTATGATGCGGCCCGTCCGGAGTCATTCCGGCAAAAGCCGGAATCTCCTTCCGGCAACGACGAATACCTCCTTGAACCGGACGCGGAACAGCTCGTCGCGACGCTGCTCCCGCAGGTATTGATGCTCAAGTTCTACGCCGCCATTCTGGATTCGCTGGCGGCAGAACATGCCGCGCGGACGCTCGCAATGCAGACGGCTTCCGACAATGCGGAAGATCTGCTCGGCGAGCTCACGCTCGAGTACAACAAGGGGCGTCAGCAGAAAATCACCGCCGAGATTCTGGATCTGCTCGGCGGTGCTGCCGAATAAGATTCCTACAGGCCCAGAAGGTCCACTTCGTCCAGGCCCTTGACCGTCGTGAAGCGGACGGTCCCGGCATTGCGGCCCTCGATCCTGACCACGGTCGTGGCGGATGGGGAGAGAGTCAGGGTCGTTCCCAGGCGGTATTCTGCTGCGTCGGGCCAGTAGATTGTGCCCGCGAACGCTGCCGTCCCTTCGCCCGGCTTGATTTCCGGCACCGGGAAGGATGACTGCCCGCTGAGGGAGAAACTCAGGGTCTGGAGGCGTCCGCGCTGCACGATTTTGACCTTCATCGCGGAAGCCTCTCCGCCGCCGATTTCCACGGAGGCGGTGCGGTCGGCAGTCGAGGTATTCTCCTTGACGGCGAGCGTCACGGTGTGGTCTTCCATCGCCTTGGTCCCGGCCACGGAGCACCAGTCGGCGCCTTCCTTGACTGTTGCGGCAGGCGGGACGTTCGCGCTCAGCTGGATGACGAGCTGCTGGGCGGACGGGTCCAACTCATAGCTGTCGCCGTCTTTCAGGACGAGCTGGTCCAACTGGCTCTGGGACACGGAAATGGTCTTGGAGAGCCCTTCGCTGGTGACGGTCACGCTGCCGCTGCGCGCGTCGGCACTGCGGTTCTGCCCGGCGCGGATGGTCAGCGTCTCGCTGCCTTCGGTGTACTGGACATAAATCCAGGACCCGTCCGAAGGGATGGCGGTCCAGGAATAGTTGGCGGACACGGTGACGGACTCCGTCCCGCCCTCGGCGCCGAAGGAGAGGGCAGACTTGCCAACCTCGAGCGTCGGTTCCGGTTTGCAGGCCGCGAGGAGGGCCAGGGAAACAAGGCAGTAGAGTATCTTTTTCATCACCGTTTACTTTTTGAGTCCGAGTTTCAGTCTGATATCCTTGACCTGCTCACCCCGCGTCATATGCAGGATGTAGGTCCCGGCGGTAAGCTGTTTGGTGTCGATGGCGAACTGCTCCCCGTCGTCGGTCACGCCGGTTGTGACGACGGTGCCGGAGGCGGTGCGCAGCTCCCGGGTGCAATCACAGTCGAAATCCGCAATCAGGATGCCGGTGGAGACGATGTAGCGGAGCTCGACGTTCTCATCCAGCAGGACGCTGTCGCCGAGCATCAGGCGGGACACCGTCCAGGAGTTTTCGTAGTTGCGGATCACCTGGGTCCACTGGGGGCTCTGGACGGACTTCCAGACAACGGCCAGGTAGTCTCCGGCGTGGATGTCCGTGGTGATGGTGCAGGTGCGGCCGCTGATCTCGTAGTAGTAGTTGAACTTCCATCCCAGAAAGTCATATTGCTGGCTGACCACCTCCTGCAGTTTGTCATCGCGGTCGAACTTGCCCACGGCCAGGGAAGCGGTGATGTCCGTATTGCTGGCGTTGAGGACCTTGAAGTCCACTTTGAAGGCTTCGCCTTTCTTGATGTTGGCGGTGGCGTCCGTCATCCGGATACCGTAGTCGAAGATTTCGATTCGTTCCGTGGCGGTCCCTCCGCTGTTCTTTTTGGCGGAGAAGACGGCGGTGTGGGCGGACGTGTATTCCTGGAACTCCGGCACGAGGAAGTAGCCATTGTCCATGCCGTTCCACCCCCAGTTGATGTGCATATAACCCTGTTCGTCGTAGCCGTCCACGATGAAGGTATGCCCGCCGGAATCGTCCTGATAGTAGCCGGCATAGAGGATCGGGCTGCCGGCGTCGATCTCCTCGATCAGCCGGCGCGTCCAGGAGCCGGTCTCGGGATAATTCCACTTGTGGTCCGCATAGATGGAGGCGTCGTAGTCCATATACTTGACCAGCGCGCCGGGGATGTCGTTGATGTAGGCCGAGGTGTTGTTGGTGCTGTAACTCGACCGGATCATCACGCCGATGTCCCGCATCAGGACGGCCACGGCCTCTTTCTGCTCACTGGTCTCGGTCCCGGTGTAGGCGAGGGGCATCTTGCTCCAGTCGTAGGTGTGGCCCAGCGTCACGGCCCCGATCTCGTTGCCGTTCTTGTCTTTGTAGGCCGGCAGCGTGCCGCTGCCTTTCTGCGGCCACTGGTGGTAACGCATCAGGATGGCGGTCGCCGTGGCGTTGCAGCCGGTCAGGGCGTGCGTGCCGTCGATGGTGACGGTATGGTCGTAGAACGGCGAGCGCTGGCCCCAGCGGGCCGTCTCGAGGACCTTGCCGCTGCCGGCCTTGGTGGCCGGGGTCTCCGGGTACGGTGCGGCGCCGGAAGCCCGGTTCTTCTCCACGATCTCCATCCACATGTCCAGCCAGGCGCGCAGGTTGTCCGGCATCGTGGCGTCGTCCAGCGTGCCGCTGACGGAATAGGCTAGCACGGCGGGTATGGAATCGTCGCCCGCGGCGATGACATAGCCGCCTCCGGCATTGTTGAACAGGTAGTAGGCCGGGGCCGTGGAGACCGTCTTGGTCAGCCGCGGGGCCTCGAATACCCGTTGCAGATCCGCCTTGCGGGAAGGATTTTTCTGCCCCAGAAAGCGGGCAGCGGCGCTCTTGGCGCTCTCCTGCGGCACGACGTCCGCCAGCGCAAGGACGGGCGTCAGCAGGAGCACGAGGGTAAGGATTCGGGGTCTCATGCTCCAAATATACAAAAAAGCAGCGATTATTGTTGTTATCTGTCGGTCCGGACGGCTGTTTTTGTACTCACGGCTTCCCCGGAGTCGCTCAAGCCTTCGGCCACGGCCTCAAAAGCACCGCTGTAGGCGGGCATCTTGCAATTCAGCTCCAGCTGCTGCCCCGGTTCCAGCTTCAGCAGCGGCTGCCAGAGCAGGGTCTGGCGGTAGTCGGGATAGTTTTCGTCCAGGGCCGAACCAGTGAATGCGAGCGGAAGCGAACATCCCTGGAAATCCACGATGCGTACGTTGTCCTCGAACTGCATCGACGGGAGTGTTCCCTTGTAGGTGACGAAATTCACGACCCCGGAGAAGCGCCGGATGCCCAGGAAGACGGAACTGGGATCGATGTCGATCCTGCGGACCAGCAGCGGATCGTAGGAGAGGATCTTGCCGTGGTCCGAAACCGGGATGCCGTCTAGCATCACGAGGGCCGTCCCCTGCGGGAAATACAGATTGCCGGTGACGTCGCGCATCCGCACTTGCAGCTCCGGCCGCTCTCCGATACGCCGCACGCGCAGTTCGGGAATGAATTCGACAAACAGCTCCTCCATCACCGGGAAGCGCCGGTAGTCGTCCAGGACATAGCTCTTGCGCTCCTGGCCGTTGAGGACGGTATGGATCCGGACCGGCAGGGCGTCAAGGAGCGTGTCGGCATCGAAATTCCGTCCGAGCTGCATCCCCAGGCTGCGCAGGCGCAGCGCAGGCGCGTAATCCGGGCACAGGGCCAGCTGCGGAATCTCCCCGACCGGGAAGTCCGCGAACGGGCTGACGACCTCCAGGTGGCAGACCTGCTCGCGGGACAGGTCCTCGATCTCCAGGAACATCTCCTGTTCGCCGTAGATGTTGGCCGTGTAGAAAGTGGCTGTGCCGTCATCCGCAATGGTGGCCGTGTAGACATTCTCCCCGTCGCCCGGCGAGGAAAGGAAGGCGACCTTGCCCCGGACGGACCGCACCAGGCGGGCGTCCGCCCCGCTCACGCGGGTCCAGATGATCTCGCCCTCGTACTCCGGGATCCTCCCGGGGACCGCACCCGCGCCTGCCGGCAGGGAGCGCACTCCCCGGATGAAGTCTGCCATCCGGTCTCCCGGCGGGGCGGGGATGCCGTCCGCGTGGCGTACCGCCAGGCTGAAGGACACGGCTTCCCGGCCGTGGTTGGCCACGGTGATCCTGCCGGATTCCGCAGACAGTTCCAGGGAGCCCGCTGTCGGATATCCTTGCGCTGCAGGGACTTGTCCTACGACCCGGACGCCGTCCGGAATCCGCTCTGCGCTCAATGTATTGAACACGGAGAGAGTCCGTACCCCCGTCAGAGAGTCGAATCCGGGTTCGGCTGCACCCAGCGCCGTATAGGCCAGCATCCGGTAGTTGCCGGTCGGCAGGGTTCCGGACAGGAAGAGCCGCCCGGCTCCGCGTCCACCGTCCAGCGCAATCTTGGCCGTCCCGGCCAGCCCCTGCGCGGAGTGGAGCTCCACATAGGCGGTCTTGCTGAACGCGGACAGGCGCCCCGTGGAGGCGTCCACGCAATAGGCGGACAGCCAGACGGCGTCGCCGGCCACATAGACCTCCCGGTCCGTGGCGAGGTAGACCCGCTCCCGAAGGGACGATCCGTCCTGGGCGGACAGGCAGACGGACAGCAGCAGGAGCAGCAGGGTGGTTGGAAAGAGTCTTTTCATCGCAGATCACTATTGATGGTCGTTGGGCCAGCCTTCCGGCTTGTCTTTGCTGCCGCCCTGCATGCGGCAGTCTACGCACTGGCGGGGCAGCCATTGGTATGCAGGAGGTTCCGCCTGGGAGCCCGCAAAAAAGTCGTAGGGGACATACCCGATCCCGTAGAGCGTCTCGAAGCTCTCCGGCTGCGCGTTGACGACCTCGATGGTCCGGTGCTGCGCCTGGTAGAAATGCTCGGAGCCGTTGTCGTAGTAGAGTTCGGCGACCGCCACCTTCGCGGCATTGACGTAGCCGAGCACCTCGGCGGAGGGGTCCGTCAGGCAGTGGATGTTGCCGGTCATCTGACTGGGCATCGGCGAAAAGATGGATCCCTGGTTCTGGGAATTCTGCTCGATGTTGTGCCAGTAATTGTATCCCTGTTCATCCAGGGCTTCCAAATATACCGTCAGCCGGTAGAGGATCTGCAGGCGCTGGTCCGTGCGCGCAACCTGATGGAAGGACAGGTCCGTGAAGCGGTCCTCGGCCTGGTCGGCCGTGGAGAAAATCCGGATGCCGGGAGAAGTGTAGCGTCGCCAGCAGTAGTAGATGTTCTGGCCGGGCGGGAATGGGACGATGCCCATTTCGGGCTTGTATTCTCCGGATACGTGGATCCGGGAAGGATCGAAGTAATAGCGCGCCTGCATATCGGCGTGATACTCCCAGGTCTCTTCGAAAGACCAGCGGAAGCGATTCCCTCCGCCTCCGTGCATCGTCATCGCGATGTCCAGCCGTCCTTCCTCCTGGTTGGGCGTATAGGACAGGTCGTCGATGACCGGGGCAGGATGGACCGTGAGCCAGTCGGAGGCGTATTCCGCCCCGTGGCCGGTATCCCGCAGGAAGAGCCGGTACCGCTGGGCGTCGGACAGGGCGGAGGTGTCGAAAGTGAGGGTGAGGTGCGGCGGGGCCATCCCGGCACTCGGTTCCTCGGCTACGGGTACGACCAGGGCCGGTACGCCGGTGACCCGGGAGCCGTCTTCGCCTTCGATGAAGCCCTCGAAGGAAAGGGAATAGTCCCCGCCTCCATTCAGAGGGATGACCCGCGACAGGGTCAGCACGGTCTGCGCGCCGACCCGGATGCTCCCGTCGACCGTCAGCCGGGCGTCCTCCGACGGGACGGACACCTCGAAAGGGTACACGCAGGACACCGCGCCCGACATCAGGGCGGCCAGCGCGATGACTGGGGGCAGGAATCTTGTCATCATCAGAACTTCAGGTTGAGGTTGAGGTAGGGAATGGGTGTCGCGAAGACGGACAGCATCTGTCCGGAGACCTGTCCGGCGCCGAGTGTCTTGAAAAAGACGGAATAGGCGTTCCGGCGGCCGGTCACGTTGTACACGCCGATCGTCCAGGACAGGTGGGAGAACTGCCGCAGATAGTGTCCGGGCTCGATGTTGATCGCCAGGTCCAGGCGGAAATAGTCCGGGATCCGGAAGGCGTTGCGCGCAGAATAGGCGAGCCGGTAGCCGCCCCCGTAGTAGAAGCGCCCGGTAGGCAGGGTCACCGGCCGCCCCGTCGAGTACTCGACGTTGGCGGAGACGGAAAAGCGGTGGGTGAACTTGTAGTTGAGTACCGCCTTGACCTCGTGGGGCTTGTCGTGCGGGGCGTTATACCAGGCGCCGCCGTTGATGGTCTCCACGCCCCGGTCTTCCATCTCCCGCAACAGCGTGCGGGCGTATGTGTAAGACAGCCAGCCGGTCAGCTTGCCTGCGGTTTTGCGGGCCATCAGCTCCACCCCGTAGGCCTTGCCGTAGGTCTGTACGAGATCGTCCGCGAGGTTCTCGTTCATCAGCAGGGTGGCCCCGGACTTGTAGTCGAGGTAGTGGGACATCCTTTTGTAGTAGGCTTCGGCCGAAAGGTCGATCCTCCCGTCCGCCAGGGTCCAGTACACACCGGCCGCCGCCTGCCAGCCGGTCTGCGGCCGGATGCGGCTGCTGCTGAGCTGCCAGGTATCGATCGGCGAGATGGACGAGGTGTTGGAAATCAGGTGGATATACTGGCTCATCGTGTTGAATCCCGCCTTGACGGAGAGATTGTCGCGGAAGGAGTATTTACCCGACAGCCGGAATTCGGGATAAACGTAGAACTTCGACGGATGCAGGGCCAGCAGGCCGCTCAGGCGCACTCCGCCGTCGAGGGTCAGCGCCGGGCTGACAGTCCAGCTGTCGCTCAGGAACAGCGCGGGCTCCAGGGCGTTCTGGACCGCAAGGTCCCGCTCCTGCACCAGCGTCTGGTCGTGCAGGCCCCGCAGGCTGCCGGGGGAGAGGTGGTACCAGGTGGCGTTGAATCCGAAAGACAGGTTGTGCCCCTTGTCCGTCGTCAGGCGGAACGTGGCCTTGCCGAAGCCCTGGCGGATCGCGCTGGCGACCTGATAGCCGGACCATTCGTTGAAATCGTGGTCGAAGCGGGCTTGATACTGGTCGTAGCCGGCGGCCGCCACCAGATTCAGGCGGGCGCCCAGCCGGCTGCGCCATTTCAGCGAAGCGTTGAGGTTGCTGTAGCGGAAGGAGGTGTCCTGGCTGAAGGAGAAATTGTCGCGCGACCAGTACGCGTAGGCCTGCAGGGTGTTGTGGTCGTTGATCTTGTGGGTCACGGAGGCGTTCACGTCGCTGAAGGAGGCCCGGCCTCCGTGATAGCTGCTGTTCTCCGGCAGCAGGTTGAGCAGCCAGTTGGAATAGGTGGTCCGCCCGCCTGCCAGGAAGGTCGTCCGCCCCTTGGCCAGCGGGCCTTCCAGGTTGAAACGGCCGGTCAGCAGGCCGATGCCCAGCGAACCGGCAATCTTGTTGGCATTGCCTTCGCGGCTGCGCACTTCCAGGACGGAGGAGATCCTGCCGCCGAATTCTGCCGGGATGGAACTCTTGTACAGCTCCACGTCACTGACGATGTCCGGATTGAAAGCAGAGAAGATACCGAACAGATGCGTCGGGTTGTAGATCGTCCCGTCGTTGAACAGGATCAGGTTCTGATCCGTGGAGCCGCCCCGGACATTGAAGCCGCTGGAAGCCTCTCCCACGGACTTCACGCCCGGCAGGGAGAGGACTGCCTTGATGATGTCGCCCTCGCCGAAGGCGGAGGGAATCCGGCTGATCACGTCCATCCGCACGCGCTCGAGGCCCATCCGGGCGTCTTTGTGGCGCGACACGGCATCCGCGGAGACCACGGCGCCCGTCAGCGCCGTCACCTTCTCCTTCATCACGACGTCCAGCGTCCCGTCATCCCAGACCTTGAGGTTGAGGTGCATATCCTCCAGGGAATAGCCGCTGAGATTCAGCAGATTCTCCCCGACGGGCAGGGACAGGCGGTAGAATCCGTTGGCGTCCGTGAGCGTGTAGGCATCGGTCTTGTCATCATAGACGGACACGCCTGTGAGAGGCTCGCCGCTGGAGACGTCGCGGACGTGGCCGCTGACGAAGACCTTCCCGGTCCGACCGGCTCCTGTCTTCCCGATTTCATAGATTTTGTTCTGGAAAGCGGCGACGGCGTTCTGCTCCGCCAGGTATTGCTGCAGGGCGCTGTCGTCCACCGACCGCCTGCGCTGGTCATCGAAATAGCCGGCCGGCAGCGAGGTGAGCACGGTCTTGCCGTGGAGGATATAATGGTCGGAGCCGTAGTCGCTGACGACGTATCCTTTCTGGCGCAATTCTTCGAACGCGGCCTGCATAAAACTGTCGCGCGGGGCGCTGACCGTGAAGGTGGCCTGCTCCTGCTTGTCGAGCACATAATAGAAGCGATCCGGGAATTCCCGGCGCAGGAAGCGGACCAGCGAATCCAGCGGGACGCGGCTGACTTCGAGCCGGTCCTGGGCGGACAGGGTGAGGGAGCCGGATGCGGCGAGCAACAGGACAAGGAGAATCTTTTTCATTACACGGAGGGTAGGGTGAGCGCCAGGCGGCAGACCTGGTCGAAATCCGTACCCGGGCCGGTCAGGCCGGACTCGCGCAGGGCTTTGCGCACGGTCTTTCGCCGGTCGCCCAGCTTGCGAAGCAGCGCCCCCGTCCCCCGGATGCGGGAGAAATGCCCGTCTGCATCGCGGAAATAGTACCTGGTTGTGATGCCGTAGTATTTGATCAGGTCCGGATTGTAATGCTCGTCAAAGTATCCGATCCGGTCGCCGTTGACGGGAGTGGCGCTTTCGGACAAGTGCTTGACCACGTGCTTGTAGACTTGCTCCGGCCCCTGTCCGAACACCTCATAGATGCCTTCAGGCAGGCCGTCTGCCGCCCCGGAGGCCACGCCGGTATAGCGGTGGCCGTCCGTGAGGACCTCCTCCACGCTTTCCGGAAGGAGGGCGACGGCATTCAAGCCGGAAGGCATCATCACGATGACACGTTGCGCCACGGCGTCAATGTTCAGGGTGATGTCGGGGTAGCGGCGCCCCTCGAAGACGATTTCTCCTTTCCCGAAGACGGGGGAGGAGAAATACGGATGGCCGTTGGCCTGGACCGAGTACTGCTCCGCTTCCATCCCGCGGAACAGGATGGACTGACCGCCTGCTTCTTCCTGAAAGATGGAGAGTTCCGTTTCCTGGGCGCGGCAGGCCGTCCAGCAGGCCGACAGGACGAAGAATGAGGCGAATACCCTTTTGTGAGACAGTAGCATCATGAAAAGAAAAAGAGAGGCGGTAACCAGCAGCTACCGCCTCTCCTGGAAGATGTCAATTAGTCAGCGACGAAGAAGTCGTAGCCGTAGCCCATATTGCCTGCTGAGACATAGTACTGAATCATCAGGAAGCAGGAGCCGTCGGCATACATGCCGCTTTCATAACCGTTGCTGAGCACCCAGGCGTCATCGCCCTGCCAGTAGCCGACGTCGCGGCAGCTGACGGTGCCATAGTTGCCCCAGGTGAAAGGCAGTGCCTGGGCCGGGATGCGGAAGAACGTGTATTCGCCGTCTTCGTCCTCACCTTTCTTGTCGATCGTCTGGATGGTCAGCTTCGTGCCGGGGCCGAAGGCGCCTTTGATCCGGAACAGGTGCTCGTCCGTCTGGTGGCGCTGCAGCTCCGCCTCGAAAGGACCGTCCCCGACAATGCCCTTGATACGGGCGAGACCGGGATAATAGGATCCGGAGATGCCGCTCTCGGAATCCCAGGCGATGCCCGAGAAGGATGTCGAGCGCAGGGTCTTCTGGCTGCCGTCGGAGGCGGCCACGGAGATATCATAATCGCCGGGCATATCCGTCACAACCACTTCTGCAACGCCGTCCGTGAAGGAGAGGGCGGTGCCCTGGGACATCACGCGCTGGATGTAGGCTTCTTCTCCCTGGGAGTCGATGAGGGCTTTCTTGTCAGCAGTCTTCTCGACCAGGAAGTAGGCCTGGGTGGCCTTGCCGTTGTTGACGAAGCGCACGCGCTGGTCCGTATCCGCATCGTACTCGGAAGACGGGGCATAATTGTACGGCGTCACGACGGGCAGCGTATCGGTGCCCGGCGCGGTCCCGAGCTTCTCCACGCAGGAGTTCAGGGAGACCACGGCAGTAAGCGACGCAAGGATATAGATGAATTTCTTATTCATACTTCAATTCTTTAAGGGATGGAAGGTTACCACACGTATTCGTCGGAGTCGCCGTTCGGAGCCACGGGCTCGGGGTTGTTGGTGCAGGCGAAGTTGTAGTTCGTCTCGGTCTGGACGATGCAGAGGTTCATCCAACCCGGGGTTTCGGACACATTGTAGCGATAGGTCTCAACGTGGTTCGTGCCGGGATAGCTGCGGATGACACCTTTCTGGAGGCGCTTGACATCCTTGGTGGCGAGACCCTCGCCCCAGAACTCGATGCGGCGCTGCCACCACACTTCGTTGATGAAAGTGCCGGAGGTGGTGTTGTAGTAGGCATCGGTGTGGGTGCCATACTCATAGCTGGCGTCGCGGGTCTTGGCGAAAGCGGTCAGCAGGGCGATCCCGTCGGCCTCGTTCAGGCGGCCGGCAGCTTCGGCTTCGATCAGGTACATCTCCTCGACGCGCATCATCGGGACGGCGACGGTGAAACCGATGTACTGGTTGTCGCGGCCGGCTTCGCCGCCGTTCGGGCGATACTTCAGGTTCAGGCCGCCGATGGCCTCGAAGTCGCTGTTCTCCACGTTGGCGGCATAGAGCCAGTCGCCATGGTTGGAGTAAGCCTCCAGCGCCTCGAGGGCGTCTTCCTTGCTCATCTCATCCAGCGCGAAGTCCACGAAGCACTTCTTGCGGAAGTCCGTCTCGGGGACGGTCTCATAGAGATGGCGGTCGATGTAGAACGGACGGCCGTAGTTGGCGGCGTAGCCGCAGCCGGAGGTGTTCGGGTTGATCTCCATGATCATCCAGGAACCCCAGCTGGAGTCTGCGTCGTTGAGCTGGATGTTCGGATCGTCGGACTTGTAGGTCAGGCCGAGCATCCAGGAGCTGGTCGGGGTGTTGAAACCGCGGTCCCAGTCGGTATATGTGGCCTCGTCCATGATGGTGTAGCCGGCCTGGGCCTTCTTGGCATAGTCGCGGGCGTTCTGCCACTCACCCATCAGCAGATAGGCGCGGGCCTTGAGGCCGTATACCACGCTGACGTCCGGGCTGTAGACGTCGCTGCGATTGTAGCCGGCCAGATACTGCTCGGCCTTGTCGAGGTCGGAGATGATCAGCTCGAAGATCTGGGTATTGGTTGCACGCGGGTTGCCGTTCTGCTGCAGGTCATTGAGATTGGTGGCTTCGGTGACGATCGGAACCGTCTCCGCATTGCCGTCCAGGTAGCAGGGCTTGGTCGCGAACATCTGGGCGAGATCCATATAATAGTAGGCGCGATAGAAGCGGGCGATGCCGGCGCCGACGACCTTGTCGGCATCCGGATCCTCTCCGGCGAGGCTGATCACGTCGTTGCAGGCCTTGATCCACTTGTAGTAGAAGGTCCAGGCATACTGGCTGTTGGCCCAGGTCGGGCCGAGGTGGTCGATGCAATACCAGCTGTCGAACCAGCCGTTGGCCAGGGCGGGGATCACGAGGTCGTTGCCCATCAGGTCCCAACGGAGGAAGAAAGCGGGCAGGCCGAAGTCGTAAGCGTTGGTGCTGCTGGGGGCATAGACAAACTTGCCGGCCAGCGTATTGGTGACGGAACTGACGAACAGGTCAAAAGCGCCAGGGGCTGCGGCGACCTGATCCGCCGTGACGGTGGATCCCTGCGGGAGCGTTTCCTGGATGCAACCGGCAGCGAGTGTCAGCGTAGCAGCGAGGGCTGCAAGGGTTTTGACGATATTTTTCATATTCATATCCTCTTCAAGTTAGAAAGTGACCTGGATGCCGCCGGAAATGTTGCGGACAGGGGAGTACGTATTGACCGTGGAGGTGCCGGACATGGAGGCACGCGGGTCAAAGCCCTTGCGGGCGGAGATGTAACCGAGGTTCTCACCCACGGCGTAGACGCGGATGCGGCTGATATACTTGTCGATACCAAGCCTGCGTACCGGGACGTTGTAGCCGACGGAGAAGGACTGGAAGTTGATGTAGCTGGCGTTGGTCAGCCAGCGGCTGGAACCGGCCGCCGCATCGGAGTCGCCATACTGCCAGCGCGGGATGTTGCTGCTGGTGTTGGTCGGGCTCCAGGCGCGGAGATAATCGCGGGAGTAATTGTAACCGCCGTCGGAAGAACTCGTGGCCGGGGTCATCAGCTGGGCATAGGTGTTGTCCGTGATGCGGCCGCCGATCTGATAGTCGAAGGAGGCGCTCAGGTCGAAGTCCCACAGGCGGAGCGTGGTGTTGATGCCGCCGAAGAATTTCGGCAGGAGGGAACCCTGCGCATAGCGGGTGGCCTCGCCGATGTGGGTCGTGGTGCCGGAGTGGTTCTTGCCCGGGACGTTGGTGACCGTGGTGGCCACCTTGCCGCCGAGGGAACTCAGGTCGGCGTCATACCAGTAGAGGGCTTCGCCCTGGTCGCTGACGCCGGCGTACTCGTAGTTCATGTAGTTGCGCATCACGCCGCCCGGGGTCCACCAGTAGCCGCTCTCATAGTAGCCGCCGTTCTCGCCCATCTTGGACTCGGGGAGCTTGAGGATCCAGGCGTAGTTGGTGGAAATGTTGCCGCCGATGGTCCACTCCACGTTGCGGGTGCGGACGGGGACGACGTTCAGGCTCAGTTCGAGACCGCGGTTGGCGATGTCGCCGATGTTGCCGTAATAGCCGCGGGAACCCATCGACTCGGGGATGGAGATCCAGAAGAGCAGGTTGGCGGTCTTCTTGTAGTAGCCGTCCAAGGTACCGGAAAGGCGGCCTTTCCAGAAGCTGAACTCGAGACCGGCGTTGAAGTTGGTCGTGGTCTCCCAGGTGATGATGTCGTTGCCGAGCTGGCGGAAGGTAGGCACCATCGTCACGTCATCCTGCTTGCTCAGGGAATAGGTGTCGACGTAGTTGTAGGCGCCGATCGAGTCGTTGCCCTGCTGGCCGACGGAGGCCTTGAGCTTCAACTGGTCAACCCAGGATGCGGTGGTCATGAACGGCTCCTTGGAGATGATCCAGGCGCCGCCGACGGACCAGAAGTTGCCCCAGCGGTGGTCCTTGTTGAAGTAGGAAGATGCGTCACGGCGGAAGGAGGCGGAAGCGTAGTACTTCTTGGCATAGTCGTACTGGGCGCTGACGAAGAAACCTTCCGTGTTGTACGTGCTGGAAGAAGAAGTGGTTCCGGAATAGAGGATGTTCGCGAACGCGTTGATTTCCTGGACCTCAGGGGAGAAACCGCCCTGGGCCGTGATGCCCGAGTTCTTGGACGTGGTCTTGTAGTACTCGTGGCCGAGCATGACGTTGACATAGTGGCGGCCGAAGTCGTTGGAATAGGTCAGCGTCTGGATGTTGTTCGTGCGGAATCCCACGGACGTGCCCTTGTAGAGCTCGCCGTTCACGCCGGCCTTCGGGCCGTAGTACGGGTTGTTGTAGGTGGTGGACAGGGTCTCGCCCCAGTTGACGGTGGACGTGACGTTGGCGCGCAGGTGCGGGGTGATGTCCACATCTACGGTGAACGTTCCGTTGAGCTGCTTGCCGTTGCTGAGCGCGGTGTTGTAGCGGTTGGAACCGAACGGGTTGCCGGTCTGCATGAAACCGCGGCCCACGCCGTAGTTCGTGGCTGCCACGCCGTAGTCGTACTGCTCGTGGCCGAATTCATCGGTGCGGATGACCGGCTGTCCGTTCTGCATCACGCGCACGTAGACCGGGTAGATCGGGGCGATGAAGGTGGTGTAGTACATCAGGTTCGTGGAGCCGAGGTCCGTGCCCATGTTCGGGTTGGACTTGGTCTCGGAGGTGACGAAGCCGACGTTGGCGCCAACCTTGAGCCACTTCTTGACCTGGTAGTCGGCACGGACACGGGCGGTCAGGCGCTGGTATCCGGAGTACTCGATGATACCGTCTTCGTTGAGGTAGCCGATCGAAGCGTAGTAGCTGCTGCGGTCGGTGCCGCCGATGATGCTGACGTTGTAGTCCTGGCGGACGGCATTCTTGTAGGCCAGGTCGCGCCAGTTGTCCGGAGTCATATAATAGGTCTCGCCGTTGAACTCATAGCTGCGGCCGAGCTTGGCGCCCGGATTGAGCTTGCCGTTGGAGCCGATGAGGAGGCCTCCGTCAGGAACGGTGTACACATTGTATCCCAGGTGGTTCAGCATGGCATTGTTGGCGGACAGGTTGGCTGCGGCTGCCGTATAGCCCTGGCTGTAGTAATAGTAGTTGTACATCTGGGCGTAGTAGGCTTCGTAGAACTCGCCCGGATCCGTGATCACGTCGTGATCCTGGACGGCACGGGAATTGACGCCCACGCGGATGTCCACGTTGACGCGTGCATCGGAACTGCGGCCGCGCTTGGTGTTCACGAGGATCACGCCGGCGGCACCGCGGGCGCCGTACAGGGCGGCGGAGGCAGCATCCTTGAGGACGGTCACGGACTCGATGTCCTGGGACGGGATGTTGGTCAGGCTGGCGGGATACGGCGCACCGTCCACGATGATGAGCGGATCGGTGGAAGCCTGAACCGAAGCCAGACCGCGGATGTTGATGTTGCCGGAACCGGCACCCGGGGCACCGGAGGCGCCCTTGATCTGCAGACCCGGAACGGATCCGACGAGGGCGTTGGTCACGTTGGCCGTGGTGCGCTTCTGGAGCTCATCGCTCTTGACCACGGCTGCGGAGCCGGTGAAAGCCTCCTTGGTCGTGGAACCGAAGGCGACGATGATGGTCTCGTTCAGGGCTTCAAAATCCGGCTCGAGGCTGACGTTGATCACGGACTTGCCGGCGACGGCGACGTCCACTGTCTGATAGCCCACGGAAGAGATTTCGAGCGTAGCGTTGGACGACACCGTGATGGAGTAGGCCCCGTCGGCGTCGGAAGAGACGCCGTTGGTCGTACCTTTCACCACGATCGAAGCGAACGGGACACTTTCGCCCGTCTGTGCATCCTTGACGGTACCCGTCACCCGGACATTCTGTGCGGAGAGGGACACTGCCAGCAGCACGAACAGGGCGCTGAAGAACAGTTTCGCTTTTTTCATAAGCATTTCTTTTGATTAAACAATAAACTATACTAACTAATCATTGTTGAATTTAACGAGCGTTTAATCTGAAAGCTCGAAAAACGGGCGCAATTTGGCAACAATTTTTGAAACTTCCAAATCGTTATTTCGCGCAAGTGGTTGTAATATCAAATTGTTAGACGCATTTATTCGTATAATTGATAGGGATTTTCTTAAATTTTAATTACAGTTGATTAGATATTCCGTGTTTCCAGTTTTATTTTTTAAATTTTATCAATTTTTTGTTGGCATATTGTTCAGTCACCCGATTTCAAATAGCTTGCAAGTGTACTTCGATGGATTCCGTATTGTTGTGAAATGCTGCATAAAGACTCTCCAGCGGCCAGTCTGCGTTGGATATCACCCTGATCCCGCAATACTGTTTCCTTTTTTTTAAAACTGCCGGGCGGTCTCCCCAGACGGACACCGGCGGCTTTCCGGTCGGCCAAGGCTTCTTTGGTCCGCTGGGAGATCAGGTTGCGCTCAATCTCTGCAGCCAGGGCGAATGCAAAGGCGATGATCTTCGAATTTATATTATTATTGAGGTCAAAATTGTCTTTGATCGTATGAAGCCGGATGCCTCCGGCGGCACAATCATTCAAGATAGACATGATCATCAGCATATTTCGGCCAAGACGCGAGATTTCCGTGCATACCAGCAAGTCATCCCGCCTCATGCGGCGGATGAGCCTCCCGAGTTTTCTTTTGTGAGGAGAAATGGTTCCGGATGCGGACTCCGATACCCATTTCGTGATTGTAACGTTTTGCTTTCCAGCCCATTGCAGGATCTCATACTTTTGGCTGGATCCCGATTGTCCGGCCGTGCTTACGCGAATATAGGCATATATCATAATGTAATAGGTTTTGTTATGTGTCGAAATAAACCCTCCTTTTTTTGACAGGCCGGAATGATGGAAGTTGTATAAGGAATGCTTTTATTACCTGTGGGGTTGGGGTTGGGGTTGGGGGGGGGGGAGTGATTTAAGTCTTTGAAACACAGCCGAAAGCAAATGAGAGGGTAGATTTGGAAGAAAATATTGATTAATTAATATAAGTATTATTTTAAAAATGGTTACAAATGATAATTTAATATCTTCAAAATGCGGCTATTTGTCCGTTTTTTGAAGAAAATCCGAGCAATGAATCAATTCGTTGGCAACTTACAAATTTGGAATTGTAAAAAATAGTTGCGAACTTTCGCCCGATTTTTGCGCGTTCACAAAAAAACGCTCCTTTTTATAAAGGCTAGACAAAACTTAAAGGTTAGTATAGTTTATTGTTTAATTAAAAGAAATGCTTATGAAAAAAGCAAAACTGTTCTTCAGTGCTTTGTTCGTGCTCATCAGCATGTCGGTGTTCGCCCAGAACATCACGGTAAAAGGTACGGTCAAAGACGCGTCCACCGGTGAAGCGATCCCCTTCGCGGCCGTCCAGGTCAAGGGCACCAGCACCGGTACGAGCACGGATGCAGATGGTGTCTACAGCATCTCCGTCGCTTCCCGCAGCTCCCTTATTTTCTCTTCCATCGGATATGACTCCGTCGAGATTGAAGTTGCCGGACGCAACACGCTCGACGTCGCCTTGAATCCGGATCGCGAGTCCCTTGAGAACGCCGTGGTCGTCGCTTTCGGCACCAAGCGCAAGCAGGACCTCGTCGGTTCCGTGTCCAGCGTGAAGTCCGAACTCCTCCAGAACAACCAGGCCGCTTCCGTGACCAGCGCCCTCGAAGGCGCCGTGGCGGGTCTGCAGGTCATCACCTCCACGGGCCAGCCGGGCAGCGATGCCTCCATCTACGTGCGTGGTATCGGCTCCCTGAGCGCCAGCAATGCCGCCCTCGTGGTTCTGGACGGCGTGCCTTACAACGGCAGCATCTCCAACATCAATCCGCAGGATATCGAGTCCATCACCGTGTCCAAAGACGCTGTTTCCAACTCCCTGTACGGTTCCCGTGCTGCCGGCGGCGTGGTGATGATCACCACCAAGTCCGGCGCCAAGACCCGGACCAACATCCAGTTCAGCGCCAGCGCCGGTGTGCTTTCCCGCGCGTATAAGGATTACGCGATGGTGACCGATCCGGGCGAGTACTACCGCCTGACCTGGTATGGTATCCGCAACACCGAGATCACGGCCGGCGCCACTGCCGACGAGGCTGCGCTGACCGCTTCCGAGAGCCTGCTTGACGAACTCGGCAACTACAATGCCTTCATCATTCCGAACGGCGAGTACCTCGTGGACCTGAACGGCAACCTCAACAAGAATGCGAGAGTCCGCTACAACGACTCCTTCGCCGACAACATGTTCAAGACCGCCGTCCGCCAGGAGTACAACGTCTCCGCGTCCGGCAGCAACGACAAGGTGGACTACTACCTGTCCGTTGGTTATCTGGACAACCAGTCCTACATCGTCGGTTCCAGCTACAACCGCCTGTCCGCCCGCGCCAATGTCAACGCCCAGCTTACCAAGTGGCTGCGCGCCGGCATGAACATCGGCTACTCCAAGACCCAGAGCAACGGTATGCAGGAGAGCACCTCTGCCGCCTCCAACCCGTTCAGCGTGGCCCGCAGCTGGGCCCCGATTTATCCGGTCCACGCCTTTGACGCCAACGGAAATATGGTGATGGAGAACGGTGTCCCCGTCTGGGACGCCGGTACCGGCCAGACCGCCGGCACGTCTTCCCGTCCGGTCGCAACGAACCAGAACGTCATCTGCAACCTCTATGAGGACATCCGCCGGACGAGCCGTCACAACCTGACCACCCGTACCTATGTCGAGGCCAAGTTCCTCAAGCACTTCACTGCCATGGTGAACTACAGCTATGACTTCCGCGCCGCAGAGGGCCTTACCTACTACACCCCGACCATCGGTGACGGACAGTCCTTCGGCGGCCGCGGCACGCACAGCGCGACCAATACTTCCGTGACCAACATCCAGGAGACCCTCGCCTACGACAACATCTTCGGCGACAACCACAGCTTCTCCGCCAAGATCGGCCACGAGTACTACACCTACCACACGCACGCCCTGGAAGGCCAAAAGACCAACTTCTTCGACCCGTCTAACCCGGAGCTCAACAACGGTGGTCCGATGCAGTATCTG
Organism: Bacteroidales bacterium; assembly: GCA_017458145.1. Lineage (GTDB taxonomy): Bacteria > Bacteroidota > Bacteroidia > Bacteroidales > UBA932 > Cryptobacteroides. The sequence goes on along the minus strand of JAFTGA010000020.1, from coordinate 3,563 downwards.
GAAAGTGCCACCAACGACCTCAACATCGAGGGCTTCTTCGGAATGGTAGACTACAACTACGCTTCCCGCTACTATCTCTCCGCCGCGTTCCGTCGTGACGGCACTTCCCGCTTCCTCAAGAAATGGGGTAACTTCTGGTCTGTCGGCGCCGGCTGGCGCCTGTCCGCCGAGCCTTGGATGGCCAACAGCAAGAACTGGCTGGACGACCTGAAGTTCCGTGCATCCTACGGTACCCAGGGCAACCAGGAAGTGGGCAACTACTATCCTGCACACGACCAGTACGCAATCAGCTGGGACGGCTCGGCCCTCGGCTATAGCTATTCCTACTATGGCAATCCGGAGATCTCCTGGGAGAAGCAGAACACCTTCGACGTGGGTGTGGACTTCAGCTTCCTCGGCCGTATCCGCGGTAATGTGGACTACTTCATCCGCTACACCGACGACATGCTCTTCCAGCGTCCGCTCGCGTACTCTACCGGCGGCCGTCCCTACAAGTGGGAGAACATCGGCGCCATGCAGAACAGCGGCATCGAGTTCGAACTCAATTTCGACCTCATCAAGAACCGCGACCTGCGCTGGACCCTGTCCCTCATCGGCTCGCACTATGCCAACAAGATCGTCCGTCTCCCCGAGGAGAACCGCGAGGACGGCATCACCTCCGGCACCTTCAAGCTGATGGAGGGCCGCGACCGCTACGAGTACTTCGTCCGCCAGTACGCAGGCATGGATGAGAACGGCAACTCCCAGTGGTGGATGGACACCAAGGACGAGAACGGCAACGTGACCGGCCAGGAGAAGACCACGACCTACACCGACGCCACCAAGTACTACATCGGCAAGACCGCCCTGCCTGCCCTCGACGGCGGTGTCAACACCCAGCTTTACTGGAAGGGTCTCGACTTCAGCATCCAGACTTCCTACCGCCTCGGCGGCTGGGCTTACGACAGCGAGTACCTCGACGGCATGAGCATCTCCTACTATGTCGGCCACAGCTCCGACATGTGGAAGACCTACGATCCGGTCAAGAAGACTGGCGACCTCCCGGTGTGGAACTCCAACAACTCTTCCAACTCCTACAGCCAGACGTCCGACGCCCACCTCGTGAGCGCTTCCTTCTTCAACATCCGCAACATCACCCTGGGCTACACCCTGCCGAAGAACGTTACCCGCAAGTTCTATGTCGAGGGTCTGCGCTTCTTCGTGATGGCCGACAACCTGGCCCTCATCTCTGCCCGCCAGGGCTTCGACCCGAGAGTTTCCTTTACCGGTTCCACCAGCAGTTTCGGCGGCTATGCCCCGATGCGTACGATCTCCGGCGGTATCACTGTTACGTTCTAATCAATAGGAGGTTTCAATATGAAAAATACAATCGTAAAATTCCTGTTCGTTCTTACCGCCGGCGCTGCCCTGTCTTCCTGTATGAAGGACACCCAGCCGACCGGGGTCATCACCCAGGAGCGTCTCTCCGAGGTCATCCAGGCCCATCCGGAGAAGTTTGAGGCGACCATCAACGGTATCTACAGCGACATCCAGACCTGGAGCAATCCGGGTATCTCCCACAACTACTTCGGCCAGAAGGGATTCGACTATCTGACTTCCCTGCAGGGCAACGACATGATCATGACCGGCCGCTTCGCCATGAGTCTGTACCACTATCTGCTGGACTACTGGCAGGCCGACTACAATGCCACGCTGACCCGCTGGCGTGAATACTACAACAACATCGCCAACGCGAACGGCGTGCTCAAGGTGGCCACCGCTGACGTGACCGACCCTGCGATGCGCCAGTACCGTGCCATCGCCCTCGGCATCCGCGGCTATTCCTACCTCCAGCTCTCCTATCTGTATCAGTACTCCTACTATGTGGGTGCCGACGATACCGTGTGGGGCAAGGGTGCCAAGTACGACCACTCCCAGGACAAGCTCGTCCCGCTCGTGGATGAGAACACCACCGAGGACCAGCCGCGCAGCACCGTGTCCGCCGTCTTCGACTTCCTGATCAAGGACCTCGAGGAGGCCTATGCCATCTTCGATGCAATCGATGCAGTCCGTACGGCCAGCCCGACCGATGTGGACGGCTGCGTGGTCGCCACCTACCTGGCCCGTGCCTACATGATCAAGCACGACTGGGCCAACGCCCAGAAGTATGCGAAGGTCGTGATGGACAACTTCGGTATCCTTACCTCCGAGGACGACATCCTCCAGGGCTTCAGCGATATCAACCTTCCGGACGTGGTCTGGGGCTGCGACATCACTTCCGATAACACCGGTATTTACCGCTCCTGGTTCTCTTTGATGGACTACTTCGGTGACGGCTATGCCGGTATCGGCGTGTGGCGTGCCGGTTTCGGTCCGTTCGTTGACCGTATTGACGATGACGATATCCGCCGCGAGTGGTTCCTCGACGGTCGCAACCCGCTCACTCCGAAGATCGCCGCCGTGGCGTACCAGTCCATCAAGTTCATCGGCGCCGGTCGTAAGCAGGTCTTCGGCAGCGGCTTCGACGGGACGGGCTGGGAGCTCGGTGACTACATTTACCTGCGCTCCGAGGAGGCCTACTTTATGTATGCCGAGTGCCTTGCCCACCAGGGCAACCTCTCCGAGGCCATTACTGCGCTGGAAGCTATCATGAGCACCCGCCAGCCCGGCTACAGCTGCCCGGCTGCCGACAAGGCCGACTTCCTCGAAGAGCTCAACTTCCAGAAGCGAGTCGAGTTCTGGGGCGAGGGTATGGAGTTCCTTGACAACCGCCGCCTGAACATCCCGATTGACCGTACGGATGAGACCTGGGGTGCTGCGAACAACCACCTGGCTGCCGCCCGGTTCTATCACGACCAGGAGGACCGCGAGTTCCTGTACCAGATTCCGGTTTCCGAGATCGAGAACAACAAGCAGATCAACGAAAGCGACCAGAACTAATCTTCCCGGCCTCGAAACGGCCAGAATTGTGTCAACCCCTTCCGGATTCGGGAGGGGTTGACTCGTTTATGGCCCGTTCCCGGGCCGGGCTTGAGGCCGGCTCCGTGTAGAGCTGCTTTCGGAATGGGATAGAACCGCCGCCGGACGAGATACCGCAGCAGCTATTGAAGCGCCATGATCTGCTCTTCAGTGAGGCCGGTCGCTTTTGCGACCACAGCCACTTCAAAACCCATCGCCAGCATCCGCCGGGCGGTGGCGGCTAATCCCTCAGCGATCCCTTCTGCTTTCCCCCTCTCATATCCCCGGGAATCGCCCTTCATCTCGGCAAAGTCGATGGAATTCTGGTAATCCCATTTCTGCTTCATCGAGGCGATGTAGGCTTCCTGCTCGTCGAAGGTCATGTTGGCAAATGCGGCTGTGTCCATAAGTTCATCAAAATAAGGGTCGTCCCACAGATCGGGCTGTTCCGCGAAAGTAGGCAAATTCTTCAACAAATACAAGAACCTGTCCTCGAAGGTCCCGCAGGCCTCCTTGGGCTTGTCGAAGCGTGCGATCTCGAGGAAGGCGAAACGGAGCGCGCGGCTCAGCTGCTCGTGCGTCTCGTCCTCGCGCAGGGAGAATTTGTGGATGAACCGCGTCTGGTC